>NZ_JAGGMS010000001.1:8231166-8531833 GCF_017875555.1 Amycolatopsis magusensis | reverse complement strand
GTGGGCGAACTCGGCCGCCGCGCGGTGTTCGAGTTCCTCTACGAGCGCTACCAGGAGGTGCACGTCCGCCGGTTGCCGGTGACCCCTGGGCCGATCGCCGAGCTGATGGCGCGGCTGGCCGGCCGGGTCGACTCGGTGTTCGACCCCGCCTGCGGCACCGGCGCGCTTCTGCTCGCCGCCGCCGCGCCGCGCGCGTCCGGCCAGGACCTGGACGAAACTTCCGCCGCGATGACCGGCACGCGCCTGCGCCTGGCCGGGATCGACGCGCGGGTGGTCGCGGGCGATTCACTGCGGCGCGACGCTTTCGGTACCGAAGTCGCCGACGCGGTGCTGTGCGATCCGCCGCTCAACGAACGGGCCTGGGGGCACGAGGAACTGGCCGGGGACGCGCGCTGGGTGTACGGCGTGCCGCCGCGCGGTGAACCGGAACTGGCCTGGGTGCAGCACTGCCTGGCCCACGTGCGCCCCGGCGGGACCGTGGCGATCCTGCTGCCGCCCGCGGTCGCCGGCCGCCGGTCCGGGAGACGGATCCGCGGGAACCTGTTGCGCGCCGGGGCGTTGCGCGCGGTGGTGACCCTGCCGGACGGCACCAGGGACCTGTGGTTGCTGCGCCGCCCGGAACCCGGCACCGGCGGGGACCGGGTACTGCTGATGGAGTCCACAGAGGACTTGTCGATGGTCGAAAAGGCCTGGGCGGAACCGGATTCCTGGACGACCCGGGTGATCGACCTGCTCGACGACGACGTGGACCTGAGCCCGGCGCGGCACCGCGGAGCCGATGGCGGCGAGAGTTTCCTGGCCGCACTGGAGGGTTTCCGCGCGCGGGCGCTGGACGCGCCGGAGCTGGCGGTGCTCACCCAGGATCGCTCGTGGCCGCTGACCACCATCGGCGAGCTGATCAAAGCCGGGCTGGTGCGCAAATCCGGCGAAGGCGTACCGGTGAAGTCCCCGGCGGGCACCGAATACCGCGTCGATCCCGAGCGCATCGACCCGGATTTCCTGGCCGGGCTGCTGCGTTCGGCGATGCACCGGATGACGTCCAACTCCACCCGGCTGGACCTGCGGCGGGTGCGCGTGCCCCGGCTGCCGCTGGCCGAGCAACGGGCCTACGGACGGGCGTTCCGGCGGCTCGGCGAGTTCGAGGCACAGCTGGCGGAGGCGGCCGAATACGGGGAAAGGCTGGTGCGGCTAGGCTTCGACGGGCTGGCGGACGGCCATCTGCAGCCGGAGGACTAGGCGCTGTCCTGCGGGTCAAGGTCGCGCTCTCCGCGCCCAGGCGGCCCCTGGCGGCACGGGCGAGTTCGGCCGAGTACGGCCAGTACGAGGCCGAATCGCCCGCACCGCCAGGAACCACCTGGATCACGAAGCCCATCGACCAGACCCACAGGACAGCGCCTAGGAGGCCGAGATGCTCATCGCCGATCGGTACGAGCTGGACGACCTCCCGCTCGGCCAAGGCGGGATGGGCGCGGTGCACGCCGGGCACGACAAGCACCTCGGGCGCCGGGTGGCGGTGAAGTTCCTGCGCCTGCCCGGCGGGCCGGACGACGAACTGGAACGCCGTTTCGTCCGCGAGGCACGGATCCTGGCCCGCCTGGAGCACGCCGGCGTACCGGTGCTCTACGACTTCGGCATGTTCGACCAGCGGTTGTTCCAGGTCATGCAGTTCATCGACGGGGTGACCGTGGCGGACCTGGTCGGCGAGCACGGGCCGCTGCCGGTGCCGTGGGCGGCGGCCATCGCGGCACAGGCCAGCGCGGTGCTCGCGGCGGCGCACGAGTTGTCGATCTGCCACCGCGACCTCAAGCCGACGAACCTGATGCTCTGCCCGGACGGCAGCGTCAAGGTGCTCGACTTCGGCCTGGCGATGCTGCGGGAGGCCGACGTCGCGCAGTTCACCAGGGCCGGGCAGATCCTCGGCACGCCCGCGTACATGGCGCCCGAGCAGATCCAGCGCGGGGTCGCCGAGCCGCGCAGCGATCTGTACGCGCTGGGGTGCGTGCTGCACGAGATGCTGACCGGGAACCAGTTGTTCACCGGGCCGACCGCGTTCGCGGTGTTCGAGAAGCAGGTGCGCGAGCAGCCGCCGCGCCTGCCGGGGCCGCTGGGCGCGTTGCTCGGGCAGGTGCTGTCGAAGGCGCCGGAGGACCGGCCGTCGAACGCGGCCGAGTTCTTCGAGCGGCTGCGGCCGTTCACCGCGAACCCGCCGATGCTGCCCGGTTACCTCTCGCCGGCGGTCAGCCCGGCGCGGATGTACGCCAGCATGGTCGGCCAGGTGCACGGTATGGGAGGGTGACCACCGTCCGCGATCAACGGGGTGGAGTGGGAGTACACGATGGAGCGACGGTTCCTTTCGGCTGCGCTCGTCGGGGCACTACTGGTCACTGGCTGTAGTTCCGCGGCGGAGAGTCCACCGCCGGCCGCGCCACCCGCGCCGCCGCCCACCCCCACCGCGCCCGGGTTCTCCGTGGTCGCCACCGGGGACGTGCTGGTGCACCCGGCGCTGACCGAGCAGGCCGAGGCCGACGGCAAGGGCAAGATCGACTTCCGGCCGCAGTTCGCCGGCGTCAAGCCGGTGGTCTCCGGTGCCGATCTGGGCCTGTGCCACCTCGAAGTGCCGCTGGCCGAGCCCGGGGGGCCGTACAGCGGCTACCCGTCGTTCAACGCGCCGCCGGAAATCGCCGAAGCGTTGAAGGACACCGGTTACGACGCCTGCTCGACGGCTTCGAACCACACCCTGGACCAGGGTGAGGACGGGGTGGAGCGCACGCTCGACGGCCTGGACGCGGCCGGGCTGAAGCACACCGGCTCGGCGCGTTCGTCGAAGGAGGCGGGCACCCCGCTGCTGCTGGACGCGGCGGGCACGAAGGTCGGCCACGTGTCGTTCACCTTCGGCTTCAACGGGATCGAACTGCCCGACGGCAAGCCGTGGATGTCGAACACGCTCGACGCGGCCGACGTCCTCGCGGCGGCCCGCAAGACCCGCGAAGCCGGGGCGGAAGTGGTGATCGCGAGCCTGCACTGGGGCACCGAATACCGCGCGGAGCCCACGAAGGAACAGACCGACCTGGCGAAGAAACTGCTCAAGGACGACTCGATCGACCTGATCATCGGGCACCACGCGCACGTGGTGCAGCCGTTCGAGAAGATCGGCGAGAAGTGGGTGGCCTACGGGCTGGGCAACCACATCGCGAAGCACTCGGAGCCGCGGGGGACCACCGAAGAGGGTGTGGCCGCGCGGTTCCACTTCACCAAGGACGGCGGCGGCTGGAAGGTCGACCGCGCCGAGTACGTGCCGACGCTGGTCGACCTGGGCCCGCCGATCCGCCTGGTGGACGCCACCACCGCCGCGTCACCGCGGCACCAGGAAGCCCTCACGCGCACCGACGAGGTCGTGCTGAGCCGGAAGGCCGCCGACCACGGCCTGACCCGGCCGGGGAAGTAGCCGCTACGAGTGGGCGAAGGTGCGCCGGTAGTCCTTCGGTGAGACGCCGACGACGCGGTGGAAGTGGTGCCGCAGCAGGGCGGCGGTGCCGAAACCGGTCTCCGCGGCGATCTCGTCCACGCCCAGCGTGGTCTCTTCGAGCAACCGCCGGGCGTGCAGGACCCGTTGCGTGGACAGCCACCGGTTCGGCGTCGTGCCGGTCTCCGCGGCGAACCGGCGCGCGAAGGTGCGCTCGGACATCTTCGCCTGCCGCGCCAGCCCGGCCACGGTGTGCTCGGCGGTCAGGTTCTCCAGCATCCAGGTCAGCAGCGGCTGCAGGCTGTCCCCGGTGCACTCCGGGATCGGCGTCTCGACGAACTGCCGCTGCCCGCCCTCCCGCTGCGGCGGCACCACCATCCGGCGCGCGATCAGCGTGGCCACCTCGGATCCGAGCTCCCGACGCACCACGTGCAGGCAGGCGTCGATGCCCGACGCGGTACCGGCACTGGTGACCAGGTCGCCGTCGTCGACGAACAGCACGTCCGGGTCGAGGTCCGTGTCCGGGAAGCGCGCGGCGAACGCGGCCGCGTGGCGCCAGTGCGTGGTGCACCGCCTGCCGTCGAGCAATCCGGTCGCGCCGAGGAAGAAGGCGCCGCTGCACACGGTCAGCACGGTCGCGCCCCGCGCGCTCGCCTGCCGGACGGCTTCGAGCGCGGCCTCCGGGTACTCGTCGCGGATGCCGTAGGCGGGCAGCGCCACCAGATCCGCGCCCTCGAGCCCGTCCAGCCCGTGGTCCGGCGTCACCGACATGCCCACGCTCGAGCGCACGGGCACGCCCGCGCGCTCGCCGCAGACGCGGAAGTCGATCGGCGGCACCCCGCCATCGGTCCGGTCGATGCCGAACACCTCGCAGAGCACGCCCAGTTCGAACGGCGCGACGTCGTCGATCACCAGCGCGGCCACGGTCTTCAGCATGCGGTCAGCGTAGATGGCAGGATTTTGTGGCACAAGGTCAGATCTGCCACTGGTGGCAGCAAATGCACGAGCGAACAATAAGTGCCATGAGCTACTTCGTGCTGATCCTGCTGCTGGCCCTGTCCGTCTACGCCATCGAACGCAACCACCGCCGCCAGGCCCGGCCGTCGTACACCGGGAGCGGCCGGGAGGACCGTGACCTGGCCCGCGTGCGCACCGAACTGCGGGCTCAGGCCGGGCGCGCCAGCCGGGGCGCCGCCCGGTCCGGGGCGATGACCTCCGGCCGCGTCTCCAGCTCGCCGGCCAGGTTGGCGGCCCACTGAACGAGCCCGGGGATGTCGATCCCGTACGGGTTGCCGGCACGGTACGCCTCGATGTTGGCCGCGCCGCGGCGCAACAGGGAAGCGCCGCCGACGGAGTTGCCGCGCGCCGCGTGCGTCAGCCCGACGGCGAGCTGGGCCATGCCGCGCCAGAGTCCCTCATCCGCCTCGGTGCCGGTCTTCCACGCGTCCTCGAAGACTTCGTGCGCGTGGAACGGCATCCCGGCGTCGAGGAGGCGCTGCGCCTCGGCCAGCGTCTCCGCCGGCGTCCGCTCGATACCCTCAGGCTGCCGTTCGACCCCGGGCGCGCCATAGGGCAGCGGCCTGCCGAGGCCGTCCCGCGGCCTGGCGTTGCGTGCCCGTCCTTCCGGATCGCGGTCTCGCATACCCGGATTCTGGCACGGTGGTCAGCGCACGCGCCGTCCCGGCCTGCTGCCGGAAGAGAACTTCGCCGCCCCCGTGTTCCCGGACGGCCGTGACCGCTGCCCGCCACCCTGAGCCATGGCCGGCGCCTGACCGCGCCCCTTCGGCTGGTCGGCCGCCTGGTGCCGCCCGTTCCCCGCGGCCCGCGACTGCCCCGACCCCTGCGCCCGCCCCCGCGCCTGACCCTGGCCTTGACCCCGCCCACGACCTTGGTCCTGGTCGCGGCCACGGCCCTGGCCTTGGCCTTGGTCCCGGCCCTGACTCTGGCTCCGGCCTCGGGTCTGGCCTTGTTCCCGGCCCTGGCCTCGGCCCTGGCTCTGCTCCCAGGCCTGGTCCTGGTCGCGGCCCTGGGTCCGGCCCTGGCCGTTGGCTCGCCTGGTGCCCTGCCCCTGGCCTTGACCGCGACCTTGGCCCTGGCCCCGGCCGCGCCCGTTGCCGCGGCCCGTGGTTTCGGCGCCGGTCCGGGAGCCGTCCTGCTGGCCCGTGGCCTGCGCGATGGACCGGGTCGGCTGGGCTTTTCCTTGCGGCTGCGGGGTTTTCGGCGCGGGCTTGACGAAGGAACGTTCGCCCGGCGCGAGTTCGGTGAGCAGCGGGTGCCCGGCGTCGAGCCGCGTGGTGCGGGGCTTGATCCCGGCCTTGCGCGTCAGATCGCGGACGTCCGGCACCTGCTCGTCGGTCATCAGCGTGATCACCGTGCCCGACGCGCCCGCTCGCGCGGTCCGGCCCGAGCGGTGCAGGTACGCCTTGTGCTCCACCGGCGGATCCGCGTGGATCACCAGCGTCACGTCGTCGACGTGGATGCCGCGGGCCGCGATGTCGGTGGCGACCAGCGTTTTCGCCGTGCCCTCCGAGAACGCCGCCAGGTTGCGGGTGCGGGCGTTCTGCCCGAGGTTGCCGTGCAGTTCCACCGCGGGTACGCCCGACGCGTTGAGCTTGCGGGTGAGCGCCTTCGCGCGGTGCTTGGTGCGCGTGAAGACCAGCGTGCGCCCGGGCGCCGAAGTCAGGTCGATGAGCACCGGCAGCCGGTCGTCGGGGTGCACGTGCAGCACGTGGTGCGCCATCGTGGACACCGGCGACTGCGCGGAATCCACGCTGTGCGTCACGGGATTGCTGAGGTAGCGCTTGACGATGACGTCCACCCCGGCGTCCAGGGTGGCGGAGAACAGCAGGCGCTGCCCGTCCGCCGGGGTCGCGTCGAGGATGCGCCGGACACCGGGCAGGAAACCGAGGTCCGCCATGTGGTCGGCCTCGTCGAGCACGGTGACCTCGATCGCGTCGAGGTGCACGTGGCCGGACGCGAGGTGGTCGTTGAGCCGCCCGGGACAGGCGATCACGATGTCCACGCCCGATCGCAGCGCGGTGATCTGCGGGTTCGCGCTGACACCGCCGAACACCGTCAGCGTGCGCAGGGAAAGCGCCTTCGCCAGCGGGGCGAGCGAGGCGTCGATCTGGGTGACCAGTTCCCGGGTGGGCGCCAGGATCAGCGCGCGCGGGCGTCCGGACCGCCGCTTGACCGGCTTCGCCGCGAGGCGCGCCAGCAGCGGCACCACGAAGGCGTAGGTCTTGCCGGAACCGGTCCGGCCGCGGCCGAGGACGTCACGGCCCTCCAGTGAATGCGGCAGCGTGGCGGCCTGGATGGGGAACGGCGACAGCACGCCCTCGGCGGCGAGTGCGGTGACCAACGGCGCGGGGACGCCCAGTTCCGCGAAACCAGGCGTGTCCTGCGTGGGGCGGCGGCCCGACATGTGTGCTCCGAACGTGGAAGGGGCCGCGGGTGCCCGGCGCCAGTGCGGTCAGTCTAGGCGGCCTGCCCCAGTGACCTGCGCCACCGCGGCGGTTGCTGGTTACGGTGCCGTAGGTTACGGTTGCGTAGGTTCACTTCCCTTACGCCGGAAGGCCTGGCTCATGCCGATTTCCGACACCGCCCGCCTGCTGCTCGAACTCGAGTCCACCGCCGAAGAGAACCTGAACCGGCACCTGGGCGTCGCCAAGGAGTGGATGCCGCACGAGTACGTGCCGTGGAGCCGCGGGCGCGACTTCGCCGACCTCGGCGGCGTGGCCTGGGACCCGGAGCAGTCGGAGGTCTCGCCGATCGCCCGCACCGCGCTCGAGGTCAACCTCCTCACCGAGGACAACCTGCCCAGCTACCACCGCGAGATCGAACGCGCCTTCGGCCGGGACGGCGCCTGGGGCACCTGGGTGCACCGCTGGACCGCCGAAGAGGGGCGCCACGGCATCTGCATCCGCGACTACCTGCTGGTGACCAGGGCGGTCGACCCGGTCGAGCTGGAGCGCGCCCGGATGGCGACCATGCAGGCGGGGTACGACAGCGAGGACAAGCCGCTGCTGCACGTGTTCGCCTACGTCTCGTTCCAGGAGCTGGCGACCCGCCTTTCGCACCGCAACACCGGCCGGTACACGCAGGACCCGATCGCGGAGAAGCTGCTGGCCAGGGTCGCGATGGACGAGAACCTGCACATGATCTTCTACCGCAACCTGGTCACCGCCGCGCTGGAGGTCACGCCGGACGCGATGGTGCGCGCGATCGCCGACGAGGTGATCGACTTCCAGATGCCCGGCAGCATCATCCCCGGCTTCGTGCGCAAGGCCGCGCAGATCGCCAAGGCGGGCATCTACGACCTGAGCATCCACCACGACGAGGTGATCTGGCCGTTGCTGCGGCACTGGCGGGTCTTCGAGCTGGAGGGCCTCGGCGAACAGGGCGAGCGCGCGCGGGAGGAACTGCACGAGTTCCTGACGAAGCTGGAGAAGCAGGCCACGCGGTTCGTCGAGCGGCGGGCGCAGGCGCTGGCGCGCCAGCCCGGCTGAGGTCCGCCGATTCTGTCGGTGCCCTCCGGTAGGTTCGAATCCATGGCGACATTGGTTTCCTTCCACGCCCACCCCGACGACGAGTGCATCACCGTCGGCGGCGTGATGCGCAAGGCTTACGAAGAAGGACATCGGGTGGTGCTGGTGGTCGCCACTCAGGGCGAGCACGGCGAGGTCGAGGACGGTTTCCTCACCGAGGGCGAGACGCTGCGCGAGCGCCGCATCGCCGAAACCCACGCGGCGGCAGGGATCCTCGGCGCGCAGCGCGTGGAGTTCCTGGGCTACACCGATTCCGGGATGATGGGCGAGCCGGAGAACGACGCCGAGGGCTCGTTCTGGACGGCGTCGGTCGAGGAGGCCGCCGGGAAGCTGGCGGCGATCCTGCGCGAGGAGAACGCCGACGTCCTCACCATCTACGACGACAACGGCGGCTACGGCCACCCCGACCACATCCAGGTGCACCGGGTCGGCGCGCGGGCGGCCGAGCTGGCCGGGACGCCGCGGGTCTACCAGGCCACGCAGAACCGCGACGAGATCCGGCGCTGGATCGAGTCGTCGGCGGCGAAGGCCGAGGCCGAAGGCGGCGAGACGCCGGACTTCGGCGACCTCAGCGGCATCGGCAAGCCGGAAGCGGAACTGACCGCCAAGGTGGACGTGTCGGCGTACCTCGAGCACAAGCGGCAGGCGATGCGCGCGCACGCGAGCCAGATCGCCGAGGACTCGTGGTTCCTGGCGCAGCCGGAGGAGGTCTTCCGGCTGCAGTTCGGCACCGAGTGGTTCATCCGGGAGGGCCAGGGGCCCGGCATCACCGAGAAGGACCTGCTCGCCGGGCTATGAGTTCGGCGGGTTCGCGGGGCCGGTGGTGCCCGGCCCTCGGCCGGCCAGGTACCCCAGATGCTCCACTGTGGACATTCCGGCCGCGGCGCCGGAGCCGTGACAGGCGCCCAGCGGAGCACGGCGTGACTACAGCGTCTGCCACCAGCCGTCGACCGGCGGCGGTGCCGAGACGTCCACCCGCTCACCGGGACGCGGCACGGCCAGGTCGACGTCCTTCGCCTTCGCCTCGCGCCACACGCGGTCGGCCGGCTCGGTCCAGGCGTGCATGGCGAGGTTGAAGGTGGCCCAGTGGACCGGGATGAGCAGCCCGCCACGCACGTCGAGGTGCGTGGCGACGCCCTCCTCCGGGGTCATGTGGATGTCGGGCCAGCCGAGGGCGTAGGCGCCGATCTGCACCAGGGTGGCGTCGAACGGGCCGTACTGCTCGCCGATCTTCTCGAAGGCGGGGAAGTAACCGGTGTCGCCGGTGTAGAACACGCGGTGTTCCGGGCCGATGATCGACCAGGAGGCCCACAGCGTGCCGTCGTTGGCCAGCCAGCGGCCGGAGAAGTGCTGGGCCGGGGTGGCGACCAGGCGCAGGGGGCCGGTGGTGAACTCGGCGTGCCAGTCCAGTTCGACGATGCGGTCCTCCGGCACCCGCCAGCGGCGCAGGTGCGCGCCGACGCCGAGCGGGACCACGAACGGGGCGTCCTGGTGCTCGACGAGGGTGCGGACGGTCGGCAGGTCGAGGTGGTCGTAGTGGTCGTGGGAGATGACCACGGCGTCGAGCCGGGGGAGGTCCTCGAGCGCGACCGGCGGGGCGTGCATGCGCTTGGGCCCGATCAGCGGCGAGGGGGAGCAGCGGTCGCTCCAGACGGGGTCGAGCAGGACGCGGGCGCCGTCGATCTCGACCAGCGTGGAGGCGTGGCCGTACCAGGTCAGGTGCAGCCCGTCGGCGCTGCCTTCGGTGCGGGGCGCGGCGACCAGGGGGACCGGACCACTGGGGTGGCGCGGTTCGTTGCCGAAGAGCATGTCGTGCAGGATCTTGCGGTAGGTGCCCTGCTCCACCACCCGGCGGGGTGCTTCGTTGCGGAACCGGCCGTCCCGGAACTGCGGGGACCGCCGGAGCGACTCCGGATCCGGCCTCCCGCCGACGGCCACCGGCAGCCCGCGGGCCGCCAGCCCCAGCACCCCAAGCCCAGCAGCACCCGCCGCGGCCACCGCCGCTGCGACCAGGTTTCTCGTACGCATGAATCTATTTTGCCCACGCCCCCACCCACCCGCAGCGCGACGCAACCCACCCGAACCCCACACTCACGCACCCGAACCCCACACTCAGGCAGTCGAACCCCACGTTCAGGCGCCCGAACCCCACACTCGGGCACCCGAACCCCACGTTCAGGCACCCGAGTTCCACACTCGGGCAGTCGAACCCCACGTTCAGGCGCCCGAACCCCACACTCGGGCACCCGAACCCCACGTTCAGGCACCCGAGTTCCACACTCGGGCAGCCGAGTCCTGCACTCGGGCGCCTGAATCCCGCACTCGCGCACCCGAGCCCCGCACTCGCGGGCTGGATTCCTCGCTGGGGCAGCCGAGCGCTGAACTCGGGCGGCCGGTTATGCGTGAGACTCGCCAGCCCGGGAGTTCTGGGGAAATGTCACGAATGTGGCTTTCGGGACGCGGAACGTCTTGAAAGCCACATTCGTGACATCGGCACTGGTGCGCGTGGGCACGGCTGCCGAAGTGGGACTCGCCGACCCGAATGTGGAACTTGGGCGCGTGAGTGTGCGGTTCGGGTGCGCGAGTGTGTGACTCGGGTGCCTGAACGTGGGGTTCGGGTGCGTGGGTGTGGGGTTCGGGGTTAGCGGAAGGCGGGGAGGGTGGTGATGGACTGGCCCAGGGTCAGGGCGTGCATCTCTTCGGTGCCTTCGTAGGTGAGGACGGTCTCCAGGTTCGACATGTGCCGCATGACGGGGTATTCGAGGGAGATGCCGTTCGCGCCGAGCATGGAGCGGGCGGTCCGGGCCACGTCGAGGGCGGAGCGCACGTTCGACAGCTTGCCGAAGCTCACGTGGTGGTGGTGCAGCGTGCCGGCGTCCTTCAGGCGCCCGATCCGCTGGGCGATCAGGCCGGACCGGTTCACCTCGACCAGCAGGTCGGCCAGCTTCCGCTGGGTCAGCTGGAACCCCGCCAGCGGCTTGCCGAACTGGGTCCGCGACAGCGTGTACTCCAGCGCCGATTCGTAGCACGCCCGCGCCGCGCCGACCACGCCGAACAGGATGCCGTACCGCGCCTCGTTCAGGCAGTTCAGCGGCCCGCGAAGGCCACGCACCTCGGGGAAAGCGGCCGACCCCGGCAGGCGGACGCCGTCGAGCACCAGTTCCGCCGTGAGCGAGGCCCGCAGCGACAGCTTGTGCTTGACCTCGTTCGCGGTGAAGCCCGGCGTCGACGTCGGGACCACGAAGCCGCGGATGCCGTCGTCGGTCTGGGCCCACACGACCGCGACCGCGGCGACAGTACCGTTGGTGATCCACATCTTGGTGCCGTCGAGCACCCAGTCCGAGCCGTCGCGCACGGCACGCGTGCGCATGCTGCCCGGGTCGCTGCCGGCGTCCGGCTCGGTCAGCCCGAAGCAGCCGAGCGCCTCGCCGGTGGCCATCCGCGGCAGCCACTCCGCCTTCTGCTCGTCCGAACCCCACCGGTGGATCGCGTACATCGCTAGCGAGCCCTGCACCGAGACGAAGCTGCGCAGCCCGGAATCCACCGCTTCCAGCTCACGGCAGGCGATGCCGTAGGCCATCGCGCTGGTCCCCGCGCAGCCGTAACCCTCCAGGTGCATGCCGAGCAGGCCGAGCTGCCCGAACCCCTTGGCCAGCTCGGCCGCGGGCAGCGCGCCCGTTTCGTACCAGTCCGCCACGTTCGGCGCGAGCTGCTCGGCCGCGTACTCGCGCACGGCGTCGCGGATGTCCCGCTCCTCACCGCTGAGCTCGGCGTCGAGATCGAGGAAGTCGTGGGGGTCCGGGGTGTTCATCAGGCCATGCTAACCCGCGCGCCGCGTCGAATCGTGCTGGATGGCGTGCTGGACCACCGAGATCAGCACCTGCTTGGCCGACTCCCGGTCCCGCGCGTCGCAGGCCATGATCGGCACGTTCGGAGAGATGGTCAGCGCGTGCCGGACGTCCTCGATCTGGTGGTGCAGCAGGCGGTCGAAGCAGTTGATCGCCACCACGTACGGCAGCTTGCGGTTCTCGAAGAAGTCGATCGACGGGAAGGCGTCGGCGAGGCGGCGGGTGTCGATCAGCACGACCGCGCCGATCGCGCCGAGGGCCAGGTCGTCCCACATGAACCAGAACCGGTGCTGGCCCGGCGTGCCGAACACGTAGAGCACGATGTCCGAGTCCAGGGTGATGCGGCCGAAGTCCATGGCCACCGTGGTGGTCGTCTTGTTCGGCGTCGCCGAGATGTCGTCCACCCCGGCTCCGGCCTCGGTCATCGACGCCTCGGTGGTCAGCGGGTCGATCTCCGAGATCGCCCCCACCAGGGTGGTCTTGCCCGAACCGAAGCCACCGGCGACCACGATCTTCGCCGATGAGGTCGGCCCATTGGACGGGCGTGGTGCGTTCACCGCGGTTTCTCCTCGTTCCGGGTTCTAAAGGGAAACGACCGGCTGGGGGCCGCTCGCGCCGCGCAGTTGCGCGCGCTGGGCCGGGGTGAGCTGCTTGCCGACGCGGTCCACCAGCAGGGTCATCTCATACACCACGAGCCCGATGTCGCTGTCCGGGGCGCCCAGCACGGCCAGGCAGGACCCGTCGGAGACCGACATCAGGAACATGAACCCGCCCGCCATCTCCACCACGGTCTGCGCGACCGTGCCGCCCTCAAAGATCTTCGCGGCGCCGCGCGCGAGGCTGGTCAGCCCCGACGCGACCGCGGCCAGCTGATCGGCCTTGTCCTTCGGCAGCCCGCGGGAGGCCGCCAGCAGGAGCCCGTCCGCCGAGACCACCACCGCGTGCGCGGCCCCGGGCACCCGGCGGACGAAATCCGTGATCAACCAGGCGAACCCACCGTTGGCCAGCGTGTTCGGCTGGCTCGCGCCTTCCGGCTGCTCCCCTGTCACTGCCACTCCCTAGTGCCTTGCTCTGTCCTGCTGTTGCTGCCTGCTCCCGGGTAGGAGCCCGTTTCGCCAGCGCTGTCGGTGAGCGCGTGCCGCCCGGTGGTGAAACCGCGCTGGAAACTCGCCATGCGGCTGCGGGCCGCGGCCGCCGAGCGGGAGATCGCGCTCGGGCTCGGCTGGCCGACGGAGGTGTCGCGGAAGGCGTCCTGCTCGGGGGCGTTGACCGAACCGGGCACCAGGTACGCGTTGGGCACCCGCTTGGGCAACCCGGCCTCGGTGACCTCTTCGTCCCGCGCCTCCAGCAGTGCCTGCGCGGCCTGCCAGCCGTGGTCCGAAGCGCTCTGCCAGGTCGAGGCCACCACCGGCCGCGGCCGGGCGGGCGGGCCTTCGGTGAGCTCCGGCTCCGGCGTGCTGGTCGGCTGCGACGGCACCTCGGCGACCGGTTCGGGTTCGGGCTCGGGCTCCGGCTCCGGTTCCGGGACCGGAGCGGCCTCGGGTTCGGGCCGGCGCTCGGGCTCCGGCTGGTGGGAGCGTTCGGCCTCACGTGCCGGTCCGGCCAGGTCCGCCGAGGCGGGGGCCTGCGACTGCGACTTCGGCTGCCGCTCGTCCAGCTCGTCCTCGACCTCGCTGAACCACCGCGACATCACCGACTGGTAGATCGGCAGGCGGCGGGTCGGGGCGTCGGGGTCGTCGTCGGCCGGCTGCTTGGCCAGTGCCGCGTAGTCGCTGTAGTCGCGCTGCGGGGCCTGCTGCTGGTCCGGTTCCTCGGTCGGGAAGCCGTAGTCCTCCTGCGCCGGCGGCTCCGGGGGAGCGGGTGGCGGCGGGGGAGCGGGCACCTGGCGCACCGGCAGGTGCTGGCTGACCGGGTACGCGGTGGGCAACGGCGCGTCCGTCGGGCGGCTGGTGAACGCCGCGTTCGGCGAGCCCGCCACCAGGTCGTCCAGCGAGATCGGCTGCGCCAGCGGGGTGAGGCCGTTGGACGAGGTCTCCGCCGGTGCCGGTGGCGGGGCCGACGGCGACCAGCCCTGGGTGGCCGGTTCCGGGTCCCGCTGCTGGTAGGCCGGGGTGATCGGCGGCAGCGTGGACTGGCTCTGCGACATCGGAGCCTGCGACTGCGACGGGATCCGCGGCTGCGAGGGCGGGCCGCTGGGGGACTGCGGTGCCGGGGTGGCCACCAGCAGCTCGGCGGGCACCACGATCCGCGCGATGATGCCGGTGCCGATCTCCTCGTTCTGGCGCAGGCGGACCTCGATGTTGTGCCGCTTGGCCAGCCGGGCGACCACGTACAGACCCATCCGCCTGGTCACCGAGACGTCGAACGCGGGCGGGTCGGCCAGGCGCTGGTTCGCCTCTTCGATGTCCTCTTCGGACATCCCGACGCCCTTGTCGGTGATCTGCAGCGCCAGCGAGCGCTTGCGGGTGACCGCGGCGCGCATGGTCACCTTGGTCTCCGGCTCGGAGAAGTAGGTCGCGTTGTCGAGCAGCTCGGCGAGCAGGTGCACCAGGTCCTGGATGGCACGGCCCTGCACGGAGACCTCGGGCACCTGGCCGACCTCGACCCTGGCGTACTGCTCGATCTCCGAGACCGCGGCACCGATGACCTCGACCGCGGGCACCGGGCGCGACACCGACTTGGTCAGCCCGGCGCCCGAAAGCACCAGGAGGCTTTCACCGTTGCGGCGAAGGCGGGTGGCGAGGTGGTCCAGTTCGAACAGGCTGGCGAGGTGGTCCGGGTCCTGCTCGTCGGCTTCCAGCCGGTCGATCACGCCGAGCTGGCGCTCCACCAGCCGCTGCGACCGCCGCGAAAGGTTCACGAACATGCCGTTGACGTTTTCCCGCAGCATCGCCTGCTCGGCGGCCAGTTTGACGGCCTGGGCGTGCACCGCGTCGAACGAGCGGGCGACTTCGCCGATCTCCTCGCGGGTGAGCACCGGGACCGGTTCGACGGCGTCCTTGGCGGCCTTGAGCGGGTCCGGGTTCTGCAGGATCCGCTGGACCGTGGACGGCAGCCGGGTGTAGGCCACGTCGAGGGCGTTGGCCCGCAGCGTCCGCAGTGGATTGATCAGCGCACGGGCGACCGCGAGCATCAGCACCAGCGCGGCGAGCACGGCCAGCAGCACACCGGCGGAGAACAGCCAGGCGGTGGTGGTGGCGGAGCTGGCCAGTTCGTCGGCGTGCGTGCGCATGCGGTCGAGCAGCTGGGTCTCCACCGAGCGCAGCCGGTCGATCACCGCGGTGCTGTCGCTGGTCAGCCGGTCCACTGGCATCCGCAGGTTCTCGTCGCCGTCGGCCAGCACGAACGCCGAGGCCTTGATCCGTTCGCGGTCGTCCACTTCGGCACCGCTGTAGGTGTCGTTGAACAGCTGCTGCTCGGTCGGGCTGGCGTTCGCCGAGAAGTTGGCGAGCGAGGCGTCCGCGCTGGCTTCCGAGGCGCGCACGTCCTGCAGCAGGTCGCCGGGGAACTCGTCGCGGCCAGCCGCGATCTGCAGCCCGGCGTTCTCCCTGGCGACGAACTCCTTGGCCTGGCTCAGCGCGGTGATCGTGGTGCCTTCGCGGAGCAGGTCGCGTTCGGTCACCGTGGCGGTGGACTCGTTGGCGAGCTGGTTCAGGGAGTCCAGGATGGACGTGTAGGTGTTGTACGCCGCGAGGTCGGGGTAGGCGGGGTTGTTCGTCGCAGCGCGCAGTGGGCCGAGTGCCTCAAGGCGCTGGACACCTTGGCGGTAGCGCTCTTGCACCGCCGGGTCCAGCACGTCGACCCGGCCGGCGGCCTGGCGCAGCGAACTGACCGCGCGGTCCACTTTGGCCACCTGGTCGCCGAGCACGGCCCGGTCGGTGTCCGACGGCGACGCGATGGCGGCCACCGCGAGCGTGCGCTCGCCCTGCAGCTCGTGCGACACCGCTGTCACCGCGGCGGCCAGCTCGACCTGGGTGACCGTGTTCCCGAAGTCCTCGGCGAGGCCGAACTCGTTGGCCGCCCGCAGGCCACCGAGGCCGAGTGCGGTCAGTGCCGGGATGATCAGCACGACGGCCAGTTTGGAGCGCAGGCGCCAGTGTTTCATGCTCCAGCGCGAGCCGGGCGCCGTCGCCGGTGCCGGGGTCCCCCGATCACCCGCTGGCGCGTCCTCTACCGCTGCGGTCGATGTGCTCGACACCGCTCTCCCACCGTCATTCTTCGAGTTCGACATTTCACCCGGTCGGTGCTCCGCCTCTGAGCTCACCGGGCCTGGGGCTCGCTTGGTCCGTGGCAGAGACCATAGCTGGATCGGTGTAGCGACCACCGTGTCGGCGGGGGCTTTCACCGCCCGATCGAGCAGAAGGTAGCGAAGGTACTACCAAGATGTAACCCTTGTGGGGGAATAATTGCGGTTCAATGCTAGCCACGGCTGATCCTCGGGCTGCTGACGGGGCGGGTCCACAACGCCACGCTGAGTATGAGCGCCATTGTTGACTCACCCTCCCGTTGGCGGTAGTACAGGCCCGTCAGTGTGGTTGGGGACACTGAATGTAGTGCGATCAGTCGGGTCCCTAGAGTAACCACGGACCGCGCCGAGTCGACCCCGTGCTCGGCCCGTCCGGCAGTGCACAGTCCTCTTAACCGCGTTTCAACAGGAGTTGGCCTTGCTACGAATCGACAGCAGCGCTCAGCCGGCCCGGCGCCGGTTCCACAGACTGGGCGTGCTCACCGCCACGATCGGGCTCCTCGGCTCACTGAGCGGCTGCGGCCTGCTCGGGGGCTCGGACGACTCCGCCGCCGAGGGCAACGGCCCACTGGAGAAGTCCAAGATCAAGGTTTCCATCATGCCGACCATCGACGTGGCGCCGTTCCACCTGGCCAACAAGAACGGCTACTTCAAGGCGGAGGGTCTCGACGTCGAGATCGTCAACGCGCCGAGCGGCCAGGCCTCGGTGACGAAGCTGGTCAACGGCGAGGTCGACATCGCCTACGGCAGTTACACGCCGTTCTTCGTGGTGAAGTCGCAGGGCGCGGCGGACGTGCGGATCATCGCCGACGCCTCCTCCGCCGGTCCGAAGAGCACCATGGTGGTCGCCATGCCGAGCTCGACGGTGAAGAGCGTCCAGGACATGGCGGGCAAGCGCGTCGCGATCACCGGTCGCAACACCATCACCGACACGCTGATCAAGTCGGTGATGAAGACCAACGGGGTGGACTTCAACGGCGTGCAGTGGGTGGAGTTCCCGTTCCCGGAGATCGCCCCGGCGCTGCAGCGCGGTGACGCCGACGCCGGCTTCCTCACCGAACCGTTCATCACCCAGGCCAGCCGCACCGTGGGCGCGGTGCCGGTGTTCGACACCGCGGTCGGCCCGACCCAGGACTTCCCGACCGCCGGTTACGGCACGCTGGGCAAGTTCGCCGACGAGAACCCGAAGACCGCCGCCGCCTTCCAGCGCGTGATGCAGAAGGCCACCGTCGAGGCCGCCGACCGCAGCAAGATCGAGCCGCTGCTGGTGGAGTTCGCCAAGGTGGACCCGCCGACCGCGTCGCAGACCGGGCTGCTCACCTTCCAGTCCAAACTGGAGGCCGCGCGGCTGCAGCGCGTGCCGGACATCCTGCTCGAGTTCGGCATCATCAGCACCAAGGTCAGCGCCGACGACATGATCGTCAAACCCGCCGCATGACCGCATGACCGCCGCCGCGCCGCCGGGCCCCTCGCCCGGCGGCGCGGCACCGGCGCGAGTGAAAGGACACGTTGCCGCCCGACCGGCGGAGACACCCATGAGACCCCTCATCCGCAACCTCGCCGGCCTGGCCGGGTTCTTCCTGCTCTGGGAAGCCGTGGTCCGGGCCGGACTGGTCAACGCGATCTTCCTCCCCCCGCCGACCACCGTCTTCGCCAGAGCGATCGAGCTCCTCGGGCAGCAGTCGTTCCTGCGCGACGTCGTCGCCACCATGCTCGCCTGGGCGATCTCGCTGGGCATCTCGATCCTCATCGCGGTACCGGCGGGCCTGCTGCTGGGCAGCGTGCCCGCGGTGCGGGTGGCCACCCGCTCGCTGGTCGAGTTCCTCCGGCCGATCCCCTCCGTGGCGCTGATCCCGCTGGTCATCCTGCTGGTCGGCGGCGGTCCGGAAGCCAAGATCACCCTCGCGGTGTACGCGGCGACCTGGCCGATCCTCTACAACACGATCTACGCGCTGGACGAGATCGACCCGCTGCTGCTGGAGACCGCCCGGTCCTACGGCACCGGCCGGACGCGCACGCTGGCCTTCGTCGCGCTGCCGCACGCCGCCCCGTTCGTCTTCACCGGGATCAGGATGTCCGCCTCGATCGCGCTGATCCTGGTGGTCAGCACCGAGTTCCTGGCCGGGGCCAGCCGCGGGATCGGCAACTTCATCCTGGACGCCAGCGCCGGTGGCGGCCGGTCGGACCTGGTGCTCGCGGGCACCGTGGTCGCCGGGATCATCGGCTTCATCATCAACGACGGGCTGGAGCGACTCGGCAAGCGCTGGTTCCGCTGGAGCACCGTCACTTCGGGGGCCCAGTGAGCACGTCGGAATCCCAGTCGCTGAAGTTCGTCCGCGGCTTCCTCAACCGCTGGCTGCTGTTCATCGCGGTGGTGCTGCTCTGGGAGCTGGTCACCCGGCTCGCCGGGGACGTGTTCTTCCCGCCGCCGTCGAAGATCCTGGCCACGGGTGGGGAAATCTGGTTCACCGGGCCCGCGTCGCAGCTGTTCCTCACCGACACCGTCTACAACAACATCCTGCCCAGCCTGGGCCGGGTGCTCGGCGCCTGGGCGATCGCCTCGGTGGTGGGCGTCGCGCTGGGCACCGCGCTCGGCCGCTCCCGCACCGGCATGGACTACGCCGGGCCGCTTTCGGCCTTCGCGCGGGCCATCCCGCCGCCCACGCTGATCCCGGTGTTCCTGGTGCTCTTCGGCATCGGCACCGGCATGCAGATCGCCACCATCGTCTTCGGTGCACTGTGGCCGGTACTGTTGAACACAGTGGACGGTGTGCGCTCGGTCGGGCAGCTCCAGCAGGAGACGGCCAGGTCGTTCCGGACCCCTGCGCGGTACTGGATCGGCATGGTCGTGCTCCCCGCCGCCCTGCCGAAGATCTTCGCCGGCCTGCGGCTGGCGCTGTCCATCGCGCTGATCCTGATGGTGGTCTCCGAGCTGGTCGGGGCCCTGAACGGGATCGGCTACGAGTTGATCTTCTCCCAGCGCCAGTTCGACTTCCCGGTGATGTGGGCGTGGATCGTCCTGCTCGGGGTGCTCGGTTACGGGCTGAACGCGCTCCTGCTGCGGGTGGAGCGGCGCGCGCTGCGCTGGCAACCCACCCGCAGCGCCCAGCAAGCCATCGCCGGAGGGTGAACATGTCGACCATGCTCGAGGTCAAGGGCCTCACGCACAGCTACGCCGAGAAGAAGCACGCCCACGTCGCGGTCGCCGACCTCGGTTTCACCGTCGAGGCCGGGCAGCTGGCCTGCATCGTGGGACCGTCCGGCTGCGGCAAGTCCACGCTGCTGCGCTGCATCGCCGGGCTGATCAAGCCGACCGGCGGTTCGGTCCGGCTGCACGACGACGAGGTTGACGGGGTGCCCGAGGACCTGGCCGTGGTGTTCCAGGACTACAGCCGGTCCCTGTTCCCGTGGCTGTCCGTGCGGCAGAACGTGGAGTTCCCGCTGCGCTGGCGCGGTCTCGACCGCGCCGAGCGGCGGGCGCGCGCCAAGGAGGCGCTGGGCTGGGTGGGACTGTCCGGAGTGGACGACAAGTTCCCGTGGCAGCTCTCCGGCGGCATGCAGCAGCGCGTGTCGATCGCCAGGGCGCTGGCGAGCAGGCCCGCCCTGCTGCTGATGGACGAGCCGTTCGCCTCGGTGGACGCGCAGACCCGGTTCGAGCTCGAGGACCTGCTGCGGCGGGTGCAGCGCGAGCTCGGCAGCACGGTGCTGGTGGTCACCCACGACATCGACGAGAGCGTCTACCTCGGCGACCGCGTGCTGGTGCTGTCGAAGTCGCCCGCCTCGATCGTCGCGGACCTGCCGGTGGGCCTGCCCGCCGAGCGGGACCAGATCACCACCAGGGAGTCGGCGGAGTTCGTCTCGCTGCGCGGTGAGGTCGCCCGGCTGCTGCACGGCGGCACGCCCGGCGAGTCGGCCGAGGAACTGGCCGGGCGCGACCTCGCCGAGGCCGAGGCCGCCGAAGAGCACGCCGGTACCCGGGCCAAGGAGACGCTCTAGTGCACTGCCTGACCGAACGCCAGCAGGGTTTCGTCGACCGGGCCGCGGTGCTCGCGGACCGGTTCGCCGAGCGGGCGCAGCTCCACGACCGGGAGAACACCTTCCCGCACGAGAACTATGAGGACCTGCGCGAAGCGGGCTTCCTCCAGTTGTCCGTGCCCGCCGAACTGGGCGGGGAAGGAGCCGAACTGGCCGACATCCTGCCGGTGCTCGAGCGGCTGGCGATGGGGGACGGGGCCACCGCGCTGGCCTTCACCATGCACCTCTCGCCGCTCGGGCAGTGGGGCAGCGTGTGGCGCCGGACCGGCAACCCGCGGCTGGAGGCGCTGCTGCGCCAGGCCAGCGAGGGCACGCTGGTGTGGGCGTCGATCACCAGCGAGGTGGGCCTGCGCAACGACATGACCGACGCGCTGACCAAGGCGGTCAAGGTGCCCGGCGGGTTCACCCTGAGCGGGCGCAAGAGCTTCGCCACCAACTCCGCGGTGGCCACGCACTGCTCGACCACCGCCCGGTACGAGGACGCCGAGGGCGGCCCGCGCGTGCTGCTCTGCCAGATCGCGCTGGACCAGCCAGGGGTCCGGATCCACCAGACCTGGGACACGCTCGGCATGCGCGGCACGCAGAGCAACGACGTCGAGCTGTCCGAGGTCTTCGTGCCGGACGAGGCCGTGGTCCACTCGCTGCCGGTGAACCACCTGGACGCCCGGGTGCTGGAAACCGTGTGGGCCTGGGCGATGCCCGCCTTCTCCGCCACCTACACCGGGATCGCGGCCGGCGCGCTGGACTTCGCCGTGCAGCGGCTGACCAAGCGCGGCAGGCCGATCGACCCGGTGGTGCAGGACGCCATCGGCGAGTGCACGATCCTTCTCGAGAGCTCGCGGGCGCTGATGTACCGGCACGCCGAAGAGGTGGCCAGCCGCAGGCTGTTCGACCTCGGCGTGCAGGAGGCCACCGCGCGCTGCGCCCTGGTGAAGTACGTGGCCAGCAACAACGCGGTCAAGGTGCTCCAGCGGCTGGTCGACGTGATCGGCGGCATGTCCTACACCAGGGCGCTGCCGTTCGAGCGGATGTGGCGCGACGCGCAGGCGGGCACCTTCATGCCGATGGGCAACCTGGCCGCGCGCAAGCTGATCGGGGCGAGCGCGCTCGGCGTGCGGACGGCCCCGTCGATCGGCTTCGCCGAGACGGGGCACGACAGCCGCGCCAAGGAACCCGCCCCGGCGCCGTAGGTCCTCAGTAGAGCTTGGGCGGGTCCGGGTCCACCCGGACCTGCACCAGGTTCGGACCGTCCGCGTCGAGCGCCTCGGCCAGCGCCGACTTGACCTCTTCGGGCGTGGTGGCCAGGCGCGCGGCGCAGCTCATGCCGGTGGCCAGCGCGGTGAAGTCCAGGCCGCCCAGTTCCACGCCCGGCAGCTTCTCGGCGCCCTCGCCGAGGATGCTGACCGCGGCGTACTGGGAGTTGTCGAGGATGACGAAGGTGATCGGCAACTGCTCCCGCGCGGCGGTCCACAGTGCCTGGATGGCGTACATGCTGGACCCGTCGCCGAGCACGGCCACCACCCGCCGGTCGGGACGGCCGATGGCGGCGCCGACCGCGGCGGGCAGGCCGTAGCCGAGCGTTCCACTCGCGACGGTGAGGAACCCGGCGTCCGTGGCGCGGATGGGCAGGTGGTCGTGCAGGGCGCCACGCTGGCTGGGGGTCTCCTCGACCACCAAGGCGTTGGGCGGCAACAGTTCGGCGAGTGTGGCGAAGACGTAGGCCGGGCTCACCGGGGTGGTCGCCGGCGGGCTCGACGGGCGCTGCCGGGGCTCGGGCGCGGAGCGTTCGCCCGGGGCGACGGTGTCGAGCAGTTGGCGCAGCACCAGTTTCGCGGTGGCACGGACCCCCACGCCGATCGGCGCCCTGGCCAGGATCTGCTCGTCGTCGCTGACCACGAACAGCGGCGGCAGTTCGAGTTCGGCCTCACCTCGGTGCACGTGGTAGGTGAACGCCGGGGCACCGAGCACCACCACCAGGTCGTGCCCGCTGAGCGCGCGGGCCAGCGAATTGCGCTCGGGGTCGAGGAAACCGAGGAACAGCGGGTGGTCCTCGGGGAAGGAACAGCGGGAGCTCATCGGGCTGGCCCACACACCGGCGCTCAGCCGCTCGGCCAGTTCCACCAGTTCACCGACTGCCGCGTCGCCGTCCACCGCGGGCCCGGCCACCAGTGCCGGGGTGCGGCTGGCCGCCAGAGCGTCCGCCAGTTCCCGCACCGCATCCGGATCGGCGGAGAACCCGCGGATCCGGGGCCGTGCCTCGATTTCCGTGGCTTCCGCGTTCCAGTCGTCGGCGGGAACGGAGACGAAGACGGGACCCTGGGGGTGCTGGGTGGCGATGTGGAAGGCGCGGGCGAGCGCGGCGGGCACGTCCTGCGCGCGGGCCGGTTCGCAGCTCCACTTCACGTAGGGGCGCGGGAATTCCGTGGCACTGGACGCACCGAGGAACGGGTCCTCCGGCATCAGCGAGCGGACCTGCTGCCCGGCGAGCACGATCATCGGCGTGCGGTTGCGGAAGGCGGTGAAGATCTGCCCGAGGCCGTGGCCCACGCCGCCGGCCGAGTGCAGGTTCACCAGCACCGGGCGGCGGGCCGACTGGGCGTAGCCGTCGGCCATCGCGACCACGACGGACTCCTGCAGGCCCAGCACGTAGCGGAAATCGCCGGGCCAGTCGGTGAGGAACGGGATCTCGGTGGTGCCGGGATTGCCGAAGACCGTGGTCAGCCCCAGTTCCCGCAACAGCGTCCTGGTGACTTCGCGGACCGTCCGACCTGTGCCGCCTGTGCTCATCGACTTCCCTCCACCGCGGTTGCCGTTACGCCACAAAGTATCCTCTGCCACGTCGTGCCGATCCGGGAGGGAGCCGCCCGCTGAGCCCGCTGCGCCACCGCGACTTCCGCCTGGTCCTGGCGAGTACCACGCTGCTGTTCTCCGGTTACGCGCTGCTGTTGTCCGTGGTGCCGTTGTGGGTGGTGCACCGGGGTTCCGGCGAGTTCGCCGCGGGCGCGGCGACCGGGGTGTTCATGGGCGCGACGGTCGCCGCCCAGTGCGTGGTGCCGGTGCTGGCCGCGCGGTTCGGCTACCGGCTGGTGACCGCGGCGGGCGGCCTGCTGCTCGGCCTGCCCGCGCCTCTGCTTCTGCTGACCACGGACTGGCCCGGCATCCTCGGCGTCTCTTTGGTGCGCGGCCTCGGGTTCGGCCTGGTTTCGGTGTGCGGCAGCGCGTTGATCGGCGAACTGCTGCCCGCGTCCTCGGCGGCCCGGGGTTCCGGCTGGTACGGCCTGGCCACCGGGGTGCCGCAGTTGCTCGGGCTGGCGATCGGCACGTGGGCGGCCGGTACCTGGGGCTTCACCCCGGTCTTCCTGATCGCCACGGCGTTGCCGCTGGCCGGGGTGCTGCCGGTGCTGTTGCTGCCGAAGTTGCTCCCCGAGGACAGCGGCCTGGAGGTGCGCTGGTCCGTGGTCACCACCCGGACCTGGCGGCCGGGGCTGGTGCTGTTCAGCGGCGCGGTCGGCTTCGGCGCGATGGCCACCTTCGTGCCGCTCGTGCTGAACGGCCCGGCCGCGGCGGTCTCGGCGACGTTGTTCGTGGCGACCGGCGCGGCGCTGCTCGGCCGGTGGTCGGCCGGCCTGTTCGCGCACCGGGTGCGCGGTTCGGGGCGGATGCTCGGCGTGGCGACGGTGGTGGTCGGCGTGGGCATGGCGGTGTTCGCGGTGACCGCGCCCGTCGGCGGCGCGTGGGCGCTGACCGCCGCGATCGCCGGTGGCGCGGTCTTCGGCGCCGGGTTCGGCGTGGTGCAGAACGACGCGCTGGTGGTGATGTTCGCGCGGGTCTCGCCCGGTGCGGCCGGGGTGGTCTGGAACCTGGCCTTCGACGCCGGGCAGGGCGCGGGCGCGGTGCTGGTGGGCGCGATGCTCGCCGGGCTGGGACCGGTGGGCGCGTTCGGCGTCCTGGCCGGGTTCGCGCTGGTCCTGCTGCCCGTCGGCCGCGCCGCCCGGGTGACCGGTTAGCCTGGTGGAGTGCCTCGTGTCGTGATCCTGGACTACGGTTCGGGCAACCTCCGGTCCGCCGAACGCGCCGTGCGGCGCGTCGGAGCCGATGTCGAAGTGACCGCCGACGCCGCCGCGGCCCTCGCCGCCGACGGCCTGGTGGTGCCGGGCGTCGGTGCTTACTCCGCGTGCATGGCGGGGCTGCGGGAGGTCCATGGCGAGCGGCTGATCGGCAAGCGCCTCGCCGGTGGCCGCCCGGTGCTCGGCATCTGCGTCGGCATGCAGATCCTGTTCGAGCGCGGGGTCGAGCACGGCGAGGAGACCGAAGGCGCGGGCGAATGGCCCGGCACGGTCGACGGGCTGACCGCGCCGGTGCTGCCGCACATGGGCTGGAACACCGTCCGCGCTCCGGCCGAGTCGCGGCTGTTCGCCGGGCTGGACGCCGGGACGCGCTTCTATTTCGTGCACTCCTACGCCGCCCGTTCGTGGGAACTGGACTCCGGCCTGGCGGGGCAGCAGCCCCTGGTCACCTGGGCCCACCACGGCGAGGACTTCGTCGCCGCGGTGGAGAACGGCGCCCTGTCCGCCACCCAGTTCCACCCGGAGAAGTCCGGGGACGCCGGCGCCACCCTGCTGGAAAACTGGCTCCGCACCCTGTGACACCGCCCGGGCGGGGGTCCGCTCCGGGTTCTATAGTTGCCGCGTGACTTTCCAGCTGCTTCCCGCCGTTGACGTCGCCGACGGGCAGGCCGTGCGCCTGGTCCAGGGCGAGGCGGGCACCGAGACCTCGTACGGCGATCCGCTGGAGGCCGCGCTGGCCTGGCAGCGGGACGGGGCCGAGTGGGTGCACCTGGTCGACCTCGACGCCGCCTTCGGCAAGGGGTCCAACCGCGAGCTGCTCGCCCGCGTGGTCGGCGAGCTGGACGTGCAGGTCGAGCTCTCCGGCGGCATCCGCGACGACGCCTCGCTCGACGCCGCGCTGGCCACCGGCTGCCGCCGGGTCAACCTCGGCACCGCGGCGCTGGAGGATCCGGAGTGGACGGCCAAAGTGGTCGCCACCCACGGCGACCGCGTGGCGATCGGGCTCGACGTGCGGATCACCGACGCCGGGCACCGGCTCGCCGCCCGCGGCTGGACCAAGGACGGCGGCGACTTCTGGGAGGTGCTCGAGCGCCTCGACCGCGACGGCGCCCAGCGCTACGTGGTCACCGACGTGAGCAAGGACGGCACGCTGCAGGGCCCCAACATCGACCTCCTGCGTGAGGTCACCGCGCGCACCGACGCCGCGGTGATCGCCTCCGGCGGGGTGTCCAGTTTGGACGACCTGCGGGCGCTGGCCACGCTGGAGCGCGACGGGGTCGAGGGCGCGATCGTCGGCAAGGCGCTCTACGCCGGCGCGTTCACCCTGCCGGACGCGCTGAACGCGGTCCGCTCCTGAAGCCTCACCCGTCGAGGGTGATCGCGATCCCGATGGTGCGCTGACGGCCGCGCAGCCTGCTGAAGAACATGGTGACCTGGCCCACGATGCCGTACTTGCGCGCGATCGCGCTGCGCACGCGTTCGGTCTCGGGCTCGTCGAGCAGCCGCGCCTGCCCGGAGACCTTGTCGCCGTGGGTCTTCTTGCCGCCGAAGTCGCTGGCCTGCACGGCGACGCGGTTGTCGTTGCGCAACCGCTTCACCTTGCCCGCGGTGCGCTGGCTCCACAGCACCAGTTCGCCGCCTTCGCGCGCGATCCACACCGGGGTCGGCACCGGGGTGCCGTTCTTGCGGAAGGTGGTGACCACCACGTACTTCTCCGCGGCCAGCCGTTCCAGCTCGGATGCCATGGTGGTCACCGTACCCGCGCGGCCGGATCAACGCCGCAGGTAGACGAACCCCGTCGTCGGGCCGCCCTGTTCGGGACGTCGCTCGCCGTCGTGCAGCACGAGCAGGCCACGCGGGAAGCCGGGTAGCGGGGTCGTGGTGACCGCGGCGCCGTCGGAGTGCTCGACCGAGTCGGTGCGCGAGGTGCGGCCGACGGAGAACTCGGACAGCACCCGGTTGCCCCCGGTGCGGTCGTAGACGACGAAACGCGAGTCGCCCTGGCTGGAGGCGTAGAGCTGCCCGGTGCCGTGCGGGCCCTCGGCGATGGTCAGGCCCTCGGCGTCGGCGGTCAGCCGGGTGCCGCCGAAACCCGGGTCGGGGCCGTCGGGCACGCACTCCTCGGTTTCCTCGTCGTAGCGCGCCGGGGCGCCGAAGGAACGCACCTTGTCCATCAGTACCGGCTCGCCGCCGAGCGGGATGCGCCAGATCCCGACGTCCTCCTGCGCGGCGTAGAGCACCCCGTGCGCGGCGTCCAGCGCCATGCCCTCGACCTGCGGCCGTTCACCCGGCTCGGCGCAGGGTGTCCAGGATGTGCCGTCCGGCAGGGGGAACCGGTCCGGCAGATCCACTGTGGACAGCGCTTTGGTGCCGACCCGGCCGCCGGGCAGGTCGACCAGTTCGAGCAGGGCGACGCGCGTCTCGTGCCGCCTGCTCACCGCGATCACCCGCCGGTCGCCGAGCTTCGCCGCGCTCAGGCCGTACGCCGTGCGCTGTTCGTCCACTTCGGACTCGTCGGCGGAGAACACCGGTGGGGCGGCGGGATCGGTGACCTCGGTCAGCACCGGCTGCCGCCGGGGATCGACGCGGTAGACGCGGATCCGGTCGCGCCCGCGGTCGCTGACCACCGCGAGGTCGCCGAGCACGTCGACGTTGTTGAACCGGCCGGGCGCGGCGCCAGGGGCCGGCGGCGGGGGAGCGGGCAGCGTGGCCACCTCGCGGCCGCGCAGGTCGAAGACGGCGAGCCCGCCTTCCTTGAGCGTGCCGAGCACGAGGCTGCGGGCGGGGTCCGCGCGGTCGACCCAGATGGCCGGGTCGTCGGCGTCGGCGTTGGCCGGGGTGGCTGCCGGGTCGTCGACGAAGGCCCTGGTCTGCAGGACCGGCCGGGGTGCCTGGGCCGCCTGCGCGGGGGTCGCGGTGACGAGGAGGGGGACGAGGAGGAGCAGCGGCGTGAGGCGCATCCCCGGACGGTAGCCCCGCGGGGTTGCCGTCGGGTGAACGCGCGGGCCCGGCACGTACCCTGATCGGCATGTCCGTAGCGGTGAGGGTGATCCCGTGTCTCGACGTGGACGCGGGACGGGTGGTCAAGGGCGTCAACTTCGCGGATCTGCGCGACGCCGGGGATCCGGTCGAACTGGCGCGCCGGTACGACGCCGAGGGCGCCGACGAACTGACCTTCCTCGACGTGACCGCCTCCTCCGGCGACCGGGAGACCACCTTCGACGTGGTGCGCCGGACAGCCGAGCAGGTGTTCATCCCGCTCACCGTCGGCGGTGGCGTGCGCACCAACGACGACGTGAACAAGCTGCTCCGGTCCGGCGCGGACAAGGTGAGCATCAACACCGCGGCCATCGCCCGGCCCGAGTTCCTGCACGAGGCGTCGCGCCGGTTCGGCTCGCAGTGCGTGGTGCTCTCGGTCGACGCGCGCCGGACGCCGGAAACCGCCTCCGGCTTCGAGGTGACCACGCACGGCGGCCGCAAGGGCACCGGGATCGACGCGGTGGAGTGGGCGGCCAGGGGCGAGGAGCTCGGGGTCGGCGAGATCCTGCTCAACTCGATGGACGCCGACGGCACCAAGGTCGGCTTCGACCTCGAACTGATCGCGCTGGTGCGCAAGGCGGTCCGGGTGCCGGTGATCGCCAGCGGCGGGGCCGGTGCGCTGGAGCACTTCCTGCCCGCGGTGGAGACCGGGGCGGACGCGGTGCTCGCCGCCAGCGTGTTCCACTTCGGACAGTTGAAGATCGGTGAGGTCAAGGACGCGCTGCGGGCCGGCGGGGTGGAGGTCCGATGAGCCGGTGGCAGGCCGCGCTCGAGGTGAAGGTGATCACCGGGCTGCTGGTCGGCATCGCGCTGGTGCACATCGTGCTGTCGCTGGTGCTGCTGTCCGCGCCGGGTTCCACCGTCCGGGTGCTGTTCGTGCCGGTGACCAGCCTGCTCCTCGGCGCGATCGTGGCGGGCGGGCTCGCCGCGCCGGACCGGTTCCCGCGGTACGGGCGGTTTTCGCGGTACATCGGGTACGCCGTGGTCGGGATCATGGCCCTGCAGCACGCGTTCGGCATGCTGGCAGGGACGCTGTGGTGGCTGCGGATCTTCTTCGGGCTCGCCGCGGCGGGCTACATCTACGCCGGGGTGCTGCTGAGCAGCCGCCCGGTGCTGCGTCACGTGGGGAGCGCGAAGGCGTGAACGTTGCCGAACGCATCAAGTTCAACGACGACGGGCTCGTCTGCGCGGTGGTGGTCGACCACGAGAGCAACGACGTGCTGATGGTCGCCTGGATGAACGCCGAGGCGCTGGAACTGACGCTGACCACCCGCCGCGGTACGTACTTCTCCCGCAGCCGCGGGAAGTTGTGGGTCAAGGGGGAGACCTCCGGGCACGTGCAGCACGTGCGGGAGGTCCGCCACGACTGCGACGCCGACACCCTGCTGGTGCGGGTGGTCCAGGAGGGACCCGCCTGCCACACCGGCACCCGGACCTGCTTCGACACCGACGCCCGCCGCCTGCTCTGACCAGTGCTAATGTACAGGTGTTCAGAAACTCTGTGCGGAAGGCGGCGCGGTCATGCGAGTGGTGGCGGAGGTGCTGGTCGGGCTGGTCGCCCTGATCCACGGCTACATCCTGGTGCTGGAGATGTTCCTCTGGAAGGGGCCGCGCGGGCGCAAGGCGTTCGGCCTCACCCCGGAGTTCGCCTCGCAGACCGCGTCGCTCGCGGCGAACCAGGGGCTGTACAACGGCTTCCTCGCCGCTGCGTTGGTCTGGGGGTTGATCGCCGCGGACCCGATGGGGTTCCAGTTCCAGGTGTTCGGGCTGGTGTGCGTGATCGTCGCCGGGCTCTACGGGACGGTCACGGCGAACCGGCGCATCCTGTTCGTGCAGGCGCTGCCCGGTGCGCTGGCGCTGGTGGCGGTACTCATCGCGGGGTGACCGGGTGAGCGCCGACCCCCGCGTCGCCCGTACCCGCGCCCGGCTGCACGAGGCCCTGTTCGAGGCCTGTGCGGACCGCCCGCTCGGCGAGGTGAGCGTGGCGGAGGTGACCCGCCTCGCGCGCGTCTCGCGCGGCACGTTCTACCTGCACTACGAGGACCTTTCCGCGCTGGCTGTGGGTGCGAGCGCGGAACTGGTGCGCGACGCGGTCGACGCGCTGCATGCCTCGGATGACCCGCCGGCGGTCCTGACCGGGTTGCTCGGCTCGATTTCGCAGCACGCGAACGTGTACCGGGGGCTGATCGGGCCGGGTGGCGGTGGGCCGCTGGGTGAGGCGCTGCACGGTGAGCTGCGGGACCGGGCGCTGGTCGAACGGCGGAAGCGGGCTGTTCAGCCGGGGGACGAGGCGATCGCGAGTGCGGTGGCGGCGACTTTTACCGGGGTTGTGGCGGGGTGGTTGCACGGGCGGGTGCCTGGGTCGGCTGGTGAGGTGGCGGGGCGGATTTGGGGGATGGTTGTGGCTCTTCATCGGTCTTTGTAGGGGCTGGGGCCCGCCCCGGTTTTTTAGTGTGACTACGGCGAAGGCCTCCATGTCAAGGCGGGAAAGATGCCTTGACATGGAGGCCTTCGCCGTGTTCTTGGCTGTGGACCGGGGTGGGGTGGGGGATCTGGGCGGGCTTCTGTTGGGTGCCCCGGGCGCGAGTTGTGATGGGGGTGGTGGGGCGCCTTGGGCGCCGTGAATGTGGCTTTCACGGCGGAATGTGCCGTGAAAGCCACATTCACGGCACTGCGGCGGGGAGGCGGGAGGGCGAGTGTCACGAATGTGGCTTTCGAGACGTCGGGCGTCCCGAAAGCCACATTCGTGACATCGGAGGAGGAGGGGGCTGCTAGTCCAGGTCGCCGGTGAGGTACCGCTGCAGGGTGGGGGCGATGGCGGCGATGATCTCTTCGCGGTCCGCTGAGGCCATCGGTTCGAACTTCGCCACGTACCGCACCATGCCCATGCCGACCACCTGCGAGGCGCACAGCACCGCGCGGAACTGGAGGCGGTCGGAGCTGACCCGGTCGGCCAGTCTGACGAAGATGTTCTCCAGGAACAGGTGCCGCAGCGCTCCGGCGACTTGTTCGTGTCCGGCCACGCTTCGGATCAGGGCGGCGAAGGCGCCGCCGCCGCTTTCGTCCCAGCGGGTGATGAAGGTGCGCACGATCCGCTCGCCGAGCTCCTCCACCGGGCCTTCCTCGAAGACCTGGGAGAAGAGCTGGACCGGGTCGAACGGCAACTGGAGCACAGCTTGGGCGAACAGTCCCTGCTTGCCGCCGAACCAGTGGTTCACCATGGCCGCGTCCACCCCGGCGCGCTGGGCGATGGCGCGGACGGTGGCGCCCTCGTAGCCCAGTTCGCCGAACAGGTCGCGGGCCGCGGTGAGCATCGCTTCACGGGTGTCCTCGCCGGCGGGGCGGCGGCCCCGGCGCTTGGCGGCCGCCGGTTTCGGGGTCGTCATGGCGCCATCATGCCTCTCCGTGCCGGGTCTGCCGGTAATAGTTCAACGCTCAATGAATTGTACACGCGGGTGGACCGCGCGCCGGTACCCACGGGTATACCCACGCGGCCGGGGGCGCGACGGCACAATGAGGCGCATGGTCAGCTCGCGCACCGACACCGCCGCTTCCGCCGTCGCCACCGGCCTCGGCGCGGTCAGCCCCAGCCGGGAGGAGTTCCGGGCCCTCGCCGAGTCGCGCCGGGTCGTCCCGGTCGTCCGCCGCCTGCTCGCCGACGGCGAGACCCCGGTCGGGGTGTACCGCAAGCTCGCCGCCGACCGGCCGGGCACCTTCCTGTTCGAGTCGGCGGAGAACGGCGCCTCCTGGTCGCGCTGGTCGTTCGTCGGGGTGAACAGCCCGGCGGCGCTGACCGTGCGCGACGGCGAGGCCGTCTGGACCGGCACGCCACCGGTCGGCCTGCCCTCCGACGGCGACCCGCTGACCGTGCTGCGCGCCACGCTGGAGGCGCTGCACACCGAACCGCTGCCCGGCCTGCCCCCGCTGACCGGCGGCCTGGTCGGCTACATCGGCTACGACGCGGTCCGCTGGCTGGAGAAGCTGCCCGAACTGGCCGAGGACGACCTCAAGATCCCCGAGCTGACCATGCTGCTGGCCACCGACCTCGCCGCGCTGGACCACCACGAGGGCACGGTCACGCTGATCGCCAACGCGGTGAACTGGGACGACTCGCCCGAGCGGGTCGACGCGGCCTACGACGACGCGCTCGCCCGGCTCCAGCGGATGACCGACCAGCTCGCCGTGCACGCCCCGGCCACCAACGCGGTGTTCGACCGCCCGGCGCCGCGGTTCACCCGCCGCCGCAGCAAGGCGGACTTCCACCAGGCCGTGGCGAAAGCGGTCGAGGCGATCAAGGCCGGTGAGGCGTTCCAGGTGGTGCCCTCGCAGCGGTTCGAGATCGAGACCGGCGCCGACGCCCTCGACATCTACCGCGTCCTGCGCACCTCCAACCCGAGCCCGTACATGTACCTGCTGCGGATGGAGGGCTTCGACATCGTCGGCTCCAGCCCGGAGTCGCTGGTGACCGTGCGTGACGGTCGGGCGACCACTCACCCGATCGCGGGCACCCGGTGGCGTGGCGCCGACCCCGAAGAGGACGCGCAGCTGGCCAAGGACCTCCTCGCCGACGAGAAGGAGCGCGCCGAGCACCTGATGCTGGTCGACCTCGGCCGCAACGACCTGGGCAAGGTGTGCAAGGCGGGCACCGTGCGGGTGGTCGACTTCTTCACCATCGAGCGCTACAGCCACGTGATGCACATCGTGTCCACCGTCACCGGCGAACTGGCCGAAGGCAAGACCGCCTTCGACGCCGTGACCGCCTGTTTCCCGGCCGGGACGCTTTCCGGCGCGCCGAAAGTCCGCGCGATGGAGCTGATCGAGGAATTGGAGCCGACCCGGCGGGCGTTGTACGGGGGAGTGGTCGGCTACCTCGACTTCGGGGGCGACGCCGACACCGCCATCGCCATCCGCACCGCGCTGGTGCGCGATGGGCTGGCGTACGTGCAGGCAGGTGGCGGGGTGGTGGCGGACTCCGACCCCGGCTACGAGGACAACGAATCGCTGAACAAGGCCCGGACCGTGCTGTCGGCGGTGGCCGCCGCGCAGACCCTGGCACCGGCCGGGGTGATCGAGGAAGCGGGTGACCCCGCTGGTGTCTGACTCCGGCGACAAGCGTCCTCTGTGGACGATCGTGGTGCTGCTCGGGCTGGGCGCGCCGGCGCTGTGGGGCGCCTCGCGGCTGACCTGGTTCGAACGCCCCCGCTCCGACCTGCCCGGGGTGCCACCGCAGGTGGTGACCGGGGCGGACCACCTGCCCGCGCTGGTGCCGCTGGCCGTGCTGGTGGCCGCCGGGGTGGCCGGGCTGGTCGCCACCTCGGGCTGGGCCCGCCGGGTGGTGGCGCTGGTGCTCGCGGGCACCGGCCTGGCCGCGTGCCTGGTCGTGCTGCTGAACCTCGGTGGCGGGCCGCGCTTCACCGGGTGGGGCCTGGCCGTGCTCGGCGGCCTGCTGGTGCTGGCCGGTGGCGGGCTCGGCGTGCGTGAGGCGGGCCGGTTGCCGCGCCTGGGCGCCAAGTACTCCGCACCGGGTGGGAAACGTCCCGCCCGCGACGCCGATACAGAGCTCTGGGACGCGTTGTCCGACGGCCGGGATCCCACGACCGGTCGATGAGGGTTGACAAACCGACGATGGACCCGGGACCGGCCGGTTAAACCGCGCGGGTTAGCATCTTTCCGGCGGGAAGGGGAAGGTTTTTGTGAGCGAACTTGCGAGGCGTGGTCTACCCAAGACAGCGGTGCGCACACCGGTAGGCGGGGCCGTCCGGTGACTGTGCTCGAAGACATCGTCGAAGGCGTCCGTGCCGACCTCGCCACCCGCGAGGCGGAGCTCCCCTTCGACGAACTGAAGCGCCGGGCCGCCCAGGTCGCGCCTCCGCGCGACGTGATGGCCGCCCTGCGGGAATCGGGCATCGGCGTGATCGCCGAGGTCAAGCGGCGCAGCCCGTCCAAGGGTGATCTGGCGTCGATCGCGGACCCCGCGGCACTGGCCAAGGACTACGCCGAAGCCGGCGCGCGGGTGATCAGCGTGCTGACCGAACAGCGGCGCTTCGGCGGCTCGCTGGACGACCTCGACGCGGTGCGCGCGGCGGTGGACATCCCCATCCTGCGCAAGGACTTCGTGGTCAGCCCGTACCAGGTGCACGAGGCGCGCCTGCACGGCGCGGACATGGTGCTGCTGATCGTGGCCGCGCTCGAGCAGAACGCGCTGGTCGCCCTGCTGGACCGGGTCGAGTCGCTCGGCATGACGGCGCTGGTGGAGATCCACAACGCCGAGGAGGCCGACCGCGCGCTCGAAGCCGGGGCGTCGGTGATCGGCGTGAACGCGCGCAACCTGCACACCCTCGAGGTGGACCGGGACGTGTTCAGCAGGCTCGCCCCCGGCCTGCCGATGGACGTCTACAAGGTCGCCGAGTCCGGCGTGCGCGGTCCGGGTGACCTGATGTCCTACGCGGGCCAGGGCGCGGACGCGGTGCTGGTCGGCGAGGGCCTGGTCGCCTCCGACGACCCCAAGGCGGCGCTGGTGAAGCTGGTCACGGCCGGTTCGCACCCCGCGTGCCCGAGGCCCAGTCGATGACCGAGGAACCGACCAGGCAGCACGAGCGGACCGAGCACGACCCGGACGCCAAGGGCCACTTCGGCCCGTACGGCGGCCGGTTCATGCCGGAGGCCCTGATCGCCGCGATGGACGAGCTGTCCGCCGAGTACGACAAGGCCCGGCTCGACCCGGAGTTCACCGGCGAGTTCGCCCGGCTGCTGCGGGACTACGCCGGTCGCCCGTCGCTGCTCACCGAGGCACCGCGCTTCGCCGAGCACGCGGGCGGGGCGCGGGTCTTCCTCAAGCGCGAGGACCTCAACCACACCGGTTCGCACAAGATCAACAACGTGCTCGGCCAGGCGCTGCTGACCCGGCGCATGGGCAAGAAGCGGGTGATCGCGGAGACCGGGGCCGGGCAGCACGGCGTGGCCACGGCCACCGCCTGCGCGCTGCTGGACCTCGACTGCGTGGTCTACATGGGCGAGGTGGACACCCAGCGCCAGGCGCTGAACGTGGCCAGGATGAAGCTCCTCGGCGCCGAGGTGATCCCGGTCAAGACCGGGTCGCGCACGCTGAAGGACGCGATCAACGAGGCCCTGCGCGACTGGGTGAGCAACGTCGACACCACCCACTACCTGCTCGGCACGGCCGCGGGCGGGCACCCGTTCCCGGTGATGGTGCGCAACTTCCACAAGATCATCGGCGAGGAGGCCCGCCGCCAGATCCTCGAGCAGGCGGGTCGCCTGCCGGACGCGGTCGCGGCGTGCGTCGGCGGCGGGTCGAACGCCATCGGCATCTTCCACGGCTTCATCGACGACCCCGAGGTCCGGCTGGTCGGCCTGGAGCCGGGCGGCAAGGGCCTGGACAGCGGTGAGCACGGCGCGACGCTGACCGAGGGCACCCCCGGCATGCTGCACGGCGCGCTGTCCTACCTGCTGCAGGACGAGGACGGCCAGACCACCGAGGCCTACTCGATCTCCGCCGGGCTGGACTACCCGGGCGTCGGCCCGGAGCACTCGTGGCTCAAGGACACCGGGCGGGCCGAGTACCGCGCGGTGACCGACGCCGAGGCCATGGAAGCGATGAAGCTGCTGTCGCGGACCGAGGGCATCATCCCGGCCGTCGAGTCGGCGCACGCGCTGGCCGGGGCGATGAAGCTCGGCCAGGAACTCGGCCCGGACGGGCTGATCGTGGTGAACCTCTCCGGTCGCGGCGACAAGGACATGGACACCGCGGCGAAGTTCTTCGGCCTGGTGCCCGAGGAGGAGCTGTCGTGAGCGAGCTCGACGAGGTCTTCCGCCGGGCCAAGGCGGAGGACCGGGCCGCGTTGATCGGCTACCTGCCCGCGGGCTACCCGACCGTGGACGGCTCGAAGGACCTGCTCTCGGCGATCGTCGACGGCGGTGCCGACCTGGTCGAGGTGGGCGTGCCCTACTCCGACCCGGTGATGGACGGGCCAACCATCCAGGCCGCGGCGGACGCCGCGCTGGCGGGGGGCTTCCGGCTGAAGAACCTGTTCGAGGTGGTCGAGTCGGTCTCCGCGCGGGGCGGCAAGGCCGTGGTGATGACCTATTGGAACCCGGTGCACCGCTACGGCGTGGACGCGTTCGCGCGGGACCTCGCCGCGGCGGGCGGGCTGGGCATGATCACCCCCGACCTGATCCCGGACGAGGCCGACGACTGGTTCGCCGCCTCCGAGGCACACGGGCTGGACCGCATCTTCCTGATCGCGCCCTCCTCGACCGAGGAGCGCGTGCACCGGACGGTCCAGGCGAGCACCGGTTTCGTCTACGCGACCGCGCTGATGGGCGTCACCGGCGTGCGGGAGACCGTGGACGCGGCCGCCGGGAAGCTGGTCGACCGGGCCAGGGCGCACACGGACCTGCCGATCGGCGTGGGTCTCGGCGTGCGTTCGGGAGCGCAGGCCGCCGAGGTGGCCGCGTTCGCCGACGCGGTGATCGTCGGTTCCGCGCTGGTCACCGCCGCGGGCGAAGGCCTCGACGCGGTGCGCGAGCTCTCCGGCGAACTCGCCGCGGGCGTGCGGAAAGCCACCACCCCCACCGCGTAATTCTCACCGCGACACCAAAAAGGGTCGTGGGTGATTAGGGCTGTTTCCTCAGCCTAATCACCCACGACCCTTTTCTCATGTGCGTTGATGCGCATATCAGCTTCTGACTATTTGACAATGATTTCCATTTCCTGCCACTATCTCCGCTGCTGGGCGATCTCACCTGATCGGTGCACGCGTTAATTCGTTCGGCGGGCGCGTTGGCTCGACATTTTCGTCGACGATTCTTCGCAAGACGCGGCGCCCGCCGCGGGAAATGGAGGAGCCGTCATGCCGATCGCCCTGACGCGGCGGGGTTTTCTCGGGTTTTCGGCCGGTGCGGCACTGGTGCTCGGCGGCTGCGGGGGAGCGGACGGCGCAGGTGACGGGGCGGGCGGCGAGCCGAAGCGGGGCGGGCGGTTGCGGGCGTTGTTCACCGGCGGCGGGACCAAGGAGACCCTCGACCCGCACGCGCAGAACCTGTTCATCGACCAGGCGCGGCACAAGGCGATCTTCGACAAGCTGACCGAACTCGGCGACGACCTGGCGCCGGTGCCGCGGCTGGCCGAGCGCTGGGAGTCCAACGCGGACGCCACGCTCTGGCGGTTCACCCTGCGGCAGGCGAGGTTCCACGACGGACAGCCGCTGACCGGCGAGGACGTGCTGTTCAGCCTGGCCAGGATCCTGGACCCGGCGGCCGGGGACCGGCTGGCCCGGCAGTCCCTGTCGGCGATCGACCTCGGCCGCAGCCGGGTGGCCGATCCGCGCACGGTCGAGATCGCGGTGACCACCCCCTCGGCCGAGTTGCCCGCCCTGCTGGCCACCACCGGTGCCGCGATCGTGCGGGCCGGTTACGCCGATCCGGCGAAACCGGTGGGTACTGGGCCATTCAGGTTCGTTTCGTTCGACCCGGGCCGCTCGCTGATCGCCCAGCGCTTCGACGAGCACTGGGAAGGCGCGCCCCACCTCGACGAGCTGCACATCCTCTCGGCCGACGCGGACGCCCGCGCGAACGCACTGCAGGGCGGGCAGGCCGAGTACGCGCACGAGATGTCCCCGACCTTCGCCAGGACGGCCGAAGCCGGCCGCACGGTGAAGATCGTCGCCGCGCCCGGCAGCACCACGCAGGCGTTCGTGCTCAAGACCGACCGCCCGCCGTTCGACAACCCCGACGTGGCGCTGGCGTTCAAGCTGCTGGCCGACCGCCCGCGGCTGGTCGAGGTGGTGCTCGGCGGCCGCGGCGTGCCCGGCAACGACCTGTTCGGCAAGGGCTACCGCTACTACCACGACGCGCTGCCGCAGCGTCCGCGTGACGTCGCCGAAGCGCGCTCGCTGCTGACCAAGGCGGGCGTGCTGAACCAGACCATCCAGTTCTTCACCTCCACCGTCTCGGCCGGTTTCGTCGACGCCGCAACGCTTTTCGCCGAGCAGGCCGGGGAAGCCGGGATCCGGGTGGAGGTGGTGACCGGGGCCGCCGAGACCTACTTCAAGGACCAGCTGACCACCGGCGTGCTCGGCAGCCACCGGGCCGGGGCCGCGCCGATCCCGGACTACATCAACTCGCGCCTGCTCTCCACCTCGCCGTTCAACGCCACCGCGTGGAAGCGCCCGGAGTTCGACGCCGCCTTCGCCACCGCGCAGTCCACTGTGGACGAGGCGGAGCGCACCCGGCTCTACCACGACCTGCAGCGCGACCTCCACGACCGCGGCGGCCTGCTCGCGTGGGGCCACCCGGACTGGATCAACGCGGTGGCCGCGAACGTGCACGGGGTCCAGGCCGTGCCACCGAACACGGTGAACTGGGCCCGGTTCGACAAGGTGTGGCTGGGCTGAGGGGTGCGGGGATACGTCGCACAGCGGCTGGGCCTGGCCGTGGTGCAGGTGATGGTGCTTTCGGTGCTGGTCTTCGCGTTGACCGCGCTGCTGCCGGGGGACGCCGCCGACGTGCGGTTCGACGAGAGCGCGTCACCGGAGCAGGTCGCCACGCTGCGGGCGGAACTGGGCCTGGACCGGCCCGCGGTCGAGCGGTTCTTCGACTGGGCGGGCGGCGTGCTCACCGGCGACCTGGGCCAGTCGCTGGTCAACCGGCAGCCGGTCAGCGAGATCATCGGCGGCTCGGTGGGGGCCACGCTGGTGCTGGCGGTGGTCACGCTGGCCGTGGTGGTGCCGCTGGCCGCGTTGCTCGGCGCGCTGGCGGGGGTGTTCGAAGGCGGCAGGCTCGACCGGTCGATCACCTCGGTCACGCTGGTGCTCACCGCGATCCCGGACTTCGTGCTGGCGCTGCTGCTGATTTCGGTGCTGTCGCTGCGACTCGGCTGGCTCCCGGCGACCTGGGTCGGCGCGACCGGCGACGATCTGCTGGCCAGTCCCGAACTCCTGGTGCTGCCGGTGCTCGTGTTGTTCCTGCGTACCGTGTGCACGCTCTCGCGGCAGGTCCGCGCGGGCACGATCACCTCGCTGCACGCGGGTTACGTGGTGCAGGCGCGACGGCTCGGGGTGCCGCGGAGGTCGTTGCTGCTGCGGCACGTCCTGCCGAACGCGGCGGTGCCCGGCGTGCAGGAGCTGGCGCGCGTGGGGGACAACCTGCTCGGCGGGGTGCTGGTGGTGGAGGCGATCTTCGCCATCCCCGGCTTCGCGACCGCGTTGATCGACGGGGTCGAGTCGCGGGACGTGCCGGTGGTGCAGGGGCTGACCCTGGTGCTGGCGGTGGCCGCCCTGCTGGTCAACCTCGCCGCCGACCTCGTCTGCAACCGGCTGGTGCCGCGGACGGAGGTGCTGCGGTGAACCGCCTGTTGACCGGGGTCTCCGTGGCGCTGCTCGCGGTCCCGGTGCTCATCGCGCTCGTCGGCCCGCTGCTGGCCGGCGCGTTCACGCGGCCGCCCGGGTTGCCGTACGGCGACAGCGGGCTGCTCGGCACCGACGGGCTCGGCCGTGACGTGTTCGGCACCTTGCTCATCGGTGGCCGCACCACGCTCGGGGTCGCGCTGCTCGCCGTGGTCTTCGCCTACCTCGTGGGCGGGTTGATCGGCCTGGTCGCCGCCTCCACCCGGCGCCGGGTGCTGGACGAGGCGCTCATCCGGCCGCTGGACATCCTGCTGCCGCTGCCCTCGCTGCTGGTGATCAGCGTGGTCGCGGTCGGCTGGCGTGGTGACCCGCTGGCGATCGCGCTGGTGGTGGGCGCGGTGAACGTGCCGACCGTGGCCCGCCTGGTGCGCGCGGCCGCGCTGGACGCCGCGAGCGGGCCCGCGGTGGAGGCGATGCGCATGCAGGGCGAGTCGTGGGCACGCATCCAGTTCGGCTTCATCGCCCGGTCGGCGCTGCCCCCGGTGCTCGCCGACATCGGCACCCGCATCACGCTCGCGGTGTTCATCGTGGCCTCGGCGAACTTCCTCGGCCTCGGCCTGAACCCGACCTCGCCGGACTGGGCGGTGACCGTCTCCCGCAACCGGGAGGGCCTGCTGCTGCAACCGTGGGCGGTCCTCGCGCCCGCGGCGATGATCGTCGCCTTCACGCTCGGGCTGAACCTGCTCGCCGACCGGTTGCTCGGGCACCGCCGGGAGGTGGTCGTGGCATGAGCGCGCTGGTCGAGGTCGACGGGCTCACCGCGCACGCCGGCGACGCGGTGCTGCTGCGGGACGTCGGTTTCCGGTTGTGGCCGGGCAAGGTGACCGCGCTGGTCGGGCCGTCGGGCAGCGGGAAGACCACGGCGGCGTTGTCGCTGCTGGGGGATTCCGCGCCGGGTGTGCGGCTGACCGGCTCGGTGACCGTGGCCGGGAAGCCGGTCGGCCCCGGGGTGCGCGGGGGCGTGGTCTCGTACCTGCCGCAACACCCGGGCAGCGCGCTCAACCCGGCCCGGCGGATCGGCACCACGCTGCGGGAACTGGCGAAACTGCACCGCCCCAACGAGTCCACCGACGAAGTGGTCACGGAAGCACTGCGGGCGGCGCAGTTGCCCGGTGATCGCAAGCTGTTGCGCCGCTTCCCGCACCAGTTCTCCGGCGGGCAACGGCAACGCGTCGCGCTCGCGCAGGCACTGGTCTGCGGACCGCGCGTGCTGGTGCTCGACGAACCGAGCACCGGGCTCGACACGGTCACCCGGCTGCGGCTGGCCGGTGAACTGGCCGAACTCGCCGCGACCGGGCTCGCCATCCTGCTGTTGAGCCACCAGCACGATCTGGTGCGCGCGCTGGCCGACCACGTCGTGCTGCTCGACCACGGCAGGGTGGCCGCGACCGGCACACCGGACGAGGTGCTCGGCGAGGTGGCGCCGCCGTCCGGCGACTGGGCCGAGCCCGGTTCGGAGGAGGCGCTGCTCGAACTGCGCGGGCTGTCCGCCTCCCTGCGGCCACGGGGAAAGCAGCCGATCCTGCACGACATCGACCTCGTGCTGCCGCCGGGCGGGCGGATCGGCGTCGTCGGGCCGTCGGGCAGCGGGAAGACCACGCTCGCCCGATGCATCGCCGGGCTGCACGAGCGGTACACCGGCGGACTGCTGCTCGACGGGCAGCCGTTGCCCGTGCTGCGCAAGCGGAACACGGAACTGCGGCGGCGCGTGCAGTACGTCTGGCAGGAGGTCCGCGGCTCGTTCGACGACCGGCGCCCGGTGCTCGACCAGGTGGCCCGCACGGCGATCCGCCTGCGGGGACTGGAACCCGCCGCGGCACGCGCCGAAGCCGTGCGGCTGCTGGACGAACTGGGCGTGGCCGAGGAGACCGCCGCCCGGCACCCGGACGGTCTTTCCGGCGGTGAACTCCAGCGCGCCGCCCTCGTGCGGGCGCTGCTCGCCGAGCCGGAAGTACTGGTGTGCGACGAAATCACCACCGCGCTCGATCCGGCGACCGCGCGGAAGGTGACCACCCTGCTCGCGCGGCTGACCGGGGAGCGGGGCACCGCCCTGCTGTGGATCAGCCACGACCTCGGGCTCATCGCCGCGGTGACCAGCGAGGTGCTGGTACTCGACGACGGGGTGGCCACCGGGCTGGGACAACCCTGTCCGGGCCTCGACAGGAAGGAATCGGTATGAGCGAAGAATCCTGGGCACTGCACGCGAGCCTGCCGCCCACGCTGACCACGGCCGAGATCCTCGAGGTGAACCCACCGAGGAACGACCTGCACACGGTCCGCTCCCACACCTACCGCGACTGGGAGTTCGAGCTGCCACCCGGGGTCTTCCGGCCGGGGGAGACCAGCCGGATGATCCACGACCGGGTGCTCGACGGGCGGATCCCGGTGGCCGGGCGGACCTACGTGGCGATGGGCTCCGGGCTGGGCGTGGAGGCCGTGGTGGCCGGGATCGCCGGTGCGGCGCGGATCTACGCGCTCGACGTGCACCCGGCCAGCGTGGCCGCGACCGAAGCGCACTACCGGCGCTTCGTCGGCGACACCCCGCCGCTGCACGCACTGGTCTCCGACCTGTTCAGCGCGTTCCCGGACAAGGCGCAGGCCGACGTGATCACCTTCAACCCGCCCGCGGTCGCGCTGAAGACCAGTGAGGACCCGGACGTGGTGCGCAACGTCTGCGTGGGCGCGGAGATCACCGCGCGGTTCTTCGACCAGGTGCTGGCCGGCGACCTGCTGGCCCCCGGCGGCGAGATCCACCTCATCGTCTCCAACACGGCGAACCTGCGCGACATCATCGCGCACGCCATCGAGAGCGGCTTCGTCCCGGAGATCCGGGAACGCCGGACCTGGCCGGACGACGACGTGCAGACGTTCCTGTTCCGCCTGCGCGCCAAGGGAGAAGCGGCTTGATGCACGACCACTTCGCCGAGGCGGTCAAGGAGCCGGACCTGGTCAGGGTCCGCGAGGACCTCGTCTGCGTGCGCTTCGAGACGATGAAGATCTACTCGGCGCTCGGCGCGGTCCGGCGGTTGCTCGAGACCGGCGCCGTGCGGCCGGGGGACACCCTGATCGACAGCTCCAGCGGCATCTACGCCCACGCGCTGGCGCTGGCCTGCAACCGGTACGGCCTGCACTGCCACATCGTCGGGTCCACCACCGTCGACGCCACGCTCAAGGTGCAGCTGGAGATCCTCGGGGCCACGCTCGAACAGGTGCAGCCCTCGCGCAGCCTCAAGCTGGACCAGAGCCTGCGCGTGCGGCGGATCACCGAGATCCTGCGGGAAAACCCGTCGTACCACTGGATGCGCCAGTACCACGACGAGATCCACTACCTCGGCTACCGCGAGGTGGCCGAGCAGCTCGACCGGGCGGTGCCGCCGGGGCCGCTGAGCCTGTCCGGCGGGGTCGGCACCGGGGCCTCGACCGGCGCGATCGCCTCGTTCCTCGGTGAGCTGGGCCGGGACGTGACGCTGGTCGGCGTGCAGCCGTTCGGCAGCGTCACCTTCGGCGCGGAGCACGTGGCCGATCCGGAGATGATCATCGCGGGCATCGGCAGCTCGATCGAGTTCGAGAACGTGCGTCACGAGCTGTACGACCGGATCCACTGGATCTCCTTCGAGTACGCCATGTCCGCCGCGGTGGACCTGCTGCGGTGCAGCGGGGTGTTCGCCGGGTTGTCAGCCGGGGCGGCGTACCTGGCGGCGCACTGGGAGCGTGAGCGGGATCCCGGGCGCCACCACGTCTTCCTGGCCGCGGACACCGGGCACCGGTACGCCGAATCGGCCTACAGCAGGCATCGCGAGGCGTTCGAGCTCGAGCGCATGCGCCCGCGGGAGGTCGGCGTGCTCAGCGAGCTGGCGTGCCCGTGGTCGGCGATGGACTGGGCGCGGCGGCCCGCCTGCGCGCGCACCCACGACGTACTGGGTGTGGCGTGAACGATCCGGGTTACCGAGTCCTTTCCGGACTGTTCGGCGGTGCGGAACTGGCGCGGCTGGGCGAAGCCGCCGAAGCGGTACAGCGTGACGTACTGGCGAAAGCCGCTTCCGGGCAGACCTCGGTTCAGGTGTGGCCGGACGGGCACCGGCTCGAACGCGTCGACGGCACGACCGTGCACTGGGAGCCGGACGCTCCCGGCGCGATCCGCAGCCTGTCGCCGGTTTCGCAGCTGCACCCGGCGTTCGAGGCACTGTGGACCGATCCTCGGCTCACCGGTCCGATGGCAGAACTGCTGGGGTGCGGGGAAATCGGCCCGTTCGTGTCCAAATTGAACTTCAAGCGGGCCGGCGTCGGCTCGGAGTTCGCCTGGCACCAGGACCTCACCTTCTGGTACTGCTGCGCGGGCCCGGCCGCGCGGGACGTCGCCACCGCGATGATCTACCTGGACGACGCCGGGGCGGGCAACGGCGCGCTGAGCGTGATCCCGGGCAGCCACCGCGACGGCCCGGCGCCGCGGGACCACGCCGAGCCGACCGGCCTGCTGCTCGACGCGTCCAAATTGGACGCCGAGCGGGAGCGCACCGTGGAGCTGCCAGCCGGGTCGGTGCTGGTGTTCCCCAGCACGCTGGTGCACCGCTCGGTGCCCAACCGCAGCGAGCGCGACCGCCGGACGCTGTTGTTCTGCTTCCAGCCCGCTGGCCGCCCGCGGCTGGCCGAATTGCCCTACCGGGAAGAAATGCTGGCGGACCTGCCGTGAAAGGGAAAACGAAAATGGAAAGTGTGCCCGCGCTGGTCGATTCCGTGCTGGCCGGGGAATGGGGCCCGGCGCCAGGAGAACGGTCCGTGACGAGCGCGTTCTGGCTGCACCACACCACCCGGCTGGCCGGGGGCGGGGTCACCTACCGCAACCACTACCTGTTGTTGCGCGTCGGCAGTGCGTTCGGAGCCTGTTCCTTCGAACAGGGTGAGCTGGACGCCGATTTCTGCGCCACCGCCTCGGGGGAGCCGCTGGACAAGCTGATCCGGGACGACCGGCTGCCGGTGCGGATCGCCGCGCTGGACGCCTACCTGGCCGACGCCCTGCCGCACCGCGAAGCCGGTGCCGAGCCGGTGGTGCTGCCGATCGGCACGCCGGAGGTCCGGGCGCGGGCTCGCGACGACGCCATCGCCGGGCTGCTGGACATCCGTCCCGGGGCGAAGGTGGCGCTGATCGGGGTGGTGAACCCGCTGGTCGAGGCCATCACCGAGCGCGGCGGCGAATGCCTGCCGTGCGACCTGAACCTGCGCACCACCCAGTGGGGGCAGCCGGTCAGCCGGGAGATGGACGAGGTGCTCGAAGCCGCCGACGCGGTGGTGGCGACCGGGATGACGCTGAGCAACGGCAGCTTCGACCGGCTGCTGGCGCACTGCCGCGGGCGCGATCTGCCGCTGGTGGTCTACGCGCAGACGGGCAGCGCGGTGGCGCGGGCATTCCTGGGGCGCGGGGTCACCGCCGTTTCGGCGGAACCATTCCCGTTTTCCCAGTTCAGCGCGGAACCGAGCACGGTCTACCGCTATCGCGCGTCCTTCGGGCGCGCCGGATAATTGTGCCCTCCGGGGCCGGAACACGAGAGAAGAGTACGAAAAGTGAGTGCGGAAACCGTGAAGCCGGTGGAGGACCTGCCGGTGCCCAGCGACCTGCGCATGGCCAGGCTGCTGGGCCCGGTGCTGCTGGCCTCGGCGGTGAGCCTGCTGCCGTTCACCGTGTTCAGCACCTTCCTGGTGCCGATCTCGGCGGACGCCGGGACCAGCGTCGCCGCGATGGGCGGCTTGCGCGGCCTCGGCGGCCTGGCGGCGCTGGGCGTGGGCGCGGCCGTGGCGCCGCTGCTGGACCGGGTGCCCAAGCAGTACACGGCCGGTGGCGGGCTGGTGCTGCTCGGCCTTTCGGCGGTGCTGGGCGCGGCCGGTCAGTTCCTCGCGCTGGCCGCCTTCTGCCTGCTGGTCGGCGCGGCGACCTCGGTGCTGAACCCGGCGCTGGCCGCGGACGCCGCCGACCGGTTCGGCTCGGGCGCGGCGGCGGGCCGCGCGGCCACGCTGGTCACCGCGACCCAGTCGCTGACCGCCATGCTGGCCGCGCCCCTGGTGGCGCTGCCCGCGTTGCTGTGGGGCTGGCAGGGGAACCTGCTGGCGGTGGCGGTCATCTCGGTGGCCCTGTCGGTGGTGTTCTTCCGGCGGCGCCCGATGCCGGTGGCTGTTTCGGACGCGCAGCCGCGGCTGGGTTACCTGGCCTCGTTCCGCGCGCTGGCCGGGGTGCCGGGTGCGGTGCCGCTGCTGCTGGTCGCGCTGCTGCGGACGGCCGCGTTCATGGGTTACCTGTCCTACCTGGCGGCTTTCTACGACTCGCGGTTCCACCTGGACCCGGAGCTGTTCGCACTGGTGTGGACGCTCAGCGGCGCGGCTTTCTTCGTCGGCAACCTGCTCGCGGGCCGGTACACCAGCGCCGAGGCGCCCTGGATCCGGCCGGAACGCATGCTCACCGCGAGCCTCGTCGTGGCACTGGGCTCGGTGGTGGCCTTCTACTTCGCCGAGAACCTGGTGCTCGCGCTGGCCCTCACCGCGGTGCAGGGCGCCGCCCACGCCACCGTGGCGGCCTGCGTCGTAACCCTGCTGGTACGCCGCTGCGGCCCGCTGCGGGGTTCGGCACTGGGCGTGAACGCGGCAGGCATGAGCCTGGGCACCTTCACCGGCGCCGCCCTGGGCGGCATCGGCCTCGGCGTCGCCGGCTACCCGGGCACCGCGGCGGCCTTCGGCGCCATCACCCTGCTCGCCCTCGTCGCCGCCCTCTTCGTCCGTCCGACCCCACCCTGAGGCCGTGGTCGGAGTGGTCTTGATTTCCCAAGCCTCTGGGTGACCCAGAATGTCAGTGGCCTATGCCACAATCATTTCGTGAGCTGTGGAACGTGGAGACATATCAGGCCGTGGTCGGTCGACGAGGTGCTGTCCCTGCCCGAGGGGCAGCGGAGCGAGTTGATCGATGGTGCGCTCTCGCTCAAGCCGCGGCTGGAACACCAGCGCATGGTGGCCCGGCTGCTGCGGAGCTTCGCGGCGGCGGCGCCCGAGTCGCTCGAGGTGCTGCCGGGCGCCAATCTCCTGCTGGGCGACCACTTGCTCATGCCCGACCTGGTCATCAGCGACGACCCCATCGCCGAGGGACCCGCCCTTCGAGCGCACCAGGTGGTCCTGGTGGCGGAGACGGCCGGCCACGGGCTCAAGCGGTCCCTCTACGCCCAAGCTCGCGTGCCGTTCTACCTCCTCGTCGAAGGTGGCGAGGCGGTGCTGCACGAGTGGCGCGACGGCGAGTACCACCTGTCCGAGAAGAGCGACGCCGGGGTGCTGCGCCTGCGTCGCCCGTTCGCGGTGGAGGTCACCCTCGGGGGGTGATCTCGCTGCGCTGCCAGGGTGAAGCGGGGACGGTACCCGCTGGTAGCTGGGCAGAATCCGCCACGTGGGAGGCATGATGCCGGCATGAGCCGGCCGGTGCGGTGAGCCGCGCGCGGGGGGCGCTGCTGGTGGCACTGGCGATCGACAACTTCGGCACCGGGCTCTTCCTGCCGCTGACGCTGGTCTACCTCACCCGGGTGGTCGGCCTGCCGCTGGCACTGGCCGGCACCATCGTGCCGCTGGGCACGGTCGCCGGGCTGCTGGTGCCGCCGCTGGCCGGGCGCCTCACCGACCGCGTCGGCGCGCGGCTGGTGGTGATCCTCGCGCAGCTCGTGCAGGCCGCCGGGGTCGTCGCCTACCTGCTCGCCGGTTCGGCGGTGGCCGTGGTCGTCGCCGCGATCCTGGTCGCCGCGGGCCAGCAGGCGTTCTACTGCGCGCTCTACGCACTGGTCGCCGACGTCGCCGGGGACGTGCCCAAGGACCGGCCGTTCGCAGTGGTCGGCATGGTCCGGGCGGCCTCGTTCGGCGCCGGTGGCCTGGTCGCGGCCTTGTTGCTGACCGGCTACGGCACCGCCGGTTTCCGGCTCGCGCTCGGCACCAACGCGCTGACCTACCTGGTCGCCGCGCTCGTGCTGCTGATCTGCCTGCGCAAACCGCTGGGCCGTTTTCTGCCACCCGCGTGCCGGCTCACCGCGGGCCCGCTGCGCGACCGGCCGTACGTCGCGCTCATCCTGATCAGCGGCCTGTTCGGCCTGTCGCTGGACGTCTTCCTGATCGGCGTCCCGGTGTTCGTCCTGGAACAGCTGCGCGGGCCGTCGTGGCTGCCCGGCGCGATCATCGCGCTGCTCACCCTCTGCACCAGCGTCGGCGGCACGCTGGCGCTGCGGCTGACCCATCGCCTCAGCCGGATCGACGCCATGCGCTTCGGCTCCCTGCTCTACGCGGTGTGGTGGCTGAGCTGCCTCGGCGCGGTGCTGGTGCCCCCGGCCGTGCAGCCCGGCTACCTGCTCGCGGTCACGCTGATCATCGCCACCGCGAACCTGGTGTTCGGCCCGCGGGCCAACGCGCTGGCCGAGGCGGCGGCCCCGCGCGCGGCCCGCGGCCGGTACCTCGCCGCCTTCCAGTACGCCTTCACCGCCGCGCAGGTCCTCGCCCCGGCCGTGGTCGCCTTGTTCTCGGTGGCCATCTGGCTGCCGTGGCTGGTGGTCGCGGTCTGCGCGGTGCTGGCGGTGTTCGGCCTGAACCGGCTGGCCGCGCGGCTGCCCGCCCACGCGGTGCACCCGCCGCGGCCGGGGGAGTCAGGCGGGTGAGGGGTCGATGCGGAAGACCGCGCACCGCCCGGCGAGCGCCTCGAACTCGTCCGGCGAACCGGATTCGACGATGCCCGCGCTGGTCATCATCGACACGCCGGACGGCACTTTCGCGGGGAACGCCCGCAGGATCGGGCGCGCCTGCTCGACGGGCAGTTCGACGAGCAGCACCCGCTCGTGGCGGCGGCCGCAGGTGAGCGTGCCCGCCTTGGCGGCGCTGGCGTTGCGCACCCAGTCGGCACCGGGGAAGCCGCCGACGACGTAACGCCCGCCCTCGTGCTCCATCAGCGAGATGGGCGTGGTGCGCGGCTTCCCGGACTTCCGGCCGGGCACGGTCAGCAGGTACATCCCGCCGAGCTTGAGCCCGGTCCGCTGGAGCCCGACGAACACCCGGTTCATCGGCTTGAGCCAGCGCGGGGGCGTGACCTTGGCAGTGGGCAAATCCGACCTCCGTCAGTTGAGCGGTAGCCTGTACCGTACGCCATACGGTACAGCTTTGTCTAGGATGGCCCGCATCATGGCGACCGACAGCAGCCCCGACCCCGCCCGCAGCCTCGCGATCCTCTGGCGCACCCGCGAAGTGGCCAGCCGCAAGGGGAGACCCGAACTGAGCGTGGACCGCATCGCGCGCACGGCCATCGAGCTGGCCGACGCCGACGGCTTCGACTCGCTGTCGATGCGCAAGGTCGCCGAAAAGCTCGGCGTCGGCACGATGTCGCTCTACACCTACGTGCCGGGCAAGGCCGAACTGATGGACGTCATGTTCGACCTCGTGCAGGCCGAGACCGCGCGCCCGGACGAGGTGGAGGGCGACTGGCGGGTCAAGCTCGAGCTGATCGCCCGCGAGAACCTGGCGCTCTACCGGCGCCACCCGTGGCTGCTGCACGCCTCGCACCGATCCGTGCTCGGCCCGCGCGTCATCGAGAAGTACGAGTACGAACTCCGTGCGCTGGAAGGGATCGGGCTCACCGAGATCGAGATGGACTCGGTCCTCACGCTGCTGATCGGCCACGCGCAGGTGTCCGCGCGCGGGCGGGCGGAGATCTCCAGGGTGGAGCGCGCTTCCGGGCTCACCGAGGAGCAGTGGTGGACGCAGAACGCGCCGCTGCTCGAGCAGGTCATCGACTACAGCCGCTACCCGGTGGCCTCCAGGGTGGGCGCCGCGGCCGGTGCCGCGCACCACGCCTCCTACAGCCCGGAGCACGCGTTCGAGTTCGGCCTGGCCCGGATTCTCGACGGGATCGCCGTCCTCGTCGGGGGCAGGGCAGACGCCGGGAGCTGAGTTGGCTACGGTGGCCCGGTGAATACCGCCGCGGCGTCGTTCCTGGCCAGCATCCCCAGCCCCGATCGCGGGGTGTGGCACATCGGGCCCATCCCGATCCGTGCCTACGCGCTGTGCATCATCGCGGGCATCGTCGTGGCCATCTGGCTGGGCGAGCGCCGCTGGGTGGCGCGCGGGGGCACCAAGGGCACGATCCTCGACATCGCGGTGTACGCGGTGCCGTTCGGCCTGGTCGGCGGGCGGCTCTACCACGTGATCACCGACTGGCACCGGTACTTCGGCGAGGGCAAGGACCCGATCCAGGCGCTGAACATCGTCAACGGCGGCCTCGGCATCTGGGGTGCCATCGCGCTGGGCGGGGTCGGTGCGTGGATCGGCTGCCGCCGCAAGGGCATCCCGCTGCCCGCCGTCGCGGACGCCATCGCGCCGGGCATCGTCATCGCGCAGGGCGTGGGCCGCCTCGGCAACTACTTCAACCAGGAGCTCTACGGCGGGCACACCGACCTGCCGTGGGCGCTGGAGATCTACTCCCGGGTCAGCATCGACGACCCGCGCATCGAGGACACGCTCAACGGCGTCGCGCTGAACAACATCCCGATCGACACCGTGCACCCGACCTTCCTCTACGAGCTGCTGTGGAACCTCGGGGTCGCGCTGCTGGTCATCTGGGCGGACAAGAAGCTGCGCCTGGGCCACGGCCGCGCGTTCGCGCTCTACGTCGCCGGCTACACCCTCGGCCGCACCTGGATCGAGCTGATGCGCACCGACGCGGCCACCCTGGTCTTCGGGGTCCGGGTCAACGTCTGGGTGTCGATCCTGGTGTTCGCCGGCGCGGTGATCTACTACTTCGCCGCCCGGAGCCGGGGTGAACGGGAAGCGCCGGAGACCCTCAAGGGCAAGGACGGCGACCAGCCGGACGAGGAGCTGGACGGCGAGGAGAACGCCGTGGTGCCGAACGGCAACGGCGCCACGAGCGCGGCGGACGAGCCGGGCTCGGCGGAGTCCCCGGCGCGGGCCGAGCGCCCCGATAAGCCGGACACAAAGGACTGAAAGCCCAGGTCAGGGCGAGAGTGACGAAAACCGCGGCGGTGCGAAGCTGCCGCGTTCGCCCGAGCGGGCTAAGCTGGGCCGACTGCGCCGAACTGTTCCCAGAACCTAGTTAGCGGGCCGAAGTACTCTCATCCCATCAAGAACGATGTCGTTCGGGCCGATCGGATCGTTACGGTCGAATGGCCGGAAACACGCCTTCGACGGGTGTCCCGGCGTTTCCGGGATGTTAAGGTCTCGTCAACGAGCGGGCCATCGTCGTCCCGTGCGCAGCGTTAACCAGGGATTTTTCCCGAACTGAGCACGAAACGACGAGGGAGGTCCCTTGATGATCTTCTCCGCCAATCCCGGTCCCAGTGGTCTGTACGACCCCACCACCGAGCAGGACTCCTGCGGGGTCGCCATGGTGGCCGACATCCGCGGCCGCCGCTCGCACGGCATCGTCACCGACGGCCTGACCGCACTGGCGAACCTGGAACACCGCGGTGCCGCGGGCGCCGAGCCGACCAGCGGGGACGGCGCGGGCATCCTGCTGCAGCTCCCCGACGAGCTGCTCCGGGCCGAAGTGGACTTCGAGCTGCCCGAACCCGGGGAGCACGGCCATTCCTACGCCGCGGGCATCGCCTTCCTGCCGGTCGAAGAGGGCCGCCGGGCCAAGGCGGTCGAGCTGATCGAGCGCGTCGCCGACGAGGAAAGCCTGGTGGTGCTGGGCTGGCGCGATGTGCCGATCGCCCCGGACACCGCCGAGGTGGGCCCGACCGCACGGTCGGTCATGCCGCACTTCGCCATGCTGCTGGTGGCGGGCAAACCGGCCACCGACGGGCACACGCCCAGCGGCATCGAGCTCGACCGGCTCGCCTTCTGCCTGCGCAAGCGCGCCGAGCACGAGACCGAGGTGGCCGGCTGCGGCACCTACTTCCCGTCGCTGTCCGCGCGCACGCTGGTCTACAAGGGAATGCTGACCACCGAGCAGCTGCCCGCCTTCTTCAGCGACCTCACCGACGAGCGGCTGGCCAGTGCGATCGCCGTGGTGCACAGCCGGTTCTCCACCAACACCTTCCCGTCGTGGCCGCTGGCGCACCCGTTCCGGTTCGTCGCCCACAACGGTGAGATCAACACCATCCGCGGCAACCGCAACCGCATGCGCGCCAGGGAAGCGCTGCTGGAGTCGGACCTGGTGCCCGGCGACCTGAGCAGGCTGTACCCGATCTGCTCGGCCGACGCCTCGGACTCCGCCTCCTTCGACGAGGTGCTGGAGCTGCTGCACCTCGGCGGGCGCAGCCTGCCGCACGCGGTGCTGATGATGATCCCGGAGGCGTGGGAGAACCACGCCACGATGGACGCCCGGCGCCGTGCGTTCTACCAGTTCCACGCCAGCCTGATGGAGCCGTGGGACGGCCCGGCCTGCGTCACCTTCACCGACGGCACCCTGGTCGGCGCGGTCCTCGACCGCAACGGCCTGCGCCCGGCGCGCTGGTGGCGCACCGCGGACGACCGCGTGGTGCTGGCCAGCGAGGCAGGTGTGCTGGACGTGCCGCCGGACCAGGTGGTGGCCAAGGGCAGGCTGAAGCCGGGCCGGATGTTCCTGGTGGACACCGAGGCAGGCCGGATCGTCGACGACCGCGAGGTCAAGACCGAGCTCGCCGCGCAGCTGCCCTACGAGGACTGGCTGCACGCGGGGCTGCTGCAGATCGCCGACCTGCCCGACCGCGACCACATCGTGCAGAGCCACGATTCGGTGCTGCGGCGTCAGCTCTCCTTCGGCTACACCGAGGAAGAGCTGAAGATCCTGCTCACCCCGATGGGCATCAACGGCGCCGAGCCGATCGGCTCGATGGGCACCGACACCCCGCCCGCCGTGCTGTCCCAGCGCTCGCGGCTGCTCTACGACTACTTCAAGCAGAACTTCGCGCAGGTGACCAATCCGCCGCTGGACGCCATCCGCGAGGAGCTGGTCACCTCGATGGCGCGGATCATGGGCCCGGAGCAGAACCTGCTCGAACCCGGCCCGGCCTCCTGTCGTCACGTGCAGCTGCCCTACCCGGTCATCGACAACGACGAGCTGGCCAAGCTCATCCACATCAACGACGACGGCGACCTGCCCGGCTTCGCCTGCACCGTCCTCTCCGGACTGTACGAAGTGGACGGTGGAGCGGCGGCGCTGGCCGAGGCGGTCGAGCGGGTGCGCCGCGAGGCGTCGGAGGCGATCGCCGCCGGGGCCCGCACGCTGGTGCTCTCCGACCGCGATTCCGACCACCGCATGGCGCCGATCCCTTCGCTGCTCCTGGTTTCCGCGGTGCACCACCACCTGGTGCGCACCAAGGAACGCCTGCGCGTGGCGCTGGTGGTGGAGAGCGGGGACGCGCGCGAGGTGCACCACGTCGCGCTGCTGCTCGGCTACGGTGCCGCCGCGGTCAACCCGTACCTGGCCTTCGAGACCATCGAGGACCTGATCGGCCAGGGCGCGATCACCGGCATCGAACCGGCCAAGGCCATCCGCAACTACGTGCAGGCGCTGGTCAAGGGCGTCCTGAAGATCATGTCCAAGATGGGCATCTCCACCGTGGGCGCCTACACCGCGGCCCAGGTCTTCGAATCCTTCGGCCTGGCGCAGGACCTGCTCGACGAGTACTTCACCGGCACCAGCTCGAAGCTCGGCGGCGTCGGCCTGGACGTGCTCGCCGAGGAGGTGGCCATGCGCCACCGCCGCGCCTACCCGGACAACCCGACCGACCGGGTGCACCGCCGCCTGGACACCGGTGGCGAGTACGCCTACCGCCGCGAGGGCGAACTGCACCTGTTCACCCCGGAGACGGTGTTCCTGCTCCAGCACGCCAGCAAGACCGGGCGTGAAGAGGTGTACCGCCAGTACGCGGCCGAGGTCGAGCGCCTCAACCGCGAGGGCGGCGCGCTGCGGGGCATGTTCGCCTTCCAGACCGGTGGGCGGCCGCCGGTGCCGATCGACGAGGTCGAGTCGATCGAGTCGATCTGCAAGCGGTTCAACACCGGCGCCATGTCCTACGGCTCGATCTCGATGGAGGCGCACCAGACGCTGGCCATCGCGATGAACCGGATCGGCGGCCGGTCGAACACCGGTGAGGGCGGCGAGGACCCGGAGCGGCTCTACGACCCCGAGCGCCGCAGCGCGATCAAGCAGGTCGCGAGTGGACGGTTCGGCGTGACGAGCGAGTACCTGGTCCACGCGGACGACATCCAGATCAAGATGGCGCAGGGCGCGAAGCCCGGCGAGGGCGGCCAGCTGCCGCCGAACAAGGTGTACCCGTGGATCGCGCGCACCCGGCACTCCACGCCGGGCGTCGGGCTGATCTCCCCGCCGCCGCACCACGACATCTACTCCATCGAGGACCTCGCGCAGCTGATCCACGACCTGAAGAACGCCAACGAGCAGGCCCGCATCCACGTGAAGCTGGTCAGCTCGCTGGGGGTCGGCACGGTCGCGGCCGGGGTGTCGAAGGCCCACGCCGACGTGGTGCTGATCTCCGGGCACGACGGTGGCACCGGCGCCTCGCCGATGAACTCGCTCAAGCACGCGGGCACCCCGTGGGAGGTCGGCCTCGCCGAGACGCAGCAGACCTTGCTGCTCAACGGTTTGCGCGACCGGATCACCGTGCAGGTGGACGGCGCGCTGAAGACCGGCCGTGACGTGGTGGTCGCCGCGCTGCTCGGGGCCGAGGAGTACGGCTTCGCCACCGCGCCGCTGGTGGTGGCCGGCTGCGTGATGATGCGCGTGTGCCACCTCGACACCTGCCCGGTGGGCGTCGCCACGCAGAACCCCGACCTGCGCGAGCGCTACACCGGCCAGGCCGAGCACGTGGTGAACTACTTCCGCTTCGTCGCCCAGGAAGTGCGGGAAACGCTGGCGGAGCTGGGTTTCCGCACGCTGGACGAGGCGATCGGGCGGACCGACGTGCTGGACACCAACGACGCGCTGGAGCACTGGAAGGCCCAGGGCCTCGACCTCGGGCCGGTGTTCGAGATGCCGTCGCACACCCCGTACGGCGGCGCCAAGCGCAAGGTGCGCGACCAGGACCACGGGCTGCAGTTCGCCCTGGACCGCACGCTGATCCAGCTCGCCGAGGCGGCGCTGGAGGACGCGCACCCGGTGCGCCTGGAACTGCCGGTGCGCAACGTGAACCGGACCGTGGGCACGCTGCTCGGCTCGGAGATCACCCGGCGCTACGGCGGCCAGGGCCTGCCGGACGACACCATCCACGTGACGCTGACCGGGTCGGCCGGGCAGTCGCTCGGCGCCTTCCTGCCCGCGGGCATCACGCTCGACATGGTCGGGGACGCGAACGACTACGTGGGCAAGGGCCTGTCCGGCGGGCGGATCGTGGTGCGCCCCGATCCGTCGGCGAAGTTCGCCGCCGAGCGCCAGGTGATCGCGGGCAACACCATCGGCTACGGCGCCACCAGCGGGGAGATCTTCCTGCGTGGCCAGGTCGGGGAACGCTTCTGCGTAAGGAACTCCGGCGCGCTGGTGGTGTCCGAGGGCGTCGGTGATCACGCCTTCGAGTACATGACCGGTGGCCGCGCGGTGGTGCTCGGCCCGACCGGGCGGAACCTGGCGGCCGGGATGTCCGGCGGTGTGGCCTACGTGCTCGACCTCGAGCGCGGTCAGGTCAACGACGCGATGGTGGAGCTGAGCGCGCCGGCCGGGGAGGACCTGGCCTGGCTCAAGGAAACCGTGCAGCGGCACCACGACCTGACCCGGTCGGTGGTGGCCGCGTCCCTGCTGGGCGACTGGACCCGCCGCTCGGCCGCGTTCACCAAGGTGATGCCACGGGACTACAAGCGGGTGCTGGACGCGGCGAAGGCGGCTAAGGCCGCTGGACGCGATGTCGACGAGGCGATCATGGAGGCCGCTCGTGGCTGACAATTGCGAAGCACACCACGAGTGCCGACCGGGTGCGGGTGCCCCGCAGGACAAGGAGGCCGCTCGTGGCTGACCCGAACGGTTTTCTCAAGCACCAGCGGGCCGAGGCGAAGAAGCGCCCGGTCGACGAACGGCTGGGCGACTGGGCCGAGGTCTACGAGGCCATTTCCCCGGCCGAGCGCAACGAGCAGGTGCGCACGCAGGCCACGCGCTGCATGGACTGCGGCATCCCGTTCTGCCACTCCGGTACCGCGGGCTGCCCGCTGGGCAACCTGATCCCGGAGTGGAACGACCTGGTGCGCCGCGGTGACTGGGCAGCGGCCAGCGATCGCCTGCACGCCACCAACAACTTCCCCGAGTTCACCGGGAAGCTGTGCCCGGCGCCGTGTGAGGCCGGTTGTGTGCTTTCGATCTCGCCGATGTCCGGCGGCCCGGTGACGATCAAGCGGGTCGAGCAGACCATCGCCGACCAGTCCTGGGAAGCCGGTTACGTGCAGCCCCAGGTGTCCGCGGTGTCGTCGGGGCAGCGGGTGGCCGTGGTCGGGTCCGGCCCGGCCGGGCTCGCCGCCGCGCAGCAGCTGACGCGGGCCGGGCACGAGGTCACCGTGTTCGAGCGGGACGACCGGCTCGGCGGGCTGCTGCGGTACGGCATCCCCGAGTTCAAGATGGAGAAGAAGGTCCTGGACCGGCGGCTCGCGCAACTCCGCAAGGAGGGCACGAAGTTCGTCACCGGCTGCGAGGTCGGCGTGGACCTGACCGTGGACGAGCTGAACGAGCGCTTCGACGCCGTGGTGCTCGCGGTCGGCGCGCTGCGCGGCCGCGACGACCGGGTGACCCCGGGCCGGGAACTGGCCGGGGTGCACCTGGCGATGGAGCACCTGGTGCCCGCCAACAAGTTCGTCGAGGGCGACGGGCCGCCGGAGGTGGACGCCGCCGGCAAGCACGTGGTGATCATCGGCGGTGGCGACACCGGTGCCGACAGCTACGGCACCGCGACCCGGCAGGGCGCGCTTTCGGTGACCCAGCTGGACCAGTACCCGATTCCACCGTCCACAAGGGACGACGATCGGTCGCCGTGGCCGACCTGGCCGTACATCCTGCGCACCTACCCCGCGCACGAGGAGTCGGGCGAGCGGAAGTTCGCCGTCGCGGTGAAGCGGTTCGTCGGCGACGAGAACGGCAACGTGCGCGCGGTCGAACTGCAGCAGGTGAAGGTGACCAAGGATCCGGCGACCGGCCGGCGCGAGGTGGTGCCGACCAGCGACGAGGTCGAGGTGCTGCCCGCGGACCTGGTGCTGCTGGCGATCGGTTTCGAGGGTGTGGAGCACATGTCGCTGCTCGACGGGCTCGGCCTCTCGCTGACCCAGCGCGGCACGCTGTCTTGCGGAGCGGACTGGCAGACCTCGGCCCCGGGCGTGTTCGTCTGCGGTGACGCGCACCGCGGTGCTTCCCTGGTGGTGTGGGCGATCGCGGAAGGCCGCTCGGTGGCGAACGCCGTGGACGCCTACCTGACCGGCGCCTCGGACCTGCCCGCCCCGGTGCACCCGACCGCGCTGCCACTGGCCGTCGTCTGACACTACGGCTGATTGCTATGAGTGGGGCATTACTTGCGTTCAATGCAAGTAATGCCCCACTCATAGCGTTTGGGTAGCCGTCGCAGCCGGGTCACGGGATGATGTGGCGCTTGCGCAGGTCGTCGAACAGGCGCCACATCATCTCCTCGGTGTCGACGAATTCGTGGAAGCCGAAGCGGCGGGCCTTGGTGCCGTCGGCGAACATGTCGTAGTCCCACGACAGCACGAAATCGACGAACGGCCACGCCGAGACCCGTTGGTACGGCGTGGGTTCCAGGTTGTGCCTGGCCACGATCCGGTCCCACAGCGGCTCCTTGTCCGCCATCACCACGTCCAGTGACATCGGCAGCGGGGGAGCGACCGCCAGGTCGAAGTAGGCCGCGATCTTGGGCCAGAGGTCGCTCCACCGGAACAGATCCCCGTTGTTGATGTTGAACGCCTGGTTCGCGCACCGGTCGTCGGTGGCCGCCCAGACGGTGGCCCGCGCGAGCAGCCCGGCGTCGGTCATCTCCAGCAGCTTGTCGTAGGCGCCGGGTTTCCCGGGGAACCGCAGCGGCAGGCCGAGTTCCTTCGAGATGGTCGCGTACACCGCGATCGAGACGGCCAGGTTCATCGGGTTGCCCAGCGCCGTGCCCCCGACCACCGCGGGCCGGATCGCCGACCAGGTCCAGGATTTCCCTTCCTGACGCCGTTCCAGGAACTCCTGCTGGTCCACATTGAACTCCGGCGGCAGGTGCCCGGGGTCGTCCTCGCGGGCGGGGGTCTTGAACGGCCCGAGGTGCGCGCCGTAGACCTTGTACCCCTGCATCAGGCTGACGTGACGCAACCCGGTGGCCACCGGCTCGATCGCGTCGACCACGTTGACCAGCATCGCCAGGTTCGGCGGCACGAGTTCCGCCCAGGTCGGGCGGTCCTGGTAGGCCGCGAAGAACACGTGCGTCACCTCGGCCAGCGCCCCGAGCTCGGCGCGGCAGTCGTCGGCGTCGAGCAGGTCCACGGCGACGTGCCGGACGTTCGGGGACGGTTCACCACCACGCCGGGACAGGCCGATCACCGTCCAGTCGCCGAGTGCGGCGAGGTGCTCCACCAGGTTGCTGCCGATGACTCCGTGCGCGCCCACCACGAGGGCGACCTTCTTGCTCATACCCCGATGTTCGACGGCCTTCGTACATAAGTCCAAGTCTTGTTTGTCATCGAAGCGATAAAATCCGCTCATGAGCACGCTGCGCCGCTTCGAGTACCTGGCCGCCGTGGTGGACGAGGGCTCGTTCACCCGTGCCGCCGAGCGGCTGCACGTCACCCAGCCCGCGCTGTCCCACCAGATCCGCGCGCTGGAACAGGACGCGGGCGGCGCCCTGCTGGAGCGGCTGCCGCGGGCGGTCCGGCTGACCGCGATGGGCCGCGCCATGCTCCCGCACGCCAGGGCGGCGCTCGCCGACGCCGAGCGGGCCGTCTGCGCCGCCCGGCAGGCCGCCGGGCTGGAGGCAGCGGACCTGCGCGTGGCGACGGTGTACTCGGTGAGTCTCGGGGTGCTGCCGCCGGTGTTGCACGAGTGGAGCCGCAGGTACCCGGGCGTGGCGATCACGCTGTTCGAGCACCGGCACACCGGCGAACTCCGCGAGGCGATGCTGGCCGGGCAGGCCGATCTGGCCGTCGGGCCCCGGCCGCCGGACTGGGAAGGACCGGTGCGCACGCTGGGGGAGGAGGAGTTCGTGCTCGTCCTCGCCGCGGACGACTCCGCGGCATCCGGGCGGCTCGAGGACTTCGCCGAGCGCGGCTGGGTGCACTACGCGCCGGAGAACGGGCTCGCCGAGGTGCTCGACCAGGCCTGCGCGGCAGCCGGGTTCCGGCCGCGTGCGGCGATCCGCGCCGCCCAGACCGCGGCGGCGCCGCTGCTCGCCGCCGCCGGGCTCGGGCCCGCGCTGGTGCCGTCGAACCTGCTGCCCGCCGCGTTCGAGGGCCGGGTGCTGCGACTCGATCCGCCGGTGCGCCGGGAGCTGGCGGTCTACACGCGAGGAACCCCGGACCCGGTTTCCGCGGCTTTCGCCGACCTGCTCGCCGAGGCGGAACTCTAGTCGGTTTGAGAAAATTTCCACCTTTGGCCTGTACCTGCTTGTCAGAGATTATTACGCTCGGCGACCGGTTCGACCCTGCGGCAGCAATCGATCACTTGAGCGCTGTCTCGAAACCGTTCACTGGAGGAAGAATGCGCAAATTCCTGGTGCGATCGCTCGTGGCGGGCGCGATCGCGTCACTGGGCGTGCTGGCGGGTTCCGGCATGGCCGCGGCCGAAGTGGCCGGTGCCGACCCGGTCTTCGACCAACCCGACGCCGGCGCGGTCCCCGAGATGGGTGCGCTGGTCACCAAGCTGACCCACAGCCAGGCGACCTCGCGGCTCAGCTCGTCGAACATCTCCTGGTCGTCCAGCGGGGGCTGCAGCGACCGCAACAAGCCGAACTGCACCTCGTTCGACCAGGTCAACCTGGCCAGCATCCAGGGGGCGCAGACGCTGAAGTCGGCCTCGGGCTGCGGGCTGAACGTCACCGGCGGCACCGAGACCGGGCACGCCAGCGGCACCTACAGCCACTGGAACGGCTACAAGCTCGACTTCTCGCTGAGCAGCTGCCTGACCAACTACATCAAGGGCAACTTCAGCTCCATCGGCGGCAACAAGTGGAAGGCGGGCTCGGGCAACATCTACTACCTCGAGTCGAACCACTGGGACGTCACCTTCTACAACTGCGGCGGGTGCTGATCTTTTCCCGGTGTTGAACGGCGGCGGGCGGTGCGAGGGTCGCCGCCCGCCGTTTCCGGCATTCGGCCCACGACTTCGGTAGGAAACCGGGCGAACGGCTGATTGCCGCAGCGTAGTCAGTTGATTACCGTCAATTCGTTCGGTGGTGAATCACCTTCCTGCGGACGAATAGGTGAGCGCGATGAGGCGAGCATCCGTACTGACCGCGATCGGCTTGACCCTCGGCGCCCTGCTGAGCGCCCCCGCGACGGGCCAGGCCCAGACCGCCGCCGACTACTGGACCCCGGAGAAGATGCGCTCGGCGGTGCCGGTCGAACGGCTGGTCACCGCGCCGGAGGCGGTGGCGGGCGAGGTGCTCGCGGGCGTGCCGGAGGTGGTCCCGGCCGCCTTCCCGACCACGGGCGCGCCCTGGACCGGCGGCGGCGACGTGGTGCACACCGCGGGCCGCGTGTTCTTCACCATGGGCGGCCAGAACGCCTCGTGCAGCGGTGACGCGGTGACCAGTGAGAACAAGAGCACGGTGATCACCGCCGGGCACTGCGTGAAGTACCAGGGTGCCTTCCACACCAACTGGATCTTCGTGCCCGCCTACGACGACGGCAACGCGCCCTACGGCGAATGGCCCGCGACGACGACGTTGACCACGCCGCAGTGGGAAGCCGGCGAAGACATCAACTACGACGTCGGCGCGGCGGTCGTGGCCCAGGTGAACGGGCAGTCCCTGACCGACGTGGTCGGCTCGCAGGGCATCGCGTTCAACCAGCCGCGCAACCAGAACATGTACACCTTCGGCTACCCGGCCGCGGCCCCGTACGACGGCACCACGCTCATCCACTGCAGCGGCAGCACCTTCACCGACTTCCTGCTCACCCAGGACCACGGGATGGCCTGCGGCATGACCGGCGGGTCCAGCGGCGGGCCGTGGTTCCTGCAGTTCGACGAGCAGACCGGGCGCGGGGTCCAGGCTTCGGTGAACAGCTTCGGCTACGTCTTCCTGCCCGGCTACATGTTCGGCCCGTACTTCGGCGCGGAGGCACAGGCGCTCTACGCGCAAGCGCAGTCCGCATGAGCGCGGGGTGAGGGATGAACTGACCGTGGGTGTTCATTCCCTGGGAGTTCCGTCCCGCTGACCGGGAGATGGGTGTCACGGCATATTCTTGTCGCGTGAACTGGACAGTGGACGTTCCCGTAGACACGCTCCCTGAACTCCCGCCGCTGCCACCCGAGTTGCGGGCCCGCCTCGACGAGGCGCTGTCCCGGCCCGCGGCCCAGCAGCCCGACTGGCCGGACCAGGCGCTCACCGGCCGCGTCCGCGCTGTGCTGGAAAGCGTGCCGCCGATCACCGTGCCCGCGGAGATCGACCGGCTGCACCAGCGCCTGGCCATGGTGGCCAACGGCGAGGCGTTCCTGCTCCAGGGCGGTGACTGCGCGGAGACCTTCGAGTCCAACACCGAGCCGCACATCCGCGCGAACCTGCGCACGCTGCTGCAGATGGCCGTGGTGCTGACCTACGGCGCCAGTCTGCCGGTGGTCAAGGTGGGCCGGATCGCCGGTCAGTACGCCAAGCCGCGCTCGGCCTCCACCGACTCGCTCGGCCTGCCGGTCTACCGCGGTGACATCGTCAACTCGCTGATCGCCAAGCCCGAGCTGCGGGTGCCCGACCCGGGCCGGATGATCCGCGCCTACGCCAACGCGGGCGCGGCGATGAACCTGGTGCGCGCGCTGACCGCGGCCGGGATGGCCGACCTGGGCCAGCTGCACGACTGGAACCGCGACTTCGTCCGCCTCTCGCCCGCCGGTGAGCGGTACGAGGCACTGGCCAGCGAGATCGACCGCGGCCTGCGGTTCATGTCGGCGTGCGGGGTCACCGACACCTCGCTGCACACCACCGAGATCTTCGCCAGCCACGAAGCGCTGCTGCTGGACTACGAGCGCGCGCTGCTGCGCCTCGACAACGCCGACGCGGACAACCCCAAGCTGTACAACCTGTCGTCGCACTTCCTGTGGATCGGCGAGCGCACGCGGCAGCTGGACGGCGCGCACATCGCCTTCGCCGAGCTGCTGCACAACCCGATCGGGCTCAAGATCGGCCCGACCACCACGCCCGAGCAGGCGGTGGAGTACGTGCGCCGGCTCGACCCGCGCAACGAGCCGGGCAGGCTCACGCTGATCGCCCGCATGGGCAACGGCAAGGTGCGCGAGGTGCTGCCCGCCATCGTGGAGAAGGTCGAAGCGTCCGGGCACAAGGTCATCTGGCAGTGCGACCCGATGCACGGCAACACCCACGAGGCGTCCACCGGCTACAAGACGCGGCACTTCGACCGGATCGTGGACGAGGTGCAGGGCTTCTTCGAGGTGCACCGCAAGCTCGGCAGCTACCCCGGCGGCATCCACATCGAGCTGACCGGCGAAGACGTCACCGAATGCCTCGGCGGCGCCCAGGACATCTCCGACATCGACCTCGCCGGCCGCTACGAAACCGCGTGCGACCCGCGCCTGAACACCCAGCAGTCGCTGGAACTGGCCTTCCTGGTCGCCGAAATGCTCCGCTCCTGACGCCGGGCCAATGCTATGAGTGGGGCATTACTTGCATCCAATGCAAGTAATGCCCCACTCATAGCGTTCCGGCCACACCCTCCTCGGCTCGCCGCACCCGGCTCGGCCACCCGAGTGTGGGGTTCACCCGCCTGAACGTGGGGTTCGGCTGCCTGAGTGTGGGGTTCGGCTTCCTGAACGTGCGACTCGCCCGGTGTCACATCCCAGGCGAACCCCACACTCGTGCACCCGAACCCCACACTCGTGCACCCGAATCCCACACTCCGGCAGCTGAGTCCCACACTCCGGCAGCCGAACCCCACACTCGCCGCAGCCGACCTGGGCCCCGAGGGGGCACGCCGGGTGCCGTGAATGTGGCTTTCACGGCACATTCCGCCGTGAAAGCCACATTCACGGCACCTCGGGCGAGCCTCAGGCGCAGGTGTCTGCGAGGGTGGCGGTGGACTTGGCGAAGGCGTCTCGCAGGGAGCCCAGGTCGGCGACGGCTTCGCCGTTGGCCTGCAGGCCGATGTGCACCGAGTCGCGGTAGAGGGAGATCGCGATGCCCAGTGCCTGGTGCGGTGGCAGCGGGACCAGCGGGTAGATCTCCCGCAGCCGCGCGCCGTCCAGGGTCAGTGGGCCGCTCGGCATCGGGACGTTGGTGACCACCGTGTCGAACAGCAGCGGGGCCGCCCGCCCGGCCGCCCTGGTGGCCAGGCGGTGCACCGGCGCGGGCAGCCGGTTGGCCAGTACCCCGAACGCGCCGGGGCCGGTGGCGGTGCCCTGCGCCTTGGCGTGGTGCATCGACCGGCGCACCGCGCGCAGGCGCGCCACCGGGTCGGTCAGGCCGATCGGCAGGTCGCACAGGTAACCCGAGAGCTGGTTGCCGTCGGTGCTGCCCGGGTGCCGGGCACGCACGCTCACCGGGATCAGCGCCCGCAGCGTGCGGTCGTCGGCGCGGTGGCCCCGGTTGATCAGCCAGTCACGCAGCGCCCCGGCGACGATGGCGAGCAGCACGTCGTTGGTGGTGCCGCCGTGGGCCTTGCGCACCCGCCGCAGGTCGGCGAGGTCCAGCCGCACGAAACCGAGGCTGCGCTCGTCCGCGTCCGGCGCGGAGATCGGTGAGGCCGGGTACGGGCGCGCGGCCCGCAGCATCGAGGAGGCGATCGACGCGCCTTCCGCGGCCTGGGTGAAGACGGTCGAGACGCCGTCCTTCAGCAGGCCCAGCGCCCCGCGCGCGGGCCTGGCTTCGGCCGGCCTGGGGCTGGTCGCCCGCACCGCACGCGCACCGGGCAGCTCATCGAGCAGGCCCGAGCCGATGGTGAACGCGCCCGCGCCGTCGGCGAGCGCGTGGTGCAGTTTGAGCAACACCGCGAACCGGCCGCCGGGCAGCCCGGTCACCAGGCACAGGTCCCACAGCGGGCGGCTCATGTCGAGCGGTTCGGCGATCCACAGTGAAGCGAAGGCGGCGAGCGGATCCGGTTCGTACAGCGAAGAAACGTGGTGCAGGTGGATGTGCGCCGCCGGGTCGAAACCGGGGTCGTCCACCCAGACCGCGCCGCCGGGCGGCAGCAGCGTGGGCCGGATGTGCTTGCGCAGCTGGGGAATCCGCGCCGCACGCGCGGCCAGCAACAGGGTCAGGCGCTCGGTGTCCACCGGCCCGCCGGGTTCGAAGGTGACCACCGCCCCCATGTGCATCGGGGTCCGTTCGCCCTCCAGGCAGAGAAACGCCACGTCGAGTCCGCTGAGCCGGCCGTCGAGCATCGATCGGACCTCCCTGAACAGAAGTGGATTCGAGCTGCCAGTTCACCAGCCGGACGTGTCAGGTGAATGGTCGGGGTGTTTCCACGGGGATAACGCATCCTCTCGTTCACCCGGTCGGGGGTAAATCGATCTCCTCGTTTCTTCCTCGCCGTAGAGTTTTCGCCGATGCCCGGCCGAATACAGCCGCCTTTTGCCCTAAACGGGATGAAACCCTTGCCAGCTAACTAATCTCGGCTGACTAGCCCAGGTGAGTGTGGTCAAGCTCTCCGGCCGAGAAATGCGAGCAACCGGTCACCGGAGGTGGCGCGTCCGGTTACTTCGATCGGTGCGGCGAATCGCTCCGGACGGTCGGCGCCGGTGACGAACAGTGCGGAAAGCTCGAGCATTTCCCCGGCCAGTGCCGGTGGGAGTGGACGGTCGTGCCCGCAGGCGCGCGCCACGTCCCAGCCGTGCACCGCCACCTCCAGCGCACCGGCACCGGCGATGAGGCCGGTGGTCATCGACGTCCCGCCCAGCGAGACCAGGTCGCGTGGTTCACCCGACCAGGCCCCGAGCAGTTCGCCCGCCCTGGCCCGCACGGCCGCGGCCGGGTCGCCCGGCACCGGGGCCGCGGGCTCCAGGCTCACGCGGCCGAACTCGGCGGCTTCGGCCAGCGCGGTGAGCGCGTCGTCCAGGTGCGCCAGCAGCGCGCGCAGGTCCCACTCCCGGCAGGGCGTGGGGTTCGCCATCGACTCGTCGGTGACCAGCATGAGGTTGCCCAGTGTGTAGCTGACCGCGCGCTCCAGCAGGGCGACCCCGCCGGTCAGGGCGCGGGGCGGCGTCGGCATCATGACCGGACCCCGCGCTCAGGCGGTGGCGGCGGGGTAGTCGGCAGGCAGCGTCTCCGGCAGTTCGAAGACCGCGAACAGGCTCGCGTCCACGAAGTTCGCCACGTGCGTGATCCCGTCCTGGCCCAGGGTGAGCACCTGCAGGTTGAACGCGCGGAACCGCTCGCCGTCGTGCTCGCGCAGGTAGGTGCCGAAGGCGGGCTGCCCGTTGGCCCAGGTGGCCACCAGCCGGGTGTGCCCGGGACGGCAGGGGCAGCGCGTGGACAGGTGGCGGGCGATCCGCTCGACACCGAGGTACCAGCCGGCGAACGGCGGCATCTCCCAGACCGCGTCCTCGGTGAACAGCTTGATGATCGCCGGGATGTCCTTGGCCTCGAAGGCGGTGACGAAGCGGTCGAGCAGTTCGCGCTGCTCGGCGGCGGACGGCTCGGTCACCGCGTTCTCGGTCGGCGCCACCTTCTCCAGCTGCGCGCGGGCGCGCTGCAGGATGCTGTTCACCGCGGGCGTGGAGATGTCCATCAGCTCGGCCACCTCGGCGGCCCGCCACTTCAGCACGTCACGCAGGATCAGCACCGCGCGCTGCCGCGGTGGCAGGTGCTGCAGCGCGGCGACGAGCGCGAGCCGGACGCTTTCGCGGGAGGTGACGATCGCGGCCGGGTCGGCGCCGTCGGCCCCGGTGAGCGCGTCGGGCACCGGCTCCAGCCACGGCACCTCGTGCCGCTCCTGCAGGGTGTCCTCCGGCTCGCAGCCGGGCGCGCCGAGGCCGGTGGGCATCGGGCGCCTGCCGCGGCTCTCCAGCGCGGTCAGGCAGGCGCTGGTGGCGATGCGGTAGAGCCAGGTGCGCAGCGAGGAACGGCCTTCGAAGCGGTCGTAGGCGCGCCAGGCGCGGATGTAGGTCTCCTGCACGAGGTCCTCGGCGTCGTGCACCGAGCCGAGCATGCGGTAGCAGTGGGCCATCAGCTCACGCCGGTAGGGATCGGCCTGGCTCAGGAAGTCACCGTCCGTGCCGGTGCTCACCACTTCTGTCATCGTGCCCACGACCTTCCTCCCGCCTGCCGATCCGCCGCCACCCGGTGCCCGGTCTGGCCTCGCACCGGTACTGACCGGGCCCGGGCGGCGAACTCATCGGTCCTTCGGGAAATACGTGTTTCGTGCTCGGGCGGTTCAGCGCAGGTCGGTCGTGGTGGGCACCACGGAACCGTTGGTCTCCGGCTCGGCGGACTTGCCCGTCTGGCCCATCGCCTCCATCAGCTGGCGAGCCAGGCCGAGGCCGGTGCCACCGAGCGAGAGCGCCTTGGCGAACATGTCGGACACGCCGTCGGCGCCGTTGAGCACCACCATGTGGTCCACGCTGCCGAACGCCTTCGCGCCGGCTTCCACGATCTCCGGCCACCGCTCGGCCAGCTGCTGCGCGACCACGGCCTCCTGATTCTCCGCCAGCGCCGCGGCACGCGCCTTGATCGCGTCCGCCTCGGCGAGGCCCTTCGCCTTGGCCGCCTCGGCTTCGGCGAGCCCCTTCGCCCTGGCGGCGTCCGCTTCGGCGAGCCCCTGCGCCTTGGCGGCGTGCGCCTGCGCTTCACCGGTGGCCCTGGTCGCGGCGGCACTGGCTTCACCACGGGCCTTGGTCGCCTGCGCCTCGGCCTCGGCGGCGGTCTTCACCTTGGTCGCGTCGGCCGCGGCCCGCAGCTCGGTCTCCTTGGCCTCGGCCTGCGCCTTGGCGATCGCCGCGTCGCGCTCGGCGTCCGCGGAGGTCCTGGTGTCGTACGCCCGCGCGTCGGCGGGCTTGCGCACCTGCGACTGCAGCTTCTGCTCGGCCAGCGCGGCCTCCAGCTCCGCCGCCCTGGTCTCCTGGACCACGACCTCCTGGCGGGCGGTCGCCTCGGCCAGCGGCCCGGACTGCCCGGCCTTCGCCCGCGCCTGGTCCACTTCGGCCTGGAACCCGGCCTGCTTGATCTCGCTCTCGCGGATCGCGCCCGCCTTCTGCGCGGCGGCGACCTGCTCGGCCTGGGTGGCCTCCTGGTCGCGCTGCGCCTCGGCGATGCGCGCGGACGCGGCCACCGCGGCCGCGTGCGGCTTGCCCAGGTTCAGGATGTAGCCCGACTCGTCCTCGATCTCCTGGATCTGCAGCGAGTCGACCACCAGCCCGAGCTTGATCATCTCGTTCGCCGACGAGCTGCGGATCTCGCCGGTGAGCGCGTCCCGGTTGTGGATCATCTCCTCGATGGTCAGCCCGCCGACGATCGAGCGCAGGTGCCCGGCGAACAGCTCGTGGATGGTGTCGTTCATCCCGTCCTGCTGGTCGAGGAACCGGCGGGCGGCGTTGGCGATCGAGGCGAAGTCGTCCCCGACCTTGTAGATGACCACCGCGCGCACGGTCACCGGCAGGCCCTGCTTGGTCACGCAGGAGACCTGCAGGTTGGCGCCCCTGGTGTCCAGCGACAGCCGCCGCGCGGTCTGGAAGCCCGGGATCACCAGCACGCCCTTGCCGGTGATGATCTTGAACCCGAGGCTGTCCGCGGTCTCCGAGCGCTGGACGCGCACGCCCCAGCCGGAGATGAGCAGTGCCTCGTTGGGCTCCGCGACCTTGTAGAGCGTGCGGAGCAGGATGAACAACAAGATGATGGCGCCGACGATCACGCCGGCGAGGATCAGCGGATCCACGTCAGTCTCCCCCAGATGAGTGGCTGGTCAGCCGAGTGGCAGCCAGCGCTGGACGTAGACCGTACGCGGTGACTCGAAATCCACCACCAGTACCTGCGTTCCGTTCTCGAATCGTTCCTGACCGTCGGCGGGGTAGGCGTAGAACGCTTCCGTGCCACCGCGGACGCTGAGCAGCACTTCGCCGACCAGGCCGGGGCCGATGGTGCCGGTGACCCGGCCGCGACTGCCGATCACAGGAACGTCCGGCACTGCACCTTGGTGCCCTTGCCGACCGGCGTGCCCGCCGGCGGGTTGGTCTCCACCACCAGGTTGAAGTCGTTCTTCTCGTCGTCCCTGCCGCGCTTGAAGTCCGGGTCGAGCCCGGCTTCACGCAGGATCTTCGCGGCGTCCTTGGGCGAGCGGCCGACCACGTTCGGCACCTGCACGGCGCTGGAGACGAACACGCCGATCCGCTTGTCGCCGCCGGTGACCACGGTGCCCCCTGGCGGGCTGGTCTTGCTGACCTTGCCCGCAGGCACGTTCTGCACGAACTCCTCACCGGCCTCGAACGGCTGGAACCCGGCGTCGGTCAGCGCCTTGAACGCCTCTTCCTTGCTCCGGCCGGTCACGTCCGGCACCGGCAGGGGCGGCGGGCCCTTGGACAGCCCGATCGACACCGGGTCGCCGATGTTGGCCCGGCTGCCCGGGTTCGGCTGCACCTTGACCACCGCGCCCTTGGGCACGGTCGCGCTGTAGTCGTCGAGCTTCGGGTCCAGCTTCGGTTCGAGCTTGACCAGCCGGATCGACTGCTCCGCGGTGGCCGGGTCGGCGCCCGGCTTGATGTCGGGCACCACCGGCTGGCCCTCGGAGACGACCACCGACACCTGCTCGTCGAGCAGCACCTCGGCCCCGGCGTCGGGGTCGGTCCGGATCACCGTGCCCGCGGGCACGGTGTTGTGCATCTCCTTGGTGTAGGCGGGGTTCAGCTGCGCGGCCCGCAGCAGGTCCCCGGCCTCGGCCTGCGACATGCCGGCCAGCTTCGGCACCTGCGCGTACCGGCCGCCGGAGTACCACCAGGAGGCCGCGCCGATCGTGCCGCCGAGCAGCACCACGACGACCGCGAGCAGGACGTACAGCCGCCTGCGCGACCGCGGTGGCGGCTGCTCCTCGTACGCGGGCGCCGGAGTGCCCGCCGGTGGCGAAGGCGGCGGGGGCGGGACCGCGGGCCGGTCGTACATCTTCGTCGCGTGCCGGGCGGGAGGTACCTGCGGGACGTGCCGCACGGTGGGCTGCTCGGTGAGCTGCGGGCCGGGCTGCACCGCGGGCACGGCCGGGGCGGTCGGCGCCGCGGCGATCGCGGCCAGGTGCGGCGTGGTCTTCTCCACGTCGGATTCGCGGTCGACGTCCGGGGGCGGCGGCACGGGCACCGGCACCCGCGGGATGCCCAGCTCGGCGCGCACCTGCAGGAGTTCGTCGAGGAAGGCGCCCGCGTCGGCGGGCCGGGCCTCGGGGTCGCGGCGGGTCGCGCGCAGCACGAGCTGGTCGAGCGCGGGCGGGATGCCCGGGCGCAGCTGGCTCGGCGCGGGCACGTCGTCGTTCACGTGCCGGTAGGCCACCGAGATCGCCGTGTCGCCGGTGTACGGCGTCTGCCCGGTGAGCATCTCGTAGAGCAGGATCCCGGCGGAGTAGACGTCGCCGCGCACGCTCGCCGCGCCGAGCGTGACCTGCTCGGGGGAGAGGTAGGCGACCGTGCCGAGGATGACGCTGGAGCTGGTGGTGCCCGCGCTGGCGACCGCGCGGACCAGGCCGAAGTCGCCCACCTTGACCACACCGGCGCCGAGCTGGCCGCCGCGCCCGATGAGCACGTTCTCCGGTTTGACGTCGCGGTGCACCAGGCCGGCGCGGTGGGCGGCGGCGAGCGCCGAGAGCACCGGCTCGGCCACGGACAGCGCCAGCGCGATGTCCAGCGGGCCCTGCTCGGTGAGCACCTCGCGCAGGGTGCCGCCGTCGACCAGTTCCATCACCAGGAAGGCGCGGCCGACCTCGGCCGAGGTGTCCAGGCCCTGGTCGTGCACGGCGACCACGTGCTGGTGGTGCAGTTTGGCCGCCGAGCGCGCCTCGCGCTCGAAGCGGTCGACGAAGGAGCGGTCGTCGGCGAACCGCGGATCCATCACCTTGATCGCGACCGGGCGGTCGAGCCGGGTGTCCACGCCGCGGTACACCGAGGACATGCCACCGCGGGCGAGCAGCCGGTCGACCCGGTACCGCCGGTCGAGCAGGGTGCCGACCAGGCCGGCTTCCGTGCGTGTCACGGTTGACGATCGTACGGATGTGACCATGTCCGGTAGGACGTGCCCTACCGGGCGATGGTTGACCTTGTTGAGGTTTCGTTACGCCATCGGTGCCAACGGCCGGGGTGTGGCACAGTATCGGTGTGAGTGCGATTCCAGTCGCCGATGACGTCCTCGACGCCGACGTGGCCGTGCTTCCGCTCGGGGAAGTGGCCACCGCGCTCGGGCAGTCGGCCAACAAGGTCCGGCAGCTGCTCCGCGATGGTCAGCTGATCGCCGTCCGCCGCTCGGGTGAGCTGGTGGTCCCGGCCGATTTCCTGGTCGGCAACGCCGTGGTCAAGGGCCTCGGCGGCACCATCACCGTGCTCGCGGACGCCGGTTTCGGCCGCACCGAGATGTTGCGCTGGCTCTTCGCCGCGGACGAGACCCTGCCGGGCAGCACGCCGATCAACGCGCTGCGCTCCAGCCACGGCACCGAGGTCAAGCGGCGCGCCCAGGCGATGGCCTTCTAGCCCTTCCCGGCTGCTCTCCTCCTGTCTGACCGGCCTGCGGCCGATCGGGTGAAATCCGGCTGACCGCCCCCGGCCTGCGCTTTTGCACGCCTGGAAAGTGTTCATGTATGTGAAAGTAAGTCACAAGTGTGATTCACTTCCCAGCCGAAGCTTCCAACGACCGAAATCCCCTCGTAAGACGTACGTCACACAACTCGCGCGGGTGAAACTCAGGGAGGTGCGATGGAGACGCTGGACTGGATAGTGGTCGGCGCTTACTTCTTCGTGATGGTGGCGATCGGCCTGTGGTCGAAGAACCGCATCCGGAACGTGGTCGACTTCTTCACCGCCGGCGGCAAGATGCCGTGGTGGCTGTCCGGGATCTCGCACCACATGTCGGGCTACAGCGCCGTCATGTTCGTGGCGTTCGCGAGCGAGGCCTACCGGCTCGGCCTCACCGTCTACGTCTGGTGGGCGCTGACCATCGGCGTCGGCGTGGGCATCGGCAGCTGGCTGTTCGCCGCGAGGTGGAACCGGCTGCGGGCCAAGCACGGCGTCGCCTCGCCGCTGGAATACCTGGCACGGCGCTACAACGTGCCGACCCAGCAGGTGATGGCCTGGTCGGGTGCGGTGCTCAAGGTGGTCGACATCGCGGCGAAGTGGTCCGCGGTGGCCATCCTGCTGCGCGGTTTCGCGGGCGTGCCGATCGAGGTCGGCATCCTGCTGGTCGGCGTGGTCACGATGATCTACTCGGTGATGGGCGGGCTGTGGGCCGACGCGCTCACCGACTTCGGCCAGTTCATCATCCAGGCCGCGGCGGGCATCGTGATGTTCGTGGCGGTGGCCGCGCACTTCGGCGGCATCCAGTTCCTCTGGGAGATCTGGGACCAGCTGCCCGCCGACCGGAGCCAGCCGCTCAACGGCGACTACACCTCCACCTTCTTCCTGGCGCTCTTCGTGATCAAGACGCTGGAGTACAACGGTGGCATGTGGAACCTGGCGCAGCGGTACATGGCCGCGCCGGACGGGGCGGCGGCGCGCAAGTCGGCCATGCTGTCCAGCTTCCTGTGGCTGGTCTGGCCGCTGGTGCTGTTCTTCCCGATGTGGGCCGCGCCGCTGATCGTGCCGGACCTGACCAACGCCGGTGACGCCTACATCGAGCTGGGCAAGGTGATGCTGCCGGTCGGCATGATCGGGCTGGTGCTGGCGGGCTTCTTCTCGCACACCATGGCGATGGTGTCCTCGGACGCCAACGTGATCTCGGCGGTGATCACGCGAGATATGTTGCCGAGGCTGTGGAAGGGCGCCCGGCGGATGAGCCAGGACGCGCAGCTGAAACTGGCGCGGATCACCACCTTCCTGTTCATCGGGCTGAGTATGGCGATAGCCCTGTCACTGGATACCAACGGCGGCGTGCTCAAGGTCGTGGTCGACCTGGTGGCCGCCACGATGGGCCCGATCGCGGTGCCGCTGATGCTCGGCCTGCTGCCGTGGTTCCGGCGGATGGGCCCGATCTCGGCGCTCACCTCCACCCTGGCCGGCCTGACGGTCTGGGCGACGCTGTACATCTCGCAGCAGAACGGGGTGAAGGTGCCGAAGGAGGCGCTGGTGGCCTACCCGCTGCTCACCTCGCTGGTGCTGTTCGTGGTGATCGGGCTGGTGTTCTCGCAGCGCACGCCCGACCGGGACCAGCTGATCGACTCGTTGTCCACCGACGAGCGGACCACCGAACCCGGTGACCCCGGCGAACCCGCCCGGGTAGCCGCGAAGTAGCTCCAGCGGATGCTAGGAGTGGGGCATTACTTGCGTCCATTGCAAGTAATGCCCCATTCATAGCGTTCGAGCGGGCTCAGCCGTTGGTCTTGTCCCGCCATTCGACCCACTGGCGCAGCAGCGAGAAGTCGTAGTCGGGGCCGGTCACGCCGACGGTGAACAGCGAGACGCCGTGCTCGAGCAGCTGCGGGCCCAGCGCGCTCGGCTCGGACTCCACGGAGACCGAGCGCTCGATCTCCGCCGGGTCGCGGCCGACGTCGGCGCAGTGCTGGTCGAGGATCCGCACCTTGCGCTCCACGGTCTCCGGGTCGCCGAAGCCGTGCCAGATGTCGGCGTGCTTGGCCACCAGGCGCAGCGTCTTCTTCTCGCCGCCACCACCGATGAGCACCGGGATCTTGCGCACCGGCTGCGGGTTCAGCTTCCCGAGCCGCGCCTCGATCCGCGGCAGCGCCTCGCCGAGGTCGTTCAGCCTGCCGCCGGCGGTGCCGAACTCGTAGCCGTATTCGGTGTAGTCCCGTTCGAACCAGCCGGAGCCGATGCCGAGGATCAGCCTGCCGTCGCTGATGTTGTCCACCGTGCGCGCCATGTCGGCGAGCAGTTCGGGGTTGCGGTAGCTGTTGCAGGTGACCAGCGCGCCGATCTCCACCCGCGAGGTGGATTCGGCCCAGGCACCGAGCATGGTCCAGCACTCGTAGTGCTTGCCGTCGGGTTCCCCGTAGAGCGGGTAGAAGTGGTCCCAGTTGAAGGCGATGTCCACCCCGAGGTCCTCGGCCTCGGACGCGGCCCGGCGGATGGTGGCGTAGTCGGCGTGCTGGGGCTGGATCTGGACTCCGACCCGGATCGGCCGGTTGGGTGTCGTCATGCTTCCGACCCTAGCCGCGGTGCGCCACCGCGGCACCTGTTCGGGCGAGGATCCGGGCGGCGGCGAGCTTTCCGGAGATGAGCACCGGCGGGATGCCGACGCCGGGCGTGGTCCCGCACCCGGCCAGCGCCGCGTTTTCGATGCCTCGCAGCACATTGCGCGGGCGGAAAGGTCCCGTTTGGGCGAATGTGTGCGCCAGTGAGAACGGCGTCCCGGCACCGAGCCCGCGTGCCGCCCAGTCGGCCGGGGTCACCGCGTCCACGATCTCGAACTCCTCGCTGAAACCGGACAGCCCGCGCTTTTCCAGGGTGCGCACCAGTTCCTCGCGGTAGGCCGGGCCGACGCGCGCCCAGTCGACGTGGCCCGCGTGCAGGTTCGGCGCGGGTGCCAGCACCGAGACCACCTGCCTGCCCGCCGGGGCGAGCGAGGGGTCGGTCGCGGTCGGCCGGGTGACCAGCAGCGACGGATCGCTCATCAGCCTGCCCTGGCGGATGATCTCACCGAAGGTCCGTTCCCAGGCACCGCCGAAGAAGATGGTGTGGTGGTCCAGTTCCGGCCACGACCGGCCGGTGTGCCCGAACAGCACCACCGCCGAGGGCGAGTACCGCAGCGGCAGCGGCCGTCGCGGCCGGGCGCCGAGCAACTGGTACGCCGCGTCCAGTTCGGTGGCCACCACCACCGCGTCACAGGCGATCCGCTCACCACCGCTGGTGCGCACGGCGTCCACATGGGACCCCCGCCGCTCCAGCCACGCCGCGTGCGTGGCGAACTTCAGCTTCGCCCCGGCCTTCTCCGCCGCGGCCACCATGGCTTCGGCGACCTTCCCGATCCCACCGGCCGGGTAGTAGACCCCGGCGACGGTGTCCATGTAGGAGATGACGCCGTACGCGCCGATCGCGCGCATCGGGTCCAGCCCGGCGTAGAGCGACTGGAAGGAGAACAGCCGCCGCACGCGCTCGTCGCGCAGGTACCGTGCCATCCGCGGGCCGAGCCTGCCGAACCCGCCGAGCGCGGCCAGTTTCGCCAGTTCCGGGCGGACCAGGTCGGCGGGGGAGTCGAAGTTGTCGCCGATGAAGTGGTCCTTCTGCGCCGCGTACAGCTCGGTCAGCCAGGTGCGCAACCGCCGGTAACCGGCCGCTTCACCCGGACCGGCGAACGCGCGGATCTCCGCCTCCATCGCGTCGCCGTCGGTGTGCAGCGCGAGCGTGCTGCCGTCGGCGAAGTGCGCGCGGTAGGCCGGATCCAGCCGGATCAGCCGCAGGCGGTCCGAAGTGGACTCACCGACCGCGGCGAAGGCCTCGTCCAGCAGTTCCGGCATGGTGAACACGCTGGCGCCGGTGTCGTGGTGGTAGCCGTCGCGGGAGGACTGGCCCGCGCGCCCGCCGGGGCGCTCGTCCTGTTCGACCACGGTGACCTCGCGGCCCGAACCCAGCAGGTGCAGTGCGGCCGACAGCCCGGCGAGCCCGGCGCCGACCACCACGACGTGGTCTGTCACTAGTACTTCCTCTGCGTGGCCTGGACCGCGAGTTCCCGCAGCCGGGTGGGGGCCGGTTCGGCGAGTTCGGCGGCGTCGAGCGAGTCCAGCGCCGCCGAGGTGAGGTCTTCGATGCGGCGTTCGACCGCGGCCACCGCACCGACGCCGGTCAGCGCTTCGCGTACCTCGGTGACCGCGTCTTCGGTGAGGTCCTTGTCGCCGACCGCGTCGGCGATCACGGTCGCGTCGGCCTGGCGGCCCTGCGCGCCCGCGAGTTCCATGCCCAGCGCGAGCAGCAGCGTCCGCTTGCCTTCCCGCAGGTCGTCCCCGGCGGGCTTGCCGGTGATCGACGGGTCACCGAACACGCCGAGCAGGTCGTCACGCAGCTGGAAGGCGACACCGAGGTCGCGCCCGAAGGAAAGGAGCGCGCCGATCAGCCGGTCGTCCGCCCCGGCCAGCGCGGCGCCGAGGTGCAGCGGGCGCTGGACGGTGTAGGCGGCGGTCTTCAGCCGGTCGATGCGCAGCGCGGCCTCGGGGGAGGCGTCGCCGGTGGCCTGGGTGTGCACGTCCAGGTATTGCCCGGCGAGCACCTCGGTACGCATCGCGCGCCAAGCCGGTCGCGCGGCGGCCAAGGTCTGGGCGGGCAGCGGGGCGGCGGCGAACATGTCGTCGGCCCACGCCAGTGCGAGGTCGCCGAGCAGCACGGCCGCGGCCTGGCCGAAACCGGCCGCCGAGCCCAGCCAGCCGTGGTCGGCGTGGCGCTTGGCGAAGGCGACGTGCACCGTCGGCGAACCGCGGCGGGAGTCGGAGGAGTCCATCAGGTCGTCGTGGATCAGCGCGCAGGCCTGCACCAGTTCCAGGCTGGCGACCGCCTGCAGCACGCCGTCGGCGTCCGGGCCGTCCGGGTCACCGCCCGCGCCGCGCCAGCCCCACCAGGCGAAGGTCGGGCGCAACCGCTTGCCACCGCCGAGCACGAACTCGCTGAGCGCGTCCACGCCGGGGCCGGTGATCGGTTCGATCGCGCGGATCGGGTCGCCCGCTTCACACAGGAACTTCTCGAGCGCACGCTCGACGTGCGCGGGGAAATCGGCGTCGAAGCCCGGCTCGCTCATGCCTACATCGTCCGCGTTCACCCGGACGGATGCCCAGCCGGGGTCGCCGGATGTGGTGAATCAGACGGGTTCGCGCGTGCGCTGGTAGTGGCGCCGGGCGCGTTCGCGGTTGCCGCAGTCGTCCGACCGGCACCAGCGGCGGGAATGGTTGCGGGTGCTGTCGATGAACAGCCAGGCGCACCCGCGGCCTTCGCACCGCCGGATGTTCGCCGTTTCGGGGGACCGCAGCAGTTCGTCGGCCCGCAGTACGAGCGCCGGGAGGAGGTCGTCCGGCGTCTCCACCGGCACCGACCACCGCACCGGCAGCGAAGGTTCGGCCTTCGCCCGCGCGTGTGTCGCGGCGAGCAGTTCGCCGAAGCGGTCGAGGTCCGCCTGCGCCGGGTCGCCCTCGGCGAGCAGGGCGTAGAGCAGTTCGCGCAACTCGCGCAGGCCCGGGTAGACGGCGGACAGATCACCGTCGAAGCGGCCCAGTCCGGTTTCTTCGAGCCAGTGGGTGAAGAAGCCGGGCAGTTCGAGCCGATCCAGCCGCCGGGGCGGATCGCCGCGCCACGACACCGTGTTGACCAGGTCGAGCGCGATGTGCCCACCCGCGAGGGAGTACCCGCGCCAGCTGTCCGCCATGGCCGCCAGTCTAGGCTCTCATGGTCTAAATGACTTTAGCCTGTTAGTTTGGAGCTATGACCTCCGAGACATCGAGGACCAGCGGCTACCTCGCCGGGATCCGGGTCGGCGCCGGGTTCGCCACGGCGACCGCGGTGCTGGGGCTGACCTTCGGGGCGCTCACCCAGTCGCTCGGCTGGGGCGTGCTCGCGCCGCTCGCCTGCTCGGCGCTGGTGTTCTCCGGCTCGGCGCAGTTCGCGATGGCCGCGGCGCTGGCGGGCGACGGCGGGATCGGCGTGGCGGTCGGGGCGGCCGCGCTGATCAACGCGCGGTTCCTGCCGATGGGCGTGGCCGCCGCGAGCGACTTCAAGGGCGGCAGGCTGCGGCGGGCGCTGGAAGGCCAGGCCGTGGTGGACGCCTCCTGGGCGGCCGCGCACCTCGGCGGCGGCCGGTTCGACCGGGAGAAGATGATCGGCGGCACGATCGTGCAGTTCCCGGCCTGGGTGCTCGGCACGCTCGCCGGCGTGCTGGTCGCGCCGCCCGCCGACGTGGTGCACCGGTTCGGCCTGGACGTGGTGTTCCCCGGCTTCTTCCTGCTCCTGCTGATCGACGAGCTGCGCAAGGAACCGGCGGCCCGTGAGGTCGCCGCGCTGGCCGTGGTCCTGGCCGCCGGGCTGGCACTGGTGCTGCCGGTCGGCCTCGCCATCGTCGGTTCGGCCGCCGCCGCGCTGCTCGGCCTGCGAACCCGGCGAGCCGGACAACGGAACGTGACGACATGAACGCACAGGTGGAGCAGTGGCCGCGGGAGGTGCCGGTATGAGTGAACTCTGGGTGAGCATCCTGCTCGTCGCGGCGGTCAGCGTGGGGATCAAAGCAGCCGGTCCCGCGTTGCTGGGCGACCGTGAGCTGCCGCCGTGGGCTTCGGCGGTGATCGCCGCGCTCGCGCCCGCGCTGCTGGCCGGGCTCGTGGTCACCGACGTCACCGGTCAGGGCTGGTCCGCGCTCGATTGGCGGCTCTGCGCCGGACTCGGCGTGGCGGGCGGTGCCTACCTGCTCAAGCTGCCCGCCCTGCCGTCCATCACGCTCGCCGTGGTGGTCACCGCGGGGCTGCGCTGGGTGGTGTGATCCGTCCCATCACCCGAGAGGCCGGTCTCGCCAAACGGACTCCGACCACTAGCATGACCGTCATGACCTCGGTGGTGGAACGGCTGCGCGGCAACGAAACCGTGTTCTCGGTGGAGTTCTTCCCGCCCCGTGACGACGCCGACGAAGCGATCCTGTGGCGGTCGATCCGGGAGCTGGAGGGGTACGACCCGGCGTACATGTCGATCACCTACGGCGCCGGCGGGACCAGCCGCGACGGCACCATCCGCAGCATCGCCAGGGTGGCCACGGAGACCACGCTGGTGCCGATGGCGCACCTGACCGCGGTCAACCACTCGGTCGCCGAACTGCGCAACGTGATCGGCTGGTACGCCGCGGTCGGCGTGCGCAACATCCTCGCCCTGCGCGGCGACCCGCCCGGCGACCCGTACGGCGAGTGGATCCCGCACCCGGCCGGGCTGAACTACGCCGAGGAACTGGTCGAGCTGGTGCGCTCGCTCGGGGACTTCTGCGTCGGTGTGTCCGCGTTCCCCTACGGCCACCCGCGCTCGGCCGACCTCGACGAGGACACCCGCCACCTGGTGCGGAAGTTCAACGCGGGCGCCGACTTCGCCATCGCCCAGCTGTTCTTCGAGGCGGAGGACTTCCTGCGCCTGCGCGACCGGGTCGCCGCGGCCGGTTCGGACGCGCTGATGATCCCGGGCATCATGCCGCTGACCACCCCGCGGACCCTGCGCAAGACGATCGAGCTGTCCGGCGCCAGCGCGCCCGGCAGGCTGCTCGAGCGGCTCTCCCCGCTGGAGGACGACCCCGCCGCGTTCCGCGCCGAAGGGCTCGACGTGGTCACCGAACTGTGCGAGCGGCTTATCGCCGAAGGCGTGCCGGACCTGCACTTCTACACCTTCAACCGGTCCAAGGCCACCCGCGAGGTGGTCAACCGGCTAGGCCTGGTCCCGGCACGCGCGTAACCTGCTGCCGGTGCACGTCGGCGCCAGGTAGCGTGCGCCACATGGTTTCCACTGAACAGGGCGTGCACGCGATCTGCGACCGCTACGTCGACGACCTCGCCGCCGCCGACCCGGTCGCCGCGACGGTGTTCGGCATCGCCGGGCACGACGACAAGCTGACCGACTACTCGCCCGCCGGGTACACCGCCCGCGCGACGCTGGCCCGCCGCGCGCTGGAGGCGGTCCAGGCCGCCGAACCCGCCGACGACGGCGAGCGCGCGGCGAAGGCGGTCTTCCTCGAGCGGATCGGGCTGGAGCTGGAGATCCACGACGCCGGGCTGGACCTGTCCGCGCTGAACGTGATCGCGAGCCCGGTGCAGGACCTGCGCATGGTCTTCGACCTGATGCCCACCGAAACCGCCGAGGACTGGCAGCGGATCGCCACCCGGATGGCCGCGGTGCCGGATAGCCTCGACGGCCTGCGCTCCTCGCTGCTGACCGCGGCCGACGCCGGCCGGGTGGCCGCGCTGCGCCAGGTCAGCAAGGTCGCCGAGCAGGCGGAAACCTGGGCCGGGCTGCATGGCAAGAAGGGCTACTTCAGCACGCTGATCGACGGCGCGCCGGAACGCACGCCGGAACTCGAGCGCGGGGCCCGGCTCGCCGAAGAGGCGTACGCCGAACTCGCCGGTTTCCTGCGGGCCGAACTCGCGCCGGTCGCTCCGACGAAGGACGCCGTCGGCGAAGAGGTCTACCAGTTGTGGTCCCGGTTCTTCGTCGGCGCGAAGCTGGACCTGCAGGAGGCCTACACCTGGGGCTGGGCGGAATTCCTGCGCCTGGAAGCGGAAATGCGCGAGGTCGCCGACCGGATCAAGCCGGGCGGGACGCTCGCCGAGGCGGCCGCCACGCTCGACGCCGATGAGCGCTACCGCGTGCGGGGCCGGGACGCTTTCGAAGCCTGGATGCAGAATCTGTCCGATGAGGCGCTGAAGTCGTTGCGTGGCAAGCACTTCGAGATCCCCGACGCGGTGATGGCGCTGGAGTGCAAGATCGCGCCGCCCGGTGGCGGGGTCGGCGCGTACTACACCTCGCCGAGCGAGGACTTCAGCCGTTTCGGCCGGATGTGGTGGTCGCTGCCCGCGGACAAGGACGAGTTCACCACCTGGCGCGAGGTCAGCACCGTCTACCACGAGGGCGCGCCGGGGCACCACCTGCAGATCGCCACCGCGGTGTACCAGTCGGCCTCGCTGAACAAGTACCAGCGCATGATCGCGTTCACCTCCGGGCACGCCGAGGGCTGGGCGCTCTACACCGAGCGGCTGATGCAGGACCTCGGTTACCTGGACGACGACGGCGACCTGCTCGGCATGCTGTCGGAGCAGCTTTTCCGCGCCGCACGGGTGATCGTGGACATCGGCATGCACCTGGAACTGGAAATCCCGGCCGACGCCGACTTCCACCCGGGGGAGCGCTGGACGCCCGAACTGGGCCTGGAGTTCATGCTGACCCGCACCATCACCGACGAAGCACACGTGTACGACGAGATCGACCGGTACCTCGGCTGGCCGGGGCAGGCGCCGTCGTACAAGCTCGGCGAGCGGCTGTGGCTGGCCGCGCGTGAGGAGGCGCGGGCGCGCAAGGGGAATTCCTTCGACATCAAGGAGTTCCACACCAAGGCGCTCGCACTCGGCGGCATGGGCCTGGACACCCTGCGCGAGCAACTGGCCCGCCTCGACTGAGTCAGTGCCGTGAATGTGGCTTTCACGGCGAATTCCGCCGTGAAAGCCACATTCACGGCCATCGCGGGGTCGTGGCGGTGGCCGTGAGCGCATCGGTGAGCGCCTGAGCGGGGAGCGGTAGCGGCGGTTTCCCATAGGTGGCAACGAGAACTCGGCGCAGGTGACCGGGAAGGCGGTCGGTGCGCACGGCTGTGTTCCGGTTCGCCAGCAACGCCAGGCCGGGTAGCGTGCTCACCCCCAGTCCCGCCGCGACCAGTGCCTGCACGGCGACGTAGTCGTCGGTCTCGAAGGTGATCTCCGGCTCGAAACCCGCTTCCGCGCACGCTTTCACCAGGTGCGCCCGGCACCGCGGGCAGCCCGCGATCCACCGTTCCCCGGCGTAGGTCGCCAGTTCCGCGCGCGGGCCCGCCCAGTCACGATCGGCCGCGGTCACCGCGTACAGCGGCTCCTCCAGCAGCGGCGTCATCCGCACGTTCCGCAGGTCCGGCTCGTGGTCGTGCTCGAACACCAGCGCCACGTCGGCATCGCCGTTGCGCAACGCGGTCAGCGCTTCCGGCGGCTCGGCCTCGGTGAGCGCCAGGTCGACGCCGGGGTGCTCGGCGGCCAGCCACGCGGCCGCCGCCGGGACCAGCGTCGCCAGCGCGGTCGGGAAGGCCGCGAGCCGGACCCGTCCCGTGCGCAAACCGGCGTGCGCGGCCAGTTCCGCTCGCGCCGACTCGACCTGCCCCAGTATTTCCTCGGCCCGCCGCACCAACAGTTCTCCGGCCTCGGTGAGCCGGACACCTCGCCCTGCCCGCTGCAGCAACGGCACCCCGGCCTCGGCTTCCAGTCGCGCCAGGTGGTGGCTCACCGACGGCTGCGCGTAGTGCAGCGCGTCAGCGGCCGCGGTCACCGAACCTTCCCGGGCGACCGCCACCAGCACCCGCAGGCGGACGAGATCGAACACGCGCTCAACTATAGATCTCATCGATGATTTGTTGACAAATTTCCATTGGACCTATGGATCGGCCGCTGCGACGGTGGGGACATGCGGCTTCCGACCATCACCGACGCGCTGCGCGCCCGCCGGCTCCTCCGTTCCCTGCTCGCGCCGACCCCGCTGTCGGCGTACCCCGCGCTCGACGCGGCGACCGGCGCGAGGGTCCGCGTCAAGCACGAGAACCTCCAGCCCACCGGCGCTTTCAAGGTGCGTGGCGGCCTCAACCTGCTCGCTTCGCTCGACCCGGCGGAGCGGGAGCGCGGGGTGCTCGGCTACTCGACCGGCAACCACGCGCAGTCGCTCGCCCACGCCGCCGCCCACCACGGTGTGCGGTGCACCATCGTCATGCCGGAACACCCCAATCCGGCCAAGGCGCAGGCGGTCCGCGACCTGCGGGCGGAACTGGTCGAGCACGGCGAGCGGTTCGAGCAGGCCCGCGCCCACGCGGAACAACTCGCCGCCGAACGCGGTATGCGGCTGGTCAGCGCGGCCAACGAACCGGAGATCATCGCCGGGGTCGCCACCGCCTACCTCGAGCTCTTCGAGCAGGAACCCGAACTCGACGTGGTGCTGGTCCCGGTCGGCAGCGGGACCGGGGCGGCCGCGGCCACACTGGTCGCGGCGGCCTTGGCGCCGGAGTGCGAGGTGATCGCCGTGCAGTCGGCGGCGGCACCCGCGGCCCACGACTCCTGGCGCGCGGGCGAACTGGTCGACCGCCCCAACCGGACCACCGTCGAGGGCCTGGCGACCGGCTCCGGCTTCGCACTGACCCAGCGGCTCCTGCGCGACCGGCTCGCCGACTTCGTGCTGGTCGACGACAGTGACATCGAGGAAGCGCAGCGGCTCTACCTGCGGGCCGCGCACACCGTGGCCGAGGGCGCCGGTGCCGCCGCGCTCGCCGCGCTGCTGGCCCACCGGGAACGGTTCGCCGGGCGGACCGTCGCGGTGGTCTGCAGCGGGGGCAACGCCGGTGAGGCGGACCTCAATCGGATGGGCCGCCCGGCGGTGATCGGGTAGGTTGGCCCGCATGCACCGGGTCTTCCTCGTCACCCCACCCCCGCGCTCCTGAGCGGGGCGCTGACGAGCCGTGCACCGGGCTGAGCCCCGCACGGCGTCTTCGTGACGACCACTTCGCCCCGCACGTCGGAATTGCCGAGTTCCTTCGATGTTGGAGCGTGTTCTTCTTGTCCATTTCCGTAACCGCGCCCGCCAAAGAACGAGCGGTGGGCGCGTTGATCACCGCGGGTGTGCTGTGGGGTACCGGCGGTCTCGCCGGCGCATTTCTCACCGCGCGAGGAAATCTGCATCCACTGGGTGTCGCCGGGTGCCGGCTGTTGTTCGGCGGAATCTGCGCCATCGGGTATCTGGCAGTGACCGGTCAATTGCGCGTAGTGCCGCGCGGTCGCGCGGCACTGGTTCGGTTGCTCGTTGTCGGCGTGCTGCTCGCGGTGTTCCAGGTGAGCTATTTCGCCTCGGTGGCACTGACCTCGGTGAGCGTGGCGACCATGACCACGATCGGCAGCGTGCCGGTGTTCGTCGCGGTGGCCACCACCGTCCGAGACCGGCGCCTGCCCGCCGTGCCCACGCTGGTCGCGGTGGCCATCGCGCTGGCGGGACTGGTGCTGCTCACCTCGTCCTCGGACGGGGTGGTCACCGGCGGCAGGCTGGTCGGCGGGCTGGCCTGCGCACTGGGCGCCGGAGCCGGTTTCGCGGTGTTGACGCTGGTCAACGGCAAGCCGGTGCCGGGGTTGGCACCCCTGCCCACCATCGCGTTCGGGTGCCTGACCGGCGGGATCCTGCTGTTACCGCTGAGCCTGGGCACGGCGCTGTCGGCGGACTGGCGGCCCGAGGTGGTGGCCGCGGCGTTGTTCCTGGCGGTGCTGCCGACCGCGGTGGCCTACGCGGCCTACTTCCGCGGCCTGCGCACCGCGCACCCGGTGGTGGCGGCGCTGGCCGCGTTGCTGGAACCGCTGGTCGCCGCCCTGCTGGCGGCGTTGCTGCTGGGTGAACGGCTGGGCCTGACCGGCTGGCTCGGGGCGGCGCTGCTGGTCGGCGCGCTGGCGGTGGCGTCACTGCCCGCCGGCGGCACCACGGCCAGGCGGGGCTGAGTGCGGCCGGGGCCCGGCCGCCGGTCCGGGCCCCGGTCAGCGCCTCAACTGGCGGACCTGGGTGGCCAGCGCGTGCAGCGCGCGGCTCAGCCGGTCCGGGTCCTCGCGCTCGGGTTCCCGCCGTCCGTGGCGGTCCCCGTCGCGACGCTGCTCGCCCGGTGTGCCGAGCACGAGCAGCGGCCTGGTGAATTGCTCGGGCATTCTCTTCCCCCTCGGGCATCGCGCGGCAATTCGATTCGCTCACCAGAGTCGTCGTGCTGCCGTGCGACGTTACATTCTTCGGTCCGAAGAGGACATCTTGCCGAATGGCGGAGGAGTTCGTCAGCTGATTTCTGTCGAACAAACAGCGTTCAATCCGCTGCTACCGCGGTGGCTCCAGCGGCAGCGTGCGCCCGAGAATGGCGAACGCGCGCGGATCACCGGCGAAGTAGTAGTCCCGCAGCACGTCGACGAACCCGACCCGGCGGTAGAGCTTCCACGCCCGGCTGGTGCCCTCCGGGGTGGACAGCAGCACCCGCTGGTTGCGCACCCCGTCGAGCAGGCGGCGCAGGAGGTCCTCGCCGATGCCCGCGCCCTGCTGGTCCGGTCGCACGTGGATCTCGGTCAGCTCGAAGTAGTCGCCGAGCCACCGGTCGGCGGCCTCCTGACCGTCGCGCTGCAGCAGCCCGCGGCGCACCTGCTCGTGCCACCACTGCCCGACGCTGCCCCGGTAGCCGTAGGCGAGCCCGAGCAGCGTGTCGTCGGAGTCCAGCGCGGCGATGCAGCGCCAGCCCTCGCGCAGCGCGTGCGTGAGCCACATGGGGGCGCGCTGCTCGGCCGTGCCGTCGGGGTAGCGCATCGCGCTGACGTAGATGTCGAGCGCTTCGGGGAGCCGCGCCCGGAACTCCGCCTGGGAGAGACGGGCGAACCGGGTGTAGCCGGAAGAGGTCGCGGTCACGGGTGTGGATTCTCCCGCGCGCCGGCCAAAGCGCCCGCACGACCCCCGGTGAGCGCGAGCAGTTCGGCGTGGGTGGTGGGGAACACGGCTTTCGCGTGCCCGGCGGCGGCCCACACCACCTCGTGGGCCGCCAGTGCGGTGTCCACCAGCGTGGTCAGCTTCGCCGGGTGCCCGACCGGCGCCACGCCGCCGATCACCTGGCCGGTGTGCTCCTTGACGAACGCCGGGTCGGCCTTGCCCACGGCCGAAGCGCCGGCCAGTCCGGCGAGCGTGGCCACGTTGGCGCGGTGGGCCCCGGAGGTCAGCGCGAGCAGCGGGCGGTCGCCGTCGGCGAAGGTGGCGCGGAACACCAGGCTGTTGGCGATCGCGCCGACCTCGACGCCGAGCGCTTCGGCGGCCTGCGCGGCGGTACGGGCGTCGGCGGGCAGGATCCGGATGCCCTCGGCGGCGTGGGGCAGGCCGGCTTCGGCGAGCGCGGCCGCCACCTTGGCGATCGCGGGGTGGTCGAAGGTGCTCATGCCATCCATCAGATCACGAGCCCCCGGACCGGCGCAGCGGTGGCACTTGGCGAATCGCCGGGTACGGGTTACTGTGGAGTTCGAACATACGTTCGACGTCCGGTGGGCGCCCGCCGGACAGGTACCCGGCGGCGGGGCGGGGGAAGCGTTTCGTCGCCGGGTGCCGCCGCCAGCCCGGGACGCACCGGGGAAAGCGAAAGGCTGCTCATGTCCTCAGCGATCACTTCACGAGTGTGCGCCGCGCAGACGATGCTGCCGATGTCCCTGCGGCCACCCGCACCCCCCGCCGCGGTCTCCCTGCTCGCCAGAGCCCGGCGGGCGCTGACCGAGGCGAGCCAGGAGACCGACCCCGCCGAGCGTTTCGTGTCCGCCTACCTGGCCGCGCACAAGTCGGCCGCGGCGGTGGTGGCCGCGCGTGGCCGCCCCCACCGGGGCCGCGCCAGACCGGCCAGCGTGTGGGTGCTGCTGGAGACGGCGGTGCCCGAGCTGAAGGAGTGGGCGCTGTTCTTCGCCGCCAACTCCGCGGCGCAGGCCGCCCTGCTGGCCGGCACCAGCCGCCGCCCCAGCGCGGAGACGGCGGACGAGCTGGTCGAGCAGAGCGCGCAGTTCCTCGAGCTGGCTCGCCGGGCTGTGCACGGGAGCAGTTGATGTGGCGGCACGACCTCGTCGATCCCGGCCGGTTGCTGGACGTGATCGCTACCGAGGGCGAGTCGCTGAGCGAGCTCGCGCGCACGACCGCGCCGGAAGCGCCGGTGCCCTCCTGTCCCGGCTTCAGCACCGACGGGCTGTTGCGTCACGTGGGCAGTGTGTACCGGGTGGTGACCGGGCGGCTGGACACCGGCGAGCCGCCTGAGCACTGGCAGCGCGAGCCCGGCGAGGGGCAATCGACCGAGGAGTACCTGGGCGCCGGCCTGCGTGAGCTGCACGCCCGGCTGGTGGCCCACCCACCCGGCGAATGGGCCTCCACCTGGTGGCCGGAGGACGAGACCTACCACTTCTGGCGGCGCCGGATGGCGCACGAGACCACGGTCCACCGGGTGGACCTGGAGGAGGCCGCCGGGCGCGAGCGCGGGCACATCGGCGAGGACGTCGCGCTCGACGGGGTGGACGAGGTGCTCCGGCTCTGGTTCGGGCACCGGCTCTTCGAGCTGGGCCTGTCCGGCACCAGGGAGAGCTCGGTGGCGGTGCGGACCGGCGACCACAGCTGGTTCGCCAGGGCCGGGCCGGGGGAGACCCACGCCTGGCGCTGCACCGAGGAGGAGGCCGAGCGGGCCGACGCGCAGGTCACCGGTCCGCCGGTGACGGTCTACCTCTGGCTGTGGGGCAGGTTGCCCAACGGCGCGGTGACCCAGGACGGGGATTTCGACGCCATCGCCCAGCTGTGGGCCCTGTTGCGGCTGGCCACCCGGTAGCGGACCGGTAGCGGATCCATGGGGAAGTGGATCGAGCTAGGGTCTGCCGCATGGGGCTCTCGGCGGTGGTGTTCGACGTGGCGCGGCCGTGGGCGGTCGCCGGGTTCTGGTCCGACCTGGTCGAGTGGCAGATCATGGCGGACGGCCCCGGTCGCGTCGAGGTGTTCTCGAAGGACTTCACGCTGGCCTTCGAGGAATCGCCGGTGCCGAAGACGGTGAAGAACCGCATCCACCTGGACCTGGCCAGCCCGTCGGCCGCGGTGCAGAAGTCCATTGTGGACAGAGCGCTGTCGCTCGGGGCGACGCGGGCGGACATCGGCCAGCGCGGCGAGCTGCCGTGGGAGGTACTCGCCGACCCGGCGGGCAACGAGTTCTGCGTGCTGGAACCCCGGCCGGAGTACACGGGCACGTTCGCGGCGGTGGTGCTCGACGCCGGGCCGATCGAGCCCGCCGCCTTCGACCGGCTGGGCGAGTTCTGGTCCGCCACCACGGGCTGGCCGATCCACCGGCGGCACCCGGTGCAGCTCGGCCTGCGCGCACCCGAGGGCACCGGTCCGTGGCTGGAAGTGCTGCTCGACGGCGACGCCAAGCAGGTCGAGGACAGGGTGCGCTTCGAGGTGACCGGCCCCGAACCGGGCCCGCACCAGGACCCGGAGGGCAACGACTTCCGGGTTGTTTCCCCGGCGTGACCCGAGGTGCGCAGGCGCTGACACGGCGGTAACACCCGCGCCCCCGACCGGCAACAACCGGGGCGGACCGTGGGGCGATGGACATGGGCCGAACGACCGCAGCGCAGACCACCGTGGAGACCGCCACCGGCACGACCTGGCGCCTGCGGATCCGGATGGACGACAGTCCCGGCACCCTCGCCAGGATCACCATCCGGCTGGCCGACCTCGGCTGCAACATTCTCGGCCTGCAGGTCATGCCGGTGCCGGGCGGGGTCCTCGACGAGCTGGTGGTCCGCCCGGCCCCCGGTCTCGGCCGCGCCGAACTGGTCGAGGCGATCGCCGCCGAAGGCTGCGAATGCGCCGGGGTCACCGACGCCGACGTGCGCGAGCTGGTCGAACCCGCCACCGCCGCGCTGGCCGCCGCCGGCCGCGCGGTCGACGACCCGGCGAAGCTGGCCGACGTGCTGCGAGACGTGCTCGCCGCGGACATGGTCACGCTGGTCCCGTCGAACGAAGCGAACCCGGCCCGCACCGAAGGCGGTCACCGCCGGGTCTTCCCCGTCGGACCGGAAGGCGCGCTGGTCGCCCGCCGCAGCTGGGCGCCGTTCGTGCAGCTGGAGATCGCGCGGGCGCAGGCCATGCTCGGCCTGCTCGCCGCCGTGCGGGCGAACCTGGCGGGCCCCTCGGTGGTCACCTGCACCGACGGCGCCATGGTCGTGCTGCGCCCCGGCCGCCCCGCGGACACCGACGCCGTGTTCGCGCTGCACACCCGCTGCTCGACGGACACCCTGTTCCACCGCTACCACACCGGCCTGCGCACGGTGCCGCGTCGCTGGCTGCACCGGCTGCTGATGCCGCCACGCGGGCTGAGCCTGCTGGCCATCGCCGGGCGGGAGGTGGTCGCGCTCGGACAGCTGATCCCGTCGGCGAACGGCGGTCCCGCCGAGGTCTCCCTGCTGGTGGCGGACGACTGGCAGCGCAAGGGCCTCGGCACCGCGCTGCTCGGCAGATTGGCCGAACTGGGTGCCGCCGCCGGGCACCGCGAACTGGTCGCCGTCTGCCTGCCCGGTCAGGACGCCGTGCGCCGGGCCGTCCTGCGCGCGGGCCTGCACGCCCCCGAGCCGGACGCCAAGGAAGGCGTGCTCCGCATCGAAATCCCGGCAGGCTGAGCGTGCCGCTGACGCGGGCTCAGCGCGACCAGAACCAGTCCTTGCCGCGTGCCTCGCGCAACGCCTTCTTCTTGCGCTCCTGCGTGAGCCGGTCGAGGTAGAGCACCCCGTCGAGGTGATCGGTCTCGTGCTGCAGGCACTGCGCCAGCACGTCGTCACCTTCCACCACGATCGGCTCGTTGCGCAGGTCGACGCCCTTCACCACGGCGTGCTTCGCCCGCACCGTCGGGAACCACAACTCCGGCACGGAAAGGCAGCCCTCGTTGATCTCGTGTGTCTCCTCGGAGAGCTCGACGATCTCCGGGTTGATCACGTACCCCTTGAGCGTTTCCACGTCGTAGCTGAACACGCGCAGGTTCACGCCGATCTGCGGCGCGGCCAGCCCCGCGCGACCGGGCGCGGCCACGGTGTCCATCAGGTCGGCCACCAGCGACTCGGTGGACTTGTCGAACCGGGTGACCGGATCGCTGACCGTCTTGAGCACCGGATCGCCGAAGTACCGCAGCTCTCGCAACGCCATGAATCTTCGTCCTTCGATAGGTCCCCAGCTTTCCCCGCAGTTTAGGAGACCATCAGGCCCGCAGGCGCAGCCCCTTCGGCGTCGCCCGGAACCCGGCCTCCCGCAGGATTTCGGCCAGCGCGGAGGTCAGCGCGTGCTCCCCGTCGGCCCGCTGCACCGACAGCTGTCCCAGCCAGCCGGACCGCACCGCGGCGGACAACGCCTCCGCCGCCGCGCGCAACGCCGGTTCTGCCTCGGTGAACGACAGCAGCGAGCGCCCGCCGCGTTCCACGTACAGCACCGGCACCCCGTCGACCAGCACCGCGAGCGCCCCGGCCTTCCTGGCGGGCCGGTGCTTGGTCTCGCCCACCGCCGCGGGCCAGTCGAGCGCGGCACCGTACGGCTGCGCCGGATCGGTGGCCGCCAGCACCACCGCCCCGGCCGGTGTGCGCCCGCCCGCGTTGTCGGACATCGCGCGCAACCGGTCCACCGCGCCCTTGGCGGCGAACTGGGCCGCGCCGAGCCCTTCCACCACGTACCCCCGGATCACCTGCCCGGAGTCCTCCATACCCCGCAACACCTTGTAGATCCCGGAAAACCCGCCGGTGACCCGTTCGGTGTCGAGCGCGCCCCTGGTGAGCACGCCGTGCCGTTCCAGGAAGGCCTCGGTCCGCGCGTGCGTGCGCCGCGTGGGCTCCGCCTCCCGGTTGGGCGTGAGCCCCCAGCGCCCGGCCACGGTCGGCGGACCGGTACGCGAGGGCATCGCCGGCCGCGCCGCGCGCATCCGGGCGTACCGGCCGCGTGGGGCCGCCCGCCGCGGTTTGTGCGCCGCGCCGGAACCGGAGAGCTGCGCCCGCATCGGTGCGAGCGTGTCCCCGGTGACCAGCCCCGCCCACACCAGTTCCCACAACGCGGTCACCACGTCGCCGTCGGCCGGTGGCGCGTCCACCAGCACCGAAACCCGGTCCACCAGCTGGCGGAAGAACAGCGCCCCACCATCCAAAGTGGACAGGATGGCGGCGTGCAGCGGCCCGTCCGGCGGGTTCTCCTCCACCTCCGGCAACAGCAGGTCCGCGACATCGGCCGGCGCCAGCGCCAGCCAGCCGTCACTGCCCGGCAGCGTGCCGCAGCCCGCCCAGACCACCTCGCCGGCGGTGGACAACTCGTCGAGCAACGCCGGGTGGTACCCCGGCAACCTGCTGGGCAGGATCAGCGACTCCACCGCACTGGCCGGCAGCGGTGCCCCGGCCAGTTGTTCCACCACCGACAGCACGTCGTCCGCGGTCGGCGCCGACCGCATCCGCGCCCCGATCCCGTGCCAGGCGGGCAGGAACCGGCCCAGCGCGGCGGGTTCCACCGGCTCGACCTCGGCACGCAGCTTCGCCAGCGAAGCCCGCCGCAACCGCCGCAGCACCGAGGAATCGCAGTACTCCAGCCCGAGATCGTGTGGTTCGCGCTCACCCGGATGCCCGACCGGGCTCAGCTCACCGCGCACCAGCCTGCCCTCGCCGGTGAGGCGATCGAGCACACCGGTCACCACGGCGGGCCCCAGCCCGAACCGCTCCGCCGCCTGCCGCGCGGTGAACGGACCACGTGTGCGGGCATAACGGATCAGCAGCCCGCCCAAGGGATCGGGCACCGGCTCGGTGAACGCCTCCGGCACCCCGACCGGCAACGCCGCACCGAGCGCGTCCCGCACCCGGCCCGCGTCCTCGATGGCCAGGAACCGTTCCTGCCCGGCGATCCGCACCCGGATCGCCCGCCGGGCGGCTTCCAGCTCGGTCAGCCACTCCGGCTGGATGCCACGCCGCGCCGCCTCTTCGACGGACAGGTCACCGAGGAACCGCAGCAGGTCGGCGGCGTCCTCGGCGTGCCGGGCGTGGCGATCCTCGTCCAGGCGCTGCAACGACCGCTCGACCTCGGCCACCGTTTCCGCGTCGAGCAGTTCGCGGATCGCCTCGGTGCCCAGCAGTTCCGCCAGCAGCGTGGAGTCCAGCGACAGCGCGGCCGCCCGCCGCTCGGCCAGCGGGGCGTCCGTCTCGTAGAGGAACATGCCGACGTACCCGAAGAGCAGGCTCCGCGCGAAGGGCGAGGGCGACGGCGTCTCCACCTCGACCACCCGCACCTTGCGGGACCGCACGTCGGACATCAGCTCACGCAGCCCGCCGACGTCGTACACGTCCTGCAGGCACTCCCGCATCGCTTCGAGCACCACCGGGAAGCGCTCGTACTTGGCCGCCACCGACAGCAGTTGCGACGCCCGTTGCCGCTGCTGCCACAACGGACTTCGCCGCCGCGGGTCCCGCCGGGGGAGCAGCAGCGACCGCGCCGCGCACTCCCGGAACCGGGCCGCGAACAACGCCGAACCACCGACCTCGGCGATGATCAGCTGCTCGACCTCCTCCGGGTCCAGCAGCACGTCGTCCACCTCGACCCGGATGTCCCCGCCCTCGGCGTCCAGCGCGTCCGGCAGCCGGAGCACGATCCCGTCGTCGGAATGCGCCACCTGCGCGTCGACCCCGCGGTTCTCCCGCAGCCGCGCGGCGATCGCCAGCGCCCACGGCGCGTTCACCTGCCCGCCGAACGGGGAGTGCAGGATGACCCGCCAGTCGCCCAGTTCGTCGCGATAGCGCTCGAGCAGCACCGTGCGGTCGTTCGGCACGTGCCGCGTGGCCGAGCGCTGCTCCCCGAGGTAGGCCAGCAGGTTGCCGGTGGCGAACTCGTCCAGCCCGGCCGCGCCCGCCCGTTCACGGGCCGCCGATTCCTCCAAAGTGGACAGTTCGCGGACGAACGCGCCCAGCGCCCGCCCCAGTTCCAGCGGCCGCCCCTGCGCGTCCCCCTTCCAGAACGGCATGCGGGCGGGCTCACCGGGAGCCGGCACCACGATCACCCGGTCGTGGGTGATGTCGGTGATCCGCCAGGACGAGGTGCCGAGCAGGATCGCGTCGCCCACCCGCGATTCGTAGACCATCTCCTCGTCCAGCTCGCCCACCCGCGAGCCCGGCCTGCCCTCCGCGCCCGGCGTCATCACGGTGAACAGCCCGCGGTCCGGGATGGTGCCGCCCGAGGTGACCGCCAGCCGCTGCGACCCCGGCCGCCCGCGCAGCTCACCGGTGACCCTGTCCCAGGTGATCCGCGCGCGCAGCTCGCCGAACTCCTCGCTGGGGTAGCGCCCGGCGAGCATGTCCAGCACGGCGTGCAGCGCGTCGTCCGGCAGGCTGGCGAACGGGGCCGCGCGGCGGACCAGCCCGGCCAGCTCGTCCACCGTCCACGGCTCCAGCGCGACCATCGCCACCGCCTGCTGGGCCAGCACGTCCAGCGGGTTGCGCGGGTACCGCACCGCCTCGATCGCCCCGGCCGCCATCCGCTCGGCGACCACCGCGCAGGAAACCAGGTCGCCGCGGAACTTGGGGAACATCACCCCGCTGGAGACCGCGCCCACCTGGTGCCCGGCCCGGCCCACCCGTTGCAGCCCGGACGCCACCGTCGGCGGCGCCTCGATCTGCACCACCAGGTCGACCGCGCCCATGTCGATGCCCAGTTCCAGGGAGGAGGTCGCCACCACGCACGGCAGCCGCCCGGACTTCAGGTCCTCTTCGACGTGCGTGCGCTGCTCCCGCGACATCGACCCGTGGTGCGCCCGCGCGATCACCGGCTCGGCCCCGGTGGACAGGCCCGATTCGCCGATCGCCTCGGCCGGGAACCGCTGCCCCGGCTGCAGCTCGGAGCCGATTTCCGTGGCCAGCTCGTTCAACCGCGAGGTGAGCCGCTCGGTCAGCCGCCGCGAGTTCGCGAACACGATGGTGGAGCGGTGGGCGCGGATCAGCTCCAGCACCCGTTCCTCCACCGCGGGCCAGATCGACGGCCGCCGGATCTCCTCCGGCGGCTCGAGTTCCCCGTCCATCGGGAACGCCGGCGCGGCTTCCGGCTCACCCGGTGACTGCCGCGGCGCGTCGAGATCGGCCATGTCCTCGACCGGCACCTCGACCCGGACCTCGATGGTCTTGGCCAGCTTCGGCTGCACCACCCGCACCGGCCGCCCGCCGCTGAGGAAGGCGCTCACCTCGTCGATCGGGCGGACCGTGGCGGACAGGCCGATCCGCTGGGCCGGTTTCGGCAGCAGCGCGTCCAGCCGTTCCAGCGACAGCGCCAGGTGCGCGCCGCGTTTGCTGCCCGCCACCGCGTGCACCTCGTCGACGATCACCGTCTCCACCCCGCGCAGCGACTCCCTGGCCGACGAGGTGAGGATGAGGAACAGCGACTCCGGCGTGGTGACCAGGATGTCCGGCGGGGTGCGCTGGAACGACCGGCGCTCGGCGGCCGTGGTGTCGCCGGTGCGCATGCCGACCTCGATCTCCGGCGGCCGCAGCCCGAGCCGCCGCGACGCCTGGGAGATGCCGGCCAGCGGGGCCCGCAGGTTGCGCTGCACGTCGACGGCGAGCGCCTTCAACGGTGAGACGTACAGCACCCGGCAGCGGTGCAGCACGTTCTCCGGCGGCGGCTCCACGGCGAGCCGGTCCAGCGCCCACAGGAAGGCCGACAGCGTTTTGCCCGAGCCGGTCGGCGCCACGACCAGCGCGTGCTCCCCGGCGTGTGCCGCTCGCCACGCCCCCTCCTGGGCCTGCGTGGGCGCGGCGAAGGCCCCCGCGAACCAATCCCTGGTCGCGGGGGAGAAGAGGTCCAGCACTCCGGTCACGCTCTCCATCTTGCGCCGGGGGTCCGACAATTTCGCCTCGGGGAATCTGACGGGTGGCCATACGCCGGGGTGGTTGACGTGGGAACATCACCGCGTTCGTCCCGCTGGGGGGCTTGGAGAGGGGAGTGTCGTGCGGATCCTGTCGGTGGACCTCGGGACCTCGAACACGGTGGCCGTGCTGTCCGCGCACGGGCGCGCGCCGCGCGTGGTCGAGGTGGACGGCTCGGCGAACATGCCGTCGGCGGTCTTCGCCGGGGAGGACGGCACGCTGATGGTCGGCCGGGACGCCGAACGCCGCGCCCGCCTGGACCCGACCCGCTTCGAGCCCAACCCCAAGCGCCGCGTGGACGAGCAGACCCTGTTGCTGGGCAACGACATCGTGCCGGTCAGCGAGGCGCTGGCGGCGATCCTGCGCCGCGTGCTCGACGAGACCTCCCGCCAGCTCGGCGGCGAACAGCCCGACGAGGTCCGGCTCACCCACCCCGCGCAGTGGGGCCCGGTCCGCCGCAACGTGCTGCTCTCCGCCGCGCGGCTGGCCGGGATGGGCACGAACCTGTCGCTGGTGCCCGAGCCGGTGGCCGCGGCCGCGCACTTCGCCTCCTTCCCCGGCAAGACGCTGGCCCCCGGCCAGGCGCTCGCCGTCTACGACCTGGGGGCGGGCACCTTCGACGTGGCCGTGGTCGGCGCCACCCAGAACGGGTTCACCGTGCTCGCCGAGGACGGCCTGCCCGACCTGGGCGGCCTCGACGTGGACCAGGCGCTGCTGGTGCACGTCGGCCGTGAGGTCTCCCATAAGGATCCCCAGCGCTGGCAACGGCTGCTGCGACCGGAGTCCACTCCGGACCGGCGCACCCGGCGCGCGCTGCAGGAGGACGTGAAGGCGGCCAAGGAGGCGCTCTCGCGGCACCCGCAGACCGAGGTGCCGATGCCCGAGCCCTTCGCCGACGTGCTGGTCACCCGCTCCGAACTGGAGGCGCTGGTCCGGCCGGCCATGCTGCGCAGCGTCGAACTGCTCTCGCGGACCGTGCGCTCGGCCGGGCTGTCGCCGGACCGCCTGGTCGGCATCTACCTGGTCGGCGGCTCCTCGCGGCTGCCGCTGGTCGGCAGCATGATCGCGGAGAAGCTGGGCGTGGTCCCGGCGAGCCTGGACCAGCCGGAGACCGCGGTCGCGCTCGGTGCCCACCACGTCGCCCGCGACGGCATCAGCATGCGCACGCAGCACGTCGAAGGCCACCTGGCGGCCAACGGCACCGGTACGCACACCGTGACGCCGGGGCTGCCGGGTCCGCCGCCGCAGCAACAGCAGCCCGTGCCCGCGAGGCCGGGGCCCTACCAGCAGCAGGGCGCCCACGCCGCGCCGAACTTCCCGTCGAACTTCCCGCCCAGCGGCCCGCAGCAGGCCCTCGGCGGCCAGCAGCAGCACGCGCCGTCGAACTTCCCGACCTACTCGCTCGCCGGGCAGGGCGACAGCGGTGGCGCGGCGGCGGCCAAGAAGAAGAAACAGCTGATCATCGGCGTCTCCGCGGCGGTGGCCGTGGTGGTGCTCGCCGCGGCGGCCTTCTTCTTCTGGCCATCGGGTTCGGCGACCACCTACACCGCGCAGGAGTGCGCGCAGCCGGGCCAGGCGGACGGCGCGGACGGGCTCACCGGGTGCATGCGGCAGCTCGCCGGGCGCGTGGCCGACAACGGGCAGTGCTCACCCGGTATCCGCGGCGCGGCGGCCCCGCCGGACGTGGCCGCGCTCGGCGTCGCGGTCACCTGCTCGGCGCCGGGCCGCGCGGGCACCCAGATCAACTACGTCCACGCCAAGGACGCCGACCTGGTCAAGCAGCACACCGACTCGCTGCTGAACACCGCGGGCGGCGGCGACAGCGACAAGGTCGAGGCGGACTGGAAGGGCAACGGCCTGCAGGGGCGCTACACCTCGGCCGCCAGCCCGGCCACCTCGGTGCTGGTCTTCACCGTCAGCGACCGGCCGCTGGTCGGCTTCATCTACCAGGTCAACGACCAGGGCCAGGCGAACCCGCCGGGGCCGTCGGAACTGGCGGACTACTTCGAGCAGCAGGTTCAGCCGGGCGAGTGAACCCGGGGCCCCGGCAAATGCTATGAGTGGGGCATTACTTGCATTCAACGCCAGTAATGCCCCACTCCTGGCGTTCGGCTGGGGGATCAGGCGAAGTCGGTGGCCGGTTACCGGGCAGCGGCTAGCGGCGCCGGTTGTTCTTCAGGGCGCGGAGGCCGACCACGATGACCGCGATGAGGGTCGCGGCCGAGGCGATCGCCAGCGCGGTACCGCCCCAAGCGGGCATTTCCTGGGCCAAGTGCATGGGTTCACGGTACCGCTGTCTACGCTGGGCGCGATGCGTATCACGATGTTCCGGCGGTTGATGACGGACGAGTTCGGCGCGGCCAGGGCGGCGACCCTGAGCAAGGATCACCAGTTCAGCGGGCTCGGCGGGCGGACGGTGGAGCAGGCGCTGGCCGCCGGGATCCCGGCCAAGGAGATCTGGCAGGAGGTCTGCGCGGCCTTCGACGTCCCCGCCGAACGCAGGTGAACGACGCCAGGGCGTGTCGGTGTCAACCTCGAACACGTGTTCGGCTATCGTGTCATCCACAACGCGATGGTCGATCCACAGATCGCGGCCAGTGCCCGGAAATTGTCGGACCCGGCCCGTAGCGTCGGGATCGACAGCCTGACAGCTCGACACCAGCCACAGGCAAGCCGGCCCGATCCGGCTCCGACAACGACCAACTGAGGTGGAATTCCATGCCAGCAGCACCGGACAAGGACAAGGCTCTCGAGCTCGCCCTGGCCCAGATCGACAAGCAGTACGGCAAGGGCTCGGTGATGCGCCTCGGTGACGAGGGCCGCGCACCGATCGCGGTGATCCCGACCGGCGCCATCGCGCTGGACATCGCCCTCGGCATCGGCGGCCTGCCGCGCGGCCGTGTGGTGGAGATCTACGGCCCGGAATCCTCCGGTAAGACCACGGTCGCCCTGCACGCGGTGGCCAACGCCCAGCGAGGGGGCGGCATCGCCGCGTTCATCGACGCGGAGCACGCGCTGGACCCGGAGTACGCCAAGGCGCTCGGGGTGGACACCGACGCGCTGCTGGTGTCCCAGCCGGACACCGGTGAGCAGGCGCTGGAGATCGCGGACATGCTGATCCGCTCCGGCGCATTGGACATCCTGGTCATCGACTCGGTGGCCGCACTGGTGCCGCGCGCCGAGATCGAGGGCGAGATGGGTGACTCGCACGTGGGTCTGCAGGCCCGCCTGATGAGCCAGGCGCTGCGGAAGCTCACCGGTGCGCTGAGCAACTCCGGCACCACCGCGGTGTTCATCAACCAGCTGCGGGAAAAGGTCGGCGTGATGTTCGGCTCGCCGGAGACCACCACCGGTGGTAAGGCGCTGAAGTTCTACGCCTCGGTCCGGCTCGACGTGCGCCGCATCGAGACGCTGAAGGACGGTGGCGAGCCGGTCGGCAACCGCACCCGCGTCAAGGTGGTCAAGAACAAGGTCGCGCCGCCGTTCAAGCAGGCCGAGTTCGACATCCTCTACGGCAAGGGCGTCTCCCGCGAGGGCTCGCTCATCGACATGGGCGTGGACCAGGGCATGGTCCGCAAGTCGGGTGCCTGGTACACCTACGAGGGCGACCAGCTGGGGCAGGGCAAGGAGAACGCCCGCAAGTTCCTGCTGGACAACCCGGACATCGCCAACGAGATCGAAAAGAAGATCAAGGAGAAGCTCGGCATCGGCGCCCAGTTGGACGCCGAGGACGCCGTCGCCCCCGCCCCGGTCGACTTCTGATCATTCGCTGACGCCACACCCCGACGACGACCCGGCCCGATACGCGTGCCGGGTCCCAGGCCCACGGCTTCCGGCGGCTGCACCACAGTGGCCTGCCGGGCGCCGGTGAGCGCCACCGCCCGAGATCGACGCCCGGCCTGATGCGCACGGCTTCCGGCCGGGTGTGGGCCTTGATGAACACCACCGCGGAGAAGCCCGTGCCGGGCGGGTCGCGGTGGTGAGAACGACTAGGAGAACCGTGCCGAAGGTGAACCCCGAGGAGCTGCCGCCGGAGGAGCGGGCCAAGAAGGCCAAAGAGGTCTGCTTCGACCTGCTCGCGGCGCGGCCCCGCACCAAGGAGGAACTGCGGCAGGCGTTGCGCCGCAAGGGTTTCGACGAGGACACGAGCGAGACCATCCTCGGCAAGCTGGACAACGCCGGCCTGATCGACGATGCCGCCTTCGCCGAGGTGTGGGTGCGGTCACGGCACAACAACCAGGGCCTGGCCCGCCACGCACTGGTCGCCGAATTGAAGCGCAAAGGCGTGGACGCCGAGATCGCCGTCCAGGCGGCAGGCGAGGTCGACCGCGAAGCCGAAGAACAGAAGGCACGGGAGCTGGTGCGCAAACGCCTGCGCTCCCTGGGAAACGTCGACGAACAAACCGCCATTCGCCGCCTGCTCGGCACCCTGGCGCGCAAGGGCTATTCCCAAGGCCTCGCCTACACCGTCATCCGCGAAGAACTCCGCGAATTCGGCGCCGAAGCCACCCTCCTGGACAACGCCGTCCCGGACTAACTGCATAACTCCACTTGCATGACCTCGGTCTTCAAGTCGGCGACGCGACCTGCACGACCTGCTACCAGATCGTGCAGGTCGCGCGCTGCGGCCGCTGGCGTGCTCGTCGTCCTCTAACTTCCGAAGCCACTTGACTGGGGGTCAAGGGTGCAAGGTGCAGGATAATGATCTCAATCGATAGGCTCGCTGACCACGCCTAAATCAGCGGCTTCTCCTTATTCTGCTCCGCCGCGACTTCTGCCTGAAATCCCATGGCGGTAGAATATCTGTGCATCCAGGTGCTTGCTGTCGGGCGACATCATATTTGTTGATCTTGCCTCGAGATGGCAGACTTTATCAATTATCGGGCGCGATTCGATCCAGCTCTTCGAGCCAGCTCTTATAGTGGCTCCGCGATTCGAAGAACATGAGTAATCCTGCGTTCATTCGGTTCCAAATCTTGTCTAGGTCACTCGACATCCCCTTCCCGCCTTCTATTGAGTGCATCATCTGTTCGACATTGGCCACAGCCTTAAGAGCCTCATTGGCTAGACTTCTGATCATTCGAAGGAAGTCTTGCACGTCCTCTGCGGTTGGATCAGTCGCTTCGCCGCTGGAGCCAACCATCCTAATAATCGATATGATTCCAGGGCTGGTGCGCTGTATAGCGTCGCGTAGTTCGTCGCTGATATCATATGAGTCGTCGACCAGAGGCTTCAGTGCTGTAGCAAGCTCCTTGGACAGGGCTAATCGTTGGCCAAATGAAGAAGCCTTCTTGAGACGTATCGTCGCACCTTCAATTAGTTCATTGAAAGTATTTAACCTCTCTCCGTATGCCGTCGCTAGAGAGTTGACTCGAGGTAGCTCCTCCTCGGCTCTGCTAATCTTTTCGAGTGTCCCTTCTGTGTGTTCTGTGTCGTCGTAGTCACCTTCGCTGTCGGTCGCGATCAGGGTGCTCGAAGTGTCGATTTTCTCCTGTTCAATGAGCGACTCTTCGATGCGTTCGGAGATCTGTGCTATCGCAAGCATCCAGGTTGGAGATCCTGGCTCTTCGCTGCGAAGGCCGGAAGCATCTTTCCACTGCAGCTCTTGGATCTCGGACCATAGATCGTCGCTGGAAAAATATCGCTCAATCCGCTCCTGCGGAAACAGTAGAATTGGAATCACCAACTTCCGCCCTTGCTGGCTGGGGAGAAAAGCAAAAAAGCTGGCAAGTTCCTCGCGGCAGGCGCGACTTCTCAGGTAGGACGGGGATATGAAAGCTAATAGGACGGTGGCATTATTGAGTCCGGCGCGAATTCTGTCGCGCCAATTTTCTCCCAATCGAATGGAGTCGGTGTCGAAAAAGATTCCCACGGTCAATCCGGTGAGGCTGGCGTACGTGTCAGCTATGCCCTCCGCTAGCTTCTTGACTCGACCGTGCGAAGATTCATCGTCTTTGTGTGCGTATGAGACAAAAACTGAAACATCGTTGTCGACGGCCACGTGTCGCATCGTTAACTCGTCGCCGTCTTTGCCTTGGTTCATGATTTCGTAAAACCACCTTGCTCGCTCAAAGAATCATCGCTGTAACCCTAAATGTCGCCGAGTGGCAAGGTTTGTTACGGCATTCGCCATGTCAAATGAAAACTTCATGCGGGTGGGGTGTGCAACTAATTGACCATGGCATTCTTGAGTGGCCTCGGTTGATGGAAATCAGGCGGGGCATCGCGGATAATGCCGTCCCGGACTGACTCGTAACCCCAAGCTGCCGCAGATTGCGGGGTGTGCCGTGACCACTCAATCCGCCCCTGGCAAGGACTCTGCAGATCGGCGCGGATTGGCCTGACTGCAGCGGTCAGGCGCCGGGCTGGTGGATGCTGAAGGCGGCGCCCTGCGGATCGGCGAGCATGGCCATCTGACCCACCGGCGTCTCGAACGGGGCCATGAGTACGGCGCCACCCAGGGACGGGGTCTGGGCAGCGGCCGCGGCGATGTCGTCGACGGCGAAGTAGACGTGCCAGTGGTTCGGCAGGCCCACGTCCGGCGGCTGGCTCACGCCCGCGACATCCGTGCCGTCGGCCTGCAGCATGGTGTACTTTTCGCCGTCCAGTTCGGTTTCGGTGACGGCCAGGCCCAGAAGTTCCTGGTAGAACGGCACGGCCTGTTCCGGGCTCGAGGTGATCAGCTCGTTCCACACCACGCCACCCGGTTCGTTGACCAGGCTGGCCCCGATGTGCGAATACGCCTGCCACAGGCAGAAAGCGGCACCGCTCGGGTCGGCGCCCGCGACCATGCGGCCGAATTCCAGGACGTCGAAGACCGGGGTGAACAGGGTGCCGCCGCCGGCCTCGACCTTGGCGGCGGTGGCGTCCACGTCTTCTACCGCGAAGTACGTGTTCCACATCGGCGGCCGCCCGCGCTGCTCCGCCGTCTGCGGGGCGATCGCGGCTGCTTCCGAGCCGTTCTTCAGCGCCATCGAGTAGGTCGAACCACCCGGCACCGGCTCGTCGTTGAACTCCCAGCCGAGCAGGCGCCCGTAGAACGCCTTCGCCGCCTCCTGGTCGGAGGTCTGCAGGTCCACCCAGTTCGGGGTGCCCTGGGCGTAGGTGGTTCGCAGCGGCATCGCGGTCTCCCGGGTCGGCGTGGCGGACAGGATCAGGTCAGGACCAACCTGCGCCTGCCCGCCCGTCGCCACCAGGGCCGAAAGACCCTGGCCGGGAGGACCTAGCGCAGCCGCGCGGCTTCCGCCGCCAGCTGCTCTATGCGGGCGAAGTCCTTGGCCACCACGGCGTCCTTCGGGGTCAGCCACGAGCCGCCGATGCAGCCGACGTTCGGCAGCGCCAGGTACTTCGGCGCCGACGCGACGGTGATCCCGCCCGTGGGGCAGAACTTCAGCGAAGGCAGCGGCCCGGCGATCGACTTCAGGTAGTCCACCCCGCCACTCGCCTCGGCCGGGAAGAACTTCAGCGCCTGCAGCCCGCGCTCGGCCAGGCGCATCGCCTCGGAGACGGTGCCGGCGCCCGGCAGGAACGGCAGGCCGGTGTCGAAGCACGCGTCCAGCACCCCGTCCGTGGTGCCCGGGGTGACCAGGAACCGCGCACCGGCGTCCGCCGCCTGTTTGGCCTGGCCAGGGGTGGTCACCGTGCCCGCGCCGATCAGGATGTCCGGCACCTCGGCGGCGACCCGTTCGATCGCCGCCAGCGCGACCGGGGTACGCAGGGTGAGTTCGATGACGCCGATGCCACCGGCGAGCAGCGCCGACGCGACGGGCACCGCGTCGGCCACGTCCTCCACCACGACGACCGGCATCACGGGGGATGCCTCGAGCAGTTCCAAGCCGGTGGTCACGCCACTACCTCTTTCGTCATCCCGGCACCGAAGTGCCCCGGCGTGTACCCGCCGAACACGCTGGCGCCCTGGTCGGCGGGGCCGACCGCCCGGCGCAGCGCGCCGAACAGCTCACGCCCGGTGCCGGTCCAGGATGCCTCATCGGGTGGACCGTCCACCAAGGGCCGCCCGTCCAGTTCGGCGGCGCTCACCTGCACCTCCAGCAGCCCGGTCTCGGCGTCGAGGCGCACCACGTCGCCGTCGGCGATCCGGGACAGCGGGCCGCCCGCGGCGGCTTCCGGGGTCAGCTGGATGGCCGCCGGGATCTTGCCCGACGCCCCGGACATCCGGCCGTCGGTGACCAGCGCCACCTGGAAACCCCGGTCCATCAGCACGCCCAGCGCGGGCGTCAGCCCGTGCAGCTCCGGCATGCCGTTCGCCATCGGGCCCTGGTTCCGGATCACCACGACCACGTCGCGCTCCAGCTCACCGGCCTGGAACGCCGCCGAGAACTGCTCCTGCGTGGTGAACACCCGCGCCGGTGCCTCGACCACCCGGTGTTCCGGTGCCACCGCGGACACCTTGATCACCGCGCGCCCCAGGTTGCCCGCGACCATGCGCAGGCCGCCGTCGGCGGAGAACGGGCGCGAAGCCGGTCGCAGCACCTCTTCGTCGAGGCTGTGCCCCGAGGTGTCGCGCCAGGTCAGCGTGCCGTCGAGCAGCACCGGTTCCTGGCGGTACCGGTTCAGGCCCGGCCCGGCGACGGTCCGCACGTCCTCGTGCAGCAGCCCGGCGTCGAGCAGGGTGCCGATCAGGAACTGGATGCCGCCCGCGGCGTGGAAGTGGTTGATGTCCGCGCTGCCGTTCGGGTACACGCGCGCCAGCAGCGGGACCACGGCCGACAGCTCCGAGAAGTCGTCCCAGGTGAGCTGGATGCCCGCGGCCGCGGCGATGGCGGGCAGGTGCAGCGTGTGGTTGGTCGAACCGCCGGTGGCCAGCAGCGACACCACGCCGTTCACGATGGCCTTCTCGTCGATGACCTGGCTCAGCGGCGCGTACTCGGCACCACGCGAGATCGCGACGGCCCGCCGCCCCGCTTCCTCGGTCAGCGCCTGCCGCAGCGGGGTGCCCGGGTGCACGAACGTCGCGCCCGGCAGGTGCAGTCCCATCACCTCGACGACCATCTGGTTCGAGTTGGCCGTGCCGTAGAAGGTGCACGTGCCGGGGGAGTGGTACGACGCGGCTTCCGCCTCGAGCAGGTCTTCACGGGACGCCAGGCCCTCCGCGTAGAGCTGCCGGACGCGGGCCTTCTCCTTGTTGGGCAGGCCCGAGGTCATCGGCCCGGCGGGCACCAGGATCGACGGCAGGTGGCCGAAGGACAGCGCACCGATGAGCAGGCCCGGCACGATCTTGTCGCACACCCCGAGCAGCAGGGCGCTGTCGAACATCTCGTGCGACAGCGCGACCCCGGTGGCCATCGCGATCACCTCGCGGCTGAACAGCGACAACTCCATGCCCGCGCGACCCTGGGTGATGCCGTCGCACATGGCGGGCACGCCACCGGCGAACTGGGCGACCCCGCCCGCTTCGCGCACGGACACCTTGAGCCAGTCCGGGTACTCGTGCAGCGGCTGGTGCGCCGAAAGCATGTCGTTGTAGGAGGACACGATCGCCACGCCGGGCTTGCGCACGGCCCGCAGCGCTTCCTTGTCGCCGCCGGTGATCCCGGCGAAACCGTGGGCGAGGTTGCTGCACGCGAGGCCGCGCCGGGCGGGGCCTTCGGCGTGGGCGGCGGCGGTGCGTTCGAGGTAGGCGGCGCGGCTCTCGGCACTGCGAGCCACGATGCGCTCGGTCACTTCGGCGATGACGGGATGTAAGGGGGTGGGGCTCATACGGCGGCTCCGGGTGCGGATCACGGGTTCGGGTGGTCCGGTGACGGCGTCGCTGGCGTCCGGTCTTCGTGGTGACGGTCCACACAGTACAGAAGGAGGAAGCCCGAATCAAAATCGATACAGATGAACTCCTGACGTGACTCCGATCACGTACGGCGACCAGTGTGTGCTACTTGTCACACTGGACAAGGCAAGGCAGAGTCAGGCATCAGCGCGCCCCACCACGGTGCGGCCCGGCCTCTGGCCCCCGCCGCACGAACTGACTCACCGTCGGAGGTACGTATGACCACCACCGAATTCACCGAACTGCGCCGCACCATCGGGCAGTTGCGACAGTGCGTAGGCGCGTTGCGAGCCAAGTACGGCGAGGCGCCCGCGGTGCGCCGGATCGCCAACGACGTGGAGCGGCTCGAGATCGACGTGAACGAGTTCGACGACACCCCCCCGGTCCCGCAGCAGGCCCGCGCCACCGACCGCTCGAACGTGGTCGTGGTCCCCGACACCCCCTACGACCCGTCGCTCTGGCACGGCGCTGACGATGAAGGCGTCGGTGGCTACCAGCGTGACCAGCGGTGAGCGCCCCGGCTAGCGACGAGGCAGGCCGGAGGGGTACCGGGGTCTTCGCGCCCACGCGCGCCAGGATCGCCGAACGCACCCTGCGCAAGGACCGGTGGTGGCTGCCACCGCTGATCACCACGGTCGGCCTGGCCACGTTCGTCATCTACGCCACGATCCGGTCGTTCGTGCGCACGGCGTACTGGGTGGAGGAGTACCACTACCTCACGCCCTTCTACTCGCCGTGCCTGAGTGATTCGTGCGTGCCGGGGTCGAGCCACTTCGGCACGCCGTTCGGCGAACTGCCGGGGTTCATCCCGCTCGGGTTCGTCGTGCTGCCGTTCCTGCTCGGCTTCCGGCTGACCTGCTACTACTACCGCAAGGCGTACTACCGGTCGGTGTGGTTCTCCCCGCCGGCCTGCGCGGTCGCCGAACCGCACGCGAAGTACACCGGCGAGACCAAGCTGCCGCTGATCATCCAGAACGTCCACCGCTACTTCTTCTACGTGGCGCTGATCGTCTCGCTGATCAACACCTGGGACGCGATCACCGCCTTCCACGGCTCCGGCGGCGGGTTCGGCTTCGGCCTCGGCAACATCGTGCTGCTCGGCAACGTGATCATGCTCTGGGCCTACACGCTGTCCTGCCACTCGTGCCGGCACATCACCGGCGGCAGGCTGAAGCACTTCTCGAAGCACCCGGTGCGCTACTGGATGTGGACCCAGGTGACCAAGCTGAACAACCGGCACATGACGCTGGCGTGGATCACCCTCGGCACCCTGGTGCTGACCGACTTCTACGTGATGCTGGTGGCCAGCGGCACGATCGCCGACCTCCGCTTCGTCAACTAGCCTTCCCTCCCCAACGACAACGGCGTCAGAACGCACTGAGGTGGATTGATCCATGACCGAGGTCGAACGGCACAGCTACGACGTGGTGGTGATCGGTGCCGGTGGCGCCGGTCTCCGCGCGGTGATCGAGGCGCGGCAGCGCGGCCTCAGCGTGGCCGTGGTGTGCAAATCGCTGTTCGGCAAGGCGCACACCGTGATGGCCGAGGGCGGCTGCGCGGCATCGATGGGCAACGCGAACGAACGCGACAACTGGCAGGTGCACTTCCGCGACACCATGCGCGGCGGGAAGTTCCTGAACAACTGGCGGATGGCCGAACTGCACGCGAAGGAGGCGCCGGACCGCGTCTGGGAGCTGGAGTCCTACGGCGCGTTGTTCGACCGCACGGCCGACGGCCGGATCAGCCAGCGCAACTTCGGCGGGCACACCTACCCGCGGCTCGCGCACGTCGGTGACCGCACCGGGCTCGAGCTGATCCGCACCATGCAGCAGCAGATCGTTTCGCTGCAGCAGCAGGACTTCAAGGAGCACGGCGACTACGAGGCCAAGCTCAAGGTCTTCGCCGAGTGCACCGTGACCGAGCTGATCAAGGACGGCGACCGGATCGCCGGGGCGTTCGGCTACTACCGCGAGAGCGGCCGGTTCGTGCTCTTCGAGACACCGGCCGTGGTGCTGGCCACCGGCGGTATCGGCAAGTCGTTCAAGGTCACCTCGAACTCCTGGGAGTACACCGGTGACGGGCACGCGCTGGCACTGCGCGCCGGGGCGACCCTGATCAACATGGAGTTCGTCCAGTTCCACCCGACCGGCATGGTCTGGCCGCCGAGTGTGAAGGGCATCCTGGTCACCGAAGGCGTGCGCGGTGACGGTGGCGTGCTGAAGAACTCCGACGACGATCGGTTCATGTTCGAGTACATCCCCGACGTGTTCAAGGGGCAGTACGCGGACAGCGAAGAGGAAGCCGACCGCTGGTACACCGACCAGGAGGAGAACCGGCGCACCCCGGACCTCCTGCCGCGCGACGAGGTGGCGCGGGCGATCAACTCCGAGGTCAAGGCGGGCCGCGGGTCCCCGCACGGCGGCGTGTTCCTGGACATCGCCAGCCGCCTGCCCGCCGAGGAGATCCGCAAGCGGCTGCCCTCGATGTACCACCAGTTCAAGGAACTGGCCGATGTGGACATCACCGCCGAGCCGATGGAGGTCGGCCCGACCTGCCACTACGTGATGGGCGGCATCGAGGTCGACCCGGACACCGCGGCTTCGGTGGTACCGGGCCTGTTCGCCGCGGGCGAGTGCTCCGGCGGCATGCACGGCTCGAACCGGCTGGGCGGGAACTCGCTGTCGGACCTGCTGGTGTTCGGCCGCCGGGCCGGCCTCGGCGCGGCGGCCTATGTGGAGGGTCTGGCGAACCGGCCGTCGGTGGCACAGGAGCGGATCGACGCGGCGGCGAAGATGGCCGTGGCGCCGTTCGACCCGCCGGCGAACGGGGTCGAGGAGAACCCGTACACCCTGCACACCGAGCTCCAGCAGTCGATGAACGACCTGGTCGGCATCATCCGCAAGGCCGAGGAGATCGAGCAGGCGCTGGCCAAGCTCGCCGAGATCAAGCAGCGCGTGCACCAGGTCACCGTGGAGGGCCACCGGCAGTTCAACCCCGGCTGGCACCTCGCGCTGGACCTGCGGAACATGCTGGTGGTCAGCGAATGCGTGGCCAAGGCCGCGCTGATCCGCACCGAAAGCCGCGGCGGGCACACCAGGGACGACCACCCGCAGATGGACTCCCAGTGGCGCAACCGGTTGCTGGTGTGCCAAGTGGACAGTGGCGACGAGGTGGTGCCCCCGGTGACGGTGACGCCGAAGTCGCAGGAGCCGCTGCGCCAGGACCTGCTCGAGTTGTTCGAACTGACCGAGCTGGAGAAGTACTACACCGCCGACGAGCTGAGCACGCACCCGGGAAGGCAGGCCTGACATGGGGTACAAGGCGAGCTTCCGGGTGTGGCGCGGCGACGACACCGATGGCGAGCTGAAGGACTACACCGTCGAGGTGAACGAGGGTGAGGTGGTGCTCGACATCATCCACCGGCTGCAGGCCACCCAGGCGCCGGACCTGGCGGTGCGGTGGAACTGCAAGGCGGGCAAGTGCGGCTCGTGCTCGGCGGAGATCAACGGCCGCCCGCGCCTGCTGTGCATGACGCGGATGTCGGTCTTCACCGAGGACGAGGTCATCACGGTGACCCCGATGCGGACCTTCCCGGTGGTCCGCGACCTGGTCACCGACGTATCGTTCAACTACACCAAAGCACGCGAGATCCCGTCGTTCACCCCGCCCGCGGACCTGAAGCCGGGGGACTACCGGATGCAGCAGGTGGACGTCGAGCGCTCGCAGGAGTTCCGCAAGTGCATCGAGTGCTTCCTGTGCCAGAACACCTGCCACGTGGTGCGTGACCACGAGGAGAACAAGGAAGCCTTCGCCGGGCCGCGGTACCTGATGCGGATCGCGGAGCTGGAGATGCACCCGCTGGACGTGGCCGACCGGCGGGACTCCGCGCAGGACGAGCACGGCCTCGGTTACTGCAACATCACCAAGTGCTGCACCGAGGTGTGCCCGGAAGGCATCCACATCACCGACAACGCGCTCATCCCGATGAAGGAACGCGTCGCCGACCGCAAGTACGACCCGATCGTCTGGCTGGGCAACAAACTGTTCCGCCGGGGCACCTCCGACCGACCCTGAACGCAATGAGTGGGGCATTACTTGCAATGAACGCAAGTAATGCCCCACTCATAGCATTCCGGGGACGGTTCAGAGAGTGCCGGTGCCACCGGCTCCGGTCGTCGTGGTGATCTGCGAAGGGGCGTCGAGCAGCGGCTGGGCGCCCTTCGGGGCCTTCTTCCGCCGCGACATCCGCTTCTGCAGCCACGAGGCGAAGCTGGTCAGGATGAAGTTCAGCACCACGTAGATGACGCCGATGACGATGTAGACCGGGATGGTGTTGCCGAAGTTCCCGGAGATCACGTTGGCGCTGCGCAGCAGGTCCGGCACCGACAGCGCACCACCGGCGAGCGCGGTGTCCTTCAGGATGACCACCAGCTGGCTGACGATCGCCGGCAGCATCGCGGCCACCGCCTGCGGCAGCAGCACGTTGGTCATCGTCTGGGTCTTGCGCAGGCCCAGCGCCGAAGCCGCCTCCGTCTGCCCCTTCGGCAGCGACAGGATGCCCGCCCTGACCACCTCGGCGAGCACGGAAGCGTTGTACAGCACCAGACCGGTCACCGCGGCGAAGAGCACGCGGTTGTCCGAGTCCACGTCGGTGTACTCCGAGTAGAACTCGTTCGCGAAGATCATCAGGATCAGCACCGGGATGGCGCGGAAGAACTCCACCACGATCCCGGCCAGCGTGCGGACCGCCTTGTGGTCCGAGAGCCGGGCGATGCCGAAGAACGCGCCGACCGGCAGGGCGATCACGATGGACAGCACGGCGATCAGCAGCGTGTAGCCGAGACCGGGCAGGATGAACGTGGTCCACGTGCCGCCTTCGGCGAACGGGCGCCACTTGTCGCCGGTCAGCTGGTTCTTCTCGGCCAGCTTGTCGATCACCAGGTAGGCGATGAGCACCAGCACCGCGGCGAAGATCAGCGAGTAGACGAGGTTGCGCGCCTTGGCCTTCGGGCCCGGGGCGTCGTAGAGGACAGAAGGAGCGCCGCTCATCGTTTCACCGCCACTTTCTTCGCCACCCAGCCGAGCAGCAGCCCGACCGGCAGGGTGAGCAGTACGAAGCCGAGCGCGAACACGGCGAAGACCAGGATGATCGCGTCACTCTCGTTCTCGATCATCTCCGACATCAGCAGCGAGGCCTCGGCCACGCCGATGACACTGGCCACCGTGGTGTTCTTGATCAGCGCGATGAGCACGCTGGCCAGCGGCGCGATCACCGAGCGGAACGCCTGCGGCAGCACGATGATCCGCAGCACCTGGGTGAAGCCCAGCCCCAGCGCGCGGGCCGCCTCGGCCTGGCCGACGGGCACCGTGTTGATGCCCGAGCGCAGCGACTCGCAGACGAAGGTCGAGGTGTAGAGGACGAAACCGAGCACGGCCAGCCGGAAGTTGTTGTCCACGATGAACGACGGCGAGTCGGTCGCCGCGAGGTTGAAGTTCAGCGTGGAGGCCAGGCCGATGGAGCAGAAGAAGATGAGCACCGTCAGCGGGGTGTTCCGCACGACGTTGACGTAGGCGGTGCCGAACCCCCGCATGATCGGGACCGGGCTGACGCGCATCCCGGCCAGGATCGTGCCCCAGATCAGCGAGCCGACGGCCGACAGCACCGCCAGCTGGATGGTCATCCAGAAGGCACCGAGGATGTCGTACTCACCGAGGAAGTCGAACACGGAAAACTCCTCGTCGGATATGGGACGGCGCGCCGCGAACGGGTCGCGGCGCGCCGCCGTGGGTCATTCGAAGACGAAGGGACTCGGGCTTACTTCTCGGTCACCGGCGAGGGCTCCGGGATCTTGTAGCCGGACGGGCCGACGTTGCTCTCCAGCGAAGCCTTCCAGGCACCGTCGGTCTGCATCTTGGTGATCGCGTTGGCGATCGCGGTGCGGCTTTCGGCGTCGTCCTTCTTCAGGCCGACCCCGTAGTTCTCCTTGCTGAAGGCGTCGCCGACCAGCTTGAACTTGCCCGGGTTCTTGGCGGCGAAACCGGCCAGGATCACGTCGTCGGTGGTGACCGCGTCGATGCTGCCGTTCTCCAGCGCGGTGATGCAGTCGGAGTACTTGCCGAACTCCTGCAGCTGCGCTTCCTTGGAGAACTCGTCCTTGATCTTCTGCGCGGGGGTGGAACCCTTGACCGAGCAGAGCTTCTTGCCGTTGAGGGCGGTGTTGCCGGTGATGTCGGTGTTGTCCGCACGCACCAGCAGGCCCTGGCCCGCGACGAAGTACGGCCCGGCGAAGGCGACCTTCTCCTTGCGCTTGTCCGTGATGGAGTAGGTGGCGACGATGAAGTCGACGTCACCCTTCTCGATCAGGTTCTCGCGCTCGGCGGACTGCGCTTCCTTCCAGGTGATCCCGGCCTCGTCGACACCGAGCTCCTTGGCGATGTACTTCGCCACGTCGACGTCGAAGCCCTCGGGCTTGCCGGCCTGGGTCTGGAGACCGAGGCCCGGCTGGTCGAACTTGATGCCGATGGTGACCTTCTTGTCTTCCTTCGCCCGCGCGACCAGGTTCTTGCTACCGCTGTCCTCGCCGCCACCACAGGCGGCGAGCGTCAGGCCCGCAACCGCGACGACTGCGCTCATACGCAGAACTCGACTCAACCGCATCAGATCAGGTTCCTTCCTAGTGGGTCAGGATCTTGCCGAGGAAGTCCTTCGCGCGGTCGGACTTCGGGCTGGTGAAGAACTCGTCGGGGGTGGAGTCCTCGACGATCTCGCCGTCGGACATGAACACCACCCGGTGCGCGGCGCGGCGCGCGAAGCCCATCTCGTGGGTGACCACCAGCATGGTCATGCCGTCGGCGGCCAGGCTGGTCATCACGTCCAGCACCTCCTGGACCATCTCCGGGTCCAGCGCCGAGGTCGGCTCGTCGAACAGCATCACCTTCGGCCGCATGGCCAGCGCCCTGGCGATGGCCACGCGCTGCTGCTGGCCGCCGGAGAGCTGGGCCGGGTACTTGTCGGCCTGGTTGGCGATGCCGACCCGCTCGAGCAGCTCCATCGCGGTCTTGCGCGCCTCGCCGGAGGAGACCTTGCGGACCTTCTGCGGCGCGAGCATCACGTTCTCGACGATGGTCTTGTGCGCGAAGAGGTTGAACGACTGGAAGACCATGCCGACGTCGGCGCGCAGCGCGGCCAGTGCCTTGCCCTCGGCGGGCAGCGGCTTGCCGTCGACGTGGATCTCGCCGGAGTTGATCGGCTCGAGGCGGTTGATCGCCCGGCACAGGGTCGACTTGCCCGAACCCGACGGCCCGAGCACCACGACCACCTGCCCGCGCGGGACCTCGAAGTCGATGTCACGCAAAACGTGCAGGTCGCCGAAGAACTTGTTCACGGCGGCCGCCTTGATCATCGGCGGCGCCGGCGTCGCGGTGGTCATCTGGCCTCCAGGCGGCGAGCTGCGGTGTCCTTCTTGGTGCCGTAACTCTAGTCACACCCTGTACACGGCCCTTGTCGCAGGTCTGGACTAGGCCTTTCGCGCATGACGAGTCGGCGATGGCGGAAACTTACTCTGCTCCGTCAGGGTGTAAAGCCCGCTTGACTAACACTTAGGGTTTCAAATCGATCTCATCGGACCGGAAAGGAGCCGGCGTGCGCGTTCTGCTCGTCGAGGACGACGACCGGGTGGCCGACGCACTGGTCCCCGCGCTGCTGCGCCGCGGGCTGTCGGTCCGCCGCCTGGCCTCGGGCGCGGAGGTGCTCGACCGGATCGCCGACGCCGACGTGGTGCTGCTCGACCTGGGCCTGCCCGACGTGGACGGCATGGTGCTGTGCTGGCGGATCCGCGAGATCAGCGACGTGGCGATCATCGTGGTCTCGGCCCGCGGGGAGGTCGACGACCGCATCCTCGGGCTGCGCTCGGGGGCCGACGACTACCTGGTCAAACCGTACGATGTGGACGAGCTGGTGGCCAGGGTGCACGCGGTGCGGCGGCGGCGCGGGGAACCGGCGCGGGCGGCCACCGGCGCGATCAAGGTGGCGGACGTGGTGATCGACCTGGACCGGCACGAGGTCACCGCGGGTGGTGAGGTGATCACGCTCTCGCGCAAGGAGTTCGGCGTGCTGAAGCTCATCGCGGCCGAAGGCGGCTCGGTCTGCTCGCGGGACCGCCTCCTCACCGAGCTGTGGGGCAGGCGCGGGCAGGCGGAAAGCCGCTCACTGGACGTGCATGTCGCTACTCTGCGGACGAAGCTCGGCCGCGCCGAGCTGATCGAGACGGTGCGCGGGGTCGGTTACCGGCTGGGTGCGCGCCCGGACGAGGAGTGAGACGTGCGGGTCCGGCTGCAGGCCACGGTGCTCTCGCTGGTCGCGTTGCTCGTTTTCGGGCTGGGCGTGCCGCTGGCGCTGAGCGTGGCGGGCAGCGCCGGGCAGACGCTCTTCCTGGACCGGCTCACCGACACCGCCCGGTTCGCCTCGCTGGCCCAGCGGCCGCTGATCCAGGGCCAGCCGGACCTCATCACCGCTGAACTGCGGCGCTACGCCGAGGTCTACGGCATCGCCGTGGCTGTGCTGAACCAGGACGGCCGTCCGACGGTGACCTCCGGCACGGTGCCCGGCGCGGTGAAGCTCGACCTGGCCGACACGCGGGTCGCCGGGCAGGTGCAGTCCGCGCTGGCCGGGCGGCATTCGGAACCGGGGCCGATGCTGGTGCCGTGGGACGAGGGCACGCTGGTGCTGGCCGAACCGGTGCTGATCGACGGCGACGTGCGCGGGGTGGTGGTCACCGAATCGCCGACCGCGCAGGCGCGTCAGGAGGTGACGCTGTGGTGGGTGCTCATCGCCACCGTCGGCATGATCGCCTTCTGCCTGGCGCTGCTGGTCGCGCTGCCGCTGGTGCGCTGGATCCTGCGCCCGGTGCGCCGGCTGGACGAGGCCACCGGCACGCTGGTCGAGGCCGTGGTGAGCGGCCGCGAGGTGGCCAGGGTCGGTGAGGAGAGCGGACCGGCCGAACTGCAGCAGCTCGGCCGCTCGTTCGACATGATGGCGGCGAGCGTGGGGGAGGCACTGGCCGCGCAACGCGCCTTCGTCGCCGATGCCTCACACCAGCTGCGGAACCCGCTGACCGCGTTGAAGCTGCGGTTGGTGAATCTCGAAGGGCACGTGGACACCGAAGCCGAGGAACACCGGGAGGCCGCGGTCGCCGAGGCGGACCGGCTCAACCAGGTGCTCGACGGCCTGCTGTCGATGGCGCGCGCGGAAGCCTCGGCGGGCGAACTGGTCGCGGTCGACGTGGACACCGTGGTGGCCGAACGCGCTTCGGACTGGAACGTGGTCGCGGTGGCACGTGAGGTGAGCCTGGAAGTGGAGGGTTCGACCGACGGCGTGCGCGCGCTGGCCCCGCCGCGCGGGCTGGAAGCCGTGCTGGACGCCCTGCTGGACAACGCCCTCAAGTTCACCGGCGCCGGTGAGTCGGTCCGCGTGGAAACCTCCACAGTGGACGACAAGGTCCGGCTGACCGTGCGGGACCACGGGCCGGGGCTGCGGGCCGAGGAACTGGAACGCGCCACCGACCGGTTCTGGCGCAGCACCGCGCACCAGAACGTGGCCGGCTCGGGGCTGGGGCTGTCCATTGTGGCGGAGATCGTGGCCAGGGCCGGTGGCTCGCTGAAGCTGGACCTGCCCGAAGGCGGCGGGCTGCGGATCACCGCGGAGCTGCCCCGGTCCGGTTCTGGGGCGATCACTAGTTCTTGAGGTTGCGGTAGTACCGCATGGCGCCGGGGTGCAGGGCCATCGGCGCCGTCTCGATCGCCGGGCGCAGGTCGATGGACAGCGCGGCGGTGTTCGCTTTGGCCAGCTCCGGGCGCGCGTCGAAGAGCCCGCGCGTGAGCGCTTCGGCCACGTCGTCGGACATCGTCGTCGGCACCACCAGGAAGTTGGGCACCACCAGGGTGGTCACCGGCCCGCCGGACTGCGGGTAGGTGGACCCGGGGATGGTCGCCGAGCGGTAGACGGCGTTGGCCTGGCGCATCGCGGGCATGGCCTCGCCGACGTCGATCAGCCGCAGCGGGATCCGGTTGGCCAGCGTGCTGATCGAGTTCGTCGGCAGCCCGCCGGACCAGAAGAAGGCGTCGATCTCCTGCCGTTCCAGCGCGCCCAGCGACTCGTCGAGCCCGAGGTAGCGCACGGTCAGCGAGCTCGGGTCGCCGAGGCCGCTGGCGTTGAGCAGCAGCTGCGCGATCACCGCCACCCCGGACTCCGGGGAGCCGATGGCCACCCGGCGCCCGCGCAGGTCGGCCAGCGAGCGCACCGGCGAGTCGGCGCGGACCACCACGTGCAGGTAGTCGTCGTAGATCCGGGCCAGCGCGGCGAGCTTGGGCTCCCCGCTGGGGTCGGTGGCCACGTCGGCGGCGCTGAACGCCACGTCGGCGGTGCCCGCGCGCAGGCGCGCGAGGTTGTCGGGGGAGCCGCGGGTCTGCTGGACCTCCGGCCGCTCGATCGCCAGCCCGGCCGCCCACGCCCCGGCCAGCGGCTGCGCGAGCTGGTAGTAGACGCCCCGGTCGTTGCCCGCGGCGATCCGCAGCCGGGTGCCGGAGAAGTCCGCCCCGCAGGCGGTCAGCGTGGTGAGCAGCAGGAGCACGGCGGCGGTCACCCGTGTCAGAGCTGTCACGACCGCAGATGGTGCCAGCTCCGCGACCGGAATTGTCGTACATCCCGGTTACGATCCGGTAGTGCCGCAGTAGCACCCCCAGTAGCATAGGAGGTATGAAATTGAGCGTCAGCCTGTCGGACGAGGATGTGGCCTTCATCGATCACTACGCCGCCGCGGCGGACGTGCCTTCGCGCTCGGCGGTGGTGCACCGGGCGCTGGAGCTGCTGCGGGCCTCCCAGCTGGAGGACGACTACCGCGCCGCGTGGGACGAGTGGACCGCGCACGGGGACGAGGCCGAGTGGGACGCGGCCACCGGTGACGGGGTGCTGACGCGCTGATGCGGCGGGCCGAGGTCCGGCTGGTCGACTTCGACCCCGCGCGGGGCAGCGAGTCGAACAAGACCAGGCCGGCGGTGATCGTGAGCAACGACGGGGCCAACGCGGTGGCCGGGCGGTTGGGCCGCGGGGTGGTCACCGTGGTGCCGGTGACCTCCAACGTGCGCCGGGTGTTCCCGTTCCAGGTCCTGCTGCCCGCGGCCGAGTGCGGGCTGGCGGTGGCGTCGAAGGCGCAGGCCGAGCAGGTCAGGTCGATTTCGGTGGAGCGGGTGGGCCGCCGGGTCGGCAAGCTGACGCCCGCGCTGATGGAGCGGCTGGAGGCGGCGCTGCGCCTGCATCTCGGCCTGTGAGCGGCGGGGCCTACCCTGGGGGGAGATTCGCCTAAGGAGCAATTCGTGTCCCGCACCTTCCAGATCCGCACGTTCGGCTGCCAGATGAACGTCCACGACTCCGAGCGCCTGGCCGGGCAGCTCGAGGCGGCGGGCTACGTGCCCGCCACCGACGACGCGCCGGACGTGGTGGTCTTCAACACCTGCGCGGTGCGGGAGAACGCCGACAACAAGCTGTACGGCACGCTCGGCCACCTGCGCCCGGCCAAGACCGCCAAGCCGGACATGCAGATCGCCGTCGGCGGCTGCCTGGCGCAGAAGGACCGCGGCGAGATCGTCAAGCGGGCGCCCTGGGTGGACGTGGTGTTCGGCACGCACAACATCGGCTCGCTGCCGACGCTGCTGGAGCGCGCCCGGCACAACTCCGAGGCGCAGGTCGAGATCCTCGAGTCGCTGGAGACCTTCCCGTCCACGCTGCCCGCGCGCCGCGACTCGGCGTACTCGGGCTGGGTGTCGATCTCGGTGGGTTGCAACAACACCTGCACCTTCTGCATCGTGCCCTCGCTGCGCGGCAAGGAACGCGACCGGCGGCCGGGGGAGATCCTGGCCGAGGTCGAGGCGCTGGTCGCCGAGGGTGTGCTCGAGGTGACCCTGCTCGGGCAGAACGTGAACTCCTACGGCGTCGAGTTCGGTGAGCGCGACGCGTTCTCGAAGCTGCTGCGCTCCTGCGGTTCGGTGACCGGCCTGGAGCGGGTCCGGTTCACCTCGCCGCACCCGGCCGCGTTCACCGACGACGTGATCGACGCGATGGCCGAGACGCCGAACGTCTGCCCGCAGCTGCACATGCCGCTGCAGTCCGGTTCGGACCGGGTGCTCAAGGAAATGCGCCGCTCCTACCGGTCGGCCCGCTTTCTGTCCATTTTGGACAAGGTGCGCGCGGTCATGCCGGAGGCGGCGATCACCACCGACATCATCGTCGGCTTCCCCGGCGAGACCGAAGAGGACTTCCAGGCCACGCTCGACGTGGTGCGGCAGGCACGGTTCTCCAGCGCGTTCACCTTCCAGTACTCGAAGCGGCCAGGGACGCCCGCCGCCGACATGCCGGGGCAGTTGCCGAAAGCGGTCGTGCAGGAGCGCTACGAGCGGCTGGTCGCGCTGCAGAACGAGGTGGCGTGGGAGGAGAACAAGAAGCTGATCGGGCGGAAGGTCGAACTGCTCGTCGCCGCCGGTGAGGGACGCAAGGACGCCGAGACGCTGCGCATGAGCGGGCGCGCGCGGGACGGCAGGCTGGTGCACTTCACGCCGAACGAGCTGAACGTGCGGCCGGGCGACGTGGTGGAGACCGTGATCACCTACGCCGCGCCGCACCACCTGGTGGCCGACGGTGAACTGATCTCGCACCGCCGCACGCGCGCCGGTGACAACGCCGAGGCCGGGCTGCGGCCGAAGACCAACGGGGTGAGCCTGGGCCTGCCGAGCATCGGCGCACCGGCCCCGCTGCCCGTGACCACCGGGGGGTGCGCGCTGTGAGCACGCCGGATTCCGCCGACTCCGTCAACTCCGTTGACGAGCTCGGCGCCGATGTGGACCAGGTGGTGCGCCGGGCGTCCCGCACGATCGATCTCGGGCACCGCGGGCTGGTCGTCTCGATCGGCGTGTTCGTGCTGATCGTCGGCATGCTGTTGCCGTGGGCCGGGGAGCACGTGGGCTGGGAAGTGCTGGGCGGGCAGGCCGGGGCGATCCCGCAGCTGTTCGCGGTGACCTCGGCCGGGTTCGGCGTGCTCGGCTCGATGCTGGTGCTCATCACCCGGCGGTGGTGGATCACCTGGGGCTGCGCCATCGGCGGCTGGTTCGCCTCGGTCGACGGCATGCTGGCGATCTGGTCGCAGCAGTCCTCGCAGGCCAGCGGCGCGGTCGGGGGCGGGCCGGGGTTCGGGCTGATCCTCGCGGTGATCGCGACCGTGGTGATCGCCTTCCAGTGGATGCGCGCGGCCTGGTCGCGCAGCTGAATCCGGGCGCCGCTAGTAGGGTTCACCCAAAGTGTTGTTCACGCACCCGAACGTGTGGGGGTCCCGCATGCACCCGACCGGTCACGAGGTGGAGCAGCTACTGGCCGTGAGGGCCGTGCTGGCGGCCGAAGCCGCCCGGCTGGCTGCCCAGCACGCCGGTGAGGACGAGGTGCGGCGGCTGCGCCGCCTGTGCGCCGACGGCGAAGCCGCCACCGCCGCCGGTGACGTCGACGGCATGGTCGCCGCGAGCACCACGCTGCACGAATGCGTCACCGAACTGTCCGGCAACCCGGCGCTCCTGGACTTCGTCGGGCAGGTCGACCTGCGCGTGAGCGCCCACTACCCGGCGATCACCCGGCAACGCGGGGCGCAGGCCTGGCAGGAACACCACGCCCTCGTCGACGCCATCGAACGAAAAGACCCGGAGTCGGCGGCCCGCATCATGCGGGACCACGTGGACCACACCCGCGCCGCCTACCTGCAAACGCACCAGCCCACCCCCACCCCCTCACGCACCCGCCCGGCCCCCGTCCCCGCCCGCCGCCGCCGAACCCTCCCCCGCCCCTAACCCACCCAATCCCCACCCCCCGAACCCCACGTTCAGGCAGCCGAGTCCCACGTTCAGGACGCCGAACCCCACACTCACGCACCCGAACCCCACACTCACGCACCCGAACCCCACATTCGGGCAGCCGAGTCTCACGTTCGCGCACCTGAATCCCGCACTCACGCAGCCGAACCCACGTTCGCGCACCCGAACTCCACACTCGGGCAGCCGAGTCCCGCGTTTCGGCGCTCGAACCCCGCGTTCGCACGGCCGAGTTCCACACTCAGGCACGCGAACCCAGCACTCGCGCAGCCGAATCCGACGTTCGCACTCTTGAACTCCACACTCGGGTAGCCGAGTTCGACGTTCAGGCACTCGAACCCCGCACTCGGGCGACCGAACCACACGTTCGCGCGGCTGAACCCATACTCGGGCAGCCGAGTCCCACGTTCAGGCAGCCGAGTTCGACGTTCAGGTATTCGATCTGCGCGTTCGCGGATTGCGACTGGCTGAACCCTGATTCCGGCCCGTTGACCGCGTAACTCAGCCACGCGAATGCTGAACTCGCCTGCCCGAATGCTGAACTCGGTTGCCGAAAGTAGAACTCGCGCCCGCCGATGGGGGACTTGGCTGCCCAAAAGCGGGCCTGCGCTGCCGAATGTGGAGTTCGGTTGCGCGAACGCGGAACTCGCATGCGCGAACGCGGGTTTCGAAAGCCGGACTCGGCCGCGCGAACGTGGGATTCGAGTGTCTGAACGTGGGACTCGGCTGCCTGAGTGTGGGGTTCGAGCGCGCGAACGTGGGGTTCGGCTGCGTGAGTGTGGGGTTCGGGTGCGCGAACGTGGGGCTCGGCGTGAGCGTGGTCAGGGGCCGCATCGATCGGCGGGAACTTAGAGGGGCGGAAGCGCGGAGTGGGGCGTTACTCGTGCGAGTAATGCCCCACTCCGGTAAGTGGCCTCAGCGGTCGGCCAGGGCCTGTTCCGCGGCGTCCAGCCATTCCCGCCATTGGGCGGCCTGTTCGTCCGCCTTCTTCGCGCGGCGTTCGTCGCCGGCGGCTCGGGCTTTGGCTGCCTGCGACTCGAACTGTTCGACCCGCTCCCGGAACTGGGCCGCGCGGGCCTGGGCTTCCGGGTCCGTGCGGCGCCACTTGCTTTCTTCGGCGCCGCGCACGCGGTCCTGCACAGCCTTCAGCCGGGCGTCGAGGTCTCGGATGCGTTCCCGCGGCACCTTGCCGATCTCGTCCCAGCGCTCCTGGACCTTGCGCAACTGGGACTTCGCCGCCTCCAGGTTGGCGCCCGGGTCGATCTTTTCGGCTTCGGCGAGCAGTTCCTCCTTCTTCGCCGCGTTGCCGGAGAACTCGGCGTCACGCTCGGAGAACGCGGCCGACCGGCGGGCGAAGAACGCGTCCTGCGCGGCCCGGAACCGCTGCCACAGCGCATCGTCGCTGTCCTTGGGCGCGCGGCCGGCGGCCTTCCACTCGCCCATCAGTTCCTTGTACCGGGCGGCGGTGGGGCCCCAGCTGTCCGAGTCGGCCAGCGACTCGGCCTCGGCGATCAGCTCTTCCTTGCGGGCCTTCGCCGCCGCGCGCTGCTTGTCCAGTTCGGCGAAGTGCGACCCGCGGCGGCGGTTGAACCCCTCGCGTGCCTTGGAGAACCGGCGCCACAGCTCGTCGTCGGTCTTGCGGTCGACGCCCTTGATGGTCTTCCACTCGTCGAGGATGGTGCGCAGCCGATCGCCCGCGGCCTTCCACTGGGTGGAGTCGGCGGCGATCTTCTCCGCCTCGTCGGCCAGCGCCTGCTTGCGCGCGACCGCGACCTCACGGGCCTGCTCGCGTTCCTGCTTCGCGTCCGCGAGCGAGCGTTCGGCGTGGGCGATCACCTGCTCGATGCGGCCGCCGAGCGCGGCAAGGTCACCGACCACCGCCGCGTCGGCCAGGCCGTCGCGCAGCTGGGTCGCGCTGGCCAGCGCGTGCTTCGGGTCACCGGCTCCCGAGGCCAGCCGGGTCTCCAGCAGCTCCACCTCGGTGCGCAGGTCGTCGAACCGGCGCGCGAAGTGCAGCAGGCCCTCTTCCGGGGTACCCGCCTGCCACACGCCGATGGCGCGTTCGCCGTCCGCCCCGCGGACGTAGACCGTGCCCTCCTCGTCCACCCGGCCCCAGCGGTCCGGGTGTGGTTCCGCCGGCGGCACCGGCGGAACCGGCTGGCCAACGGTGTGCGCGTGCGGCACCGGGTGTGGTGCCGGGGCTTCCGGGGCTGGGGTTTCGTGCGCGCCCTCGGTTGTGTTCTCCGCCATGGCAGGCTCCTTATCGCCTGTACGCCCGCTCGCGCGGGCGCCCCACCAACCGGTGGGGCCGGGTCGTGCCGCTGCCGGACCACGCTCGTGTCCGTCGTGGCATTCAAACAGGTCAAGGCGCGTCGTGGTACATGGTGCTCGCATCAGGACCCGCTTTCGGGTGGCGGGGTAACGTCGGACAGCGTGATCACACGTGCCGTCGTGGTGCCGCAGCCGCCGCTGCTGGTGCCCGGAATCGCCGCCGGGGCGCGCGAATCGACCGCCGGACTGCGGGCCGCGTGCGTGGCCGCCGCGGGCAGGCTCGCCGAGGTCGCGAGCCGCTGGGTGGCCGTCGGCACCGGCGAGGACACCGTCTCGGTCACGCCGCCGGGTGCGTGCGGTTCGTTCCGCGGATACGGCGTCGACCTGGGCGTTCGCCTCTCCGAGACGCCGGGCGCACCGGCCGAGCTGCCGCTGTCCGCGCTGATCACCGGGTGGCTGCGCGAGCAGGCGGGCGCCGCCGAAGCCACCGTGCACACCTTCCCGGCGGACACCCCGGCCGACCGCGCCGCCAAGACCGCCGCGCTGCTCGCCGAACGGCATCCCGGCCACGGCCTGCTCGTGCTCGGCGACGGCGCCAACCGGCACGGCCCGAGGTCACCCGGTGGGGAACACGACCGCGCCCCCGATTTCGACGCCGCCGTCGCCGAAGCGCTCGGGTCCGCCGACACCGCGGCGCTGCTCACCCTGGACGCCGACTCCTGCACCGAACTGGGCGCGAGCGGCCGGTTCCCCTGGCAGGTGCTCGCCTCGCTCGCCGAGGGCGCCACCTGGACCGCCGAACTGCTCTACTCCGCCGCGCCGTTCGGCGTCGGCTACCACGTCGCGGTCTGGACCCGGGCGTGACGCGGCCGATCGCGGTGGTCGGCCCGACCGCCACCGGCAAGTCCGAACTGGCCGTCACGCTCGCGCTCGCGCTGGGCGGCGAGGTGATCAACGCGGACGCGATGCAGTTGTACCGCGGCATGGACATCGGTACCGCGAAGGTGACCGCCGAGGAACGCCGCGGCGTGCCGCACCACCTGCTCGACGTGCTGGACGTGACCGAAACCGCGTCCGTGGCGGCCTACCAGCGCGACGCCCGTGCCTGCGCGGAACGGCTCATCGCCGAGGGCAAGGTGCCGGTGTTCGCCGGGGGATCCGGGCTCTACGTGCAAGCGATCGTCGACGAACTGCGGTTCCCCGGCACCGACCCGGCGGTGCGCGAGCGGCTGGACGCCGAGGCCGCCGAAGTGGGCGCGGCCGTGCTCCACGATCGCCTCGCGCGCGCCGATCCCCAGGCGGCCGCCGCGATCCTGCCGACGAACACCCGGCGGATCGTCCGTGCACTGGAGGTCATCGAGATCACCGGTGAACCGTTTTCGGCGAACCTGCCCCAGCCGGGCGAACCGCGCTATGGCACCACGCTGATCGGCGTCGACCGCGAGGTCGCCGAACTCGACGCGCGGGTCGATCTGCGGGTGGAGCGCATGTTCGCCGCCGGACTGGCCGACGAGGTGCGGGAACTGGAACGGCACGGGCTGCGCGAAGGGAAAACGGCTTCACGCGCGCTGGGCTACCAGCAGGTCCTGGAACACGGCGACGACCTCGAAACCGCCGCGGCGGCGACCGCGCAGGCGACCCGGCGGTTCGTGCGGCGGCAACGGTCCTGGTTCCGCCGGGACAAGCGGATCCACTGGCTTCCCGGTGCCGCGCCGGATCTGGCCGACCGGGTGCTGGAACTCGTTGCCCTGCAAGGCAAAGACCAGGCCGGACGCGGAGCGCTCCGCTGACGGCGGTGGCCGGTGGCGGTCGGGATACTCTTTGACCATGGGCGGTATCGAGTTTCTCAAGGGGCACGGCACGCAGAACGACTTCGTGCTGCTCCCCGATCCGGCCGCACGGCTGGACCTGACCCCGGCGCGGGTCGCTGCCCTCTGCGACCGTCAGCGCGGTCTCGGCGCGGACGGTGTGCTGCGCGTGGTGCGTTCGGCCGAGTTCGGCGTCGAGTCGGCGGGCGAGTGGTTCATGGACTACCGCAACGCCGACGGATCGCTCGCCGAGATGTGCGGCAACGGCGTGCGGGTGTTCGTCCGCTACCTGGTCGACACCGGGCTGGCCGAGGGCCCGGAGTTCGTGATCGGCACCCGGGCGGGCGACCGGCCGGTGGTTTCGCACCCCGACGGGTCCGTGACCGTCCGAATGGGACCCGCCACCATCACCGGTGCCTCGGTGACCATGGTCGGCCAGCGGTCCTTCTCCGGGGTGGCGGTCAACGTCGGCAACCCGCACCTGGTGTCGTTCACCGACGACGACGTGGCCGGGCTCGACCTGCGTGACCAGCCCGCCTACGACCGCGACTTCTTCCCCGACGGGGTGAACCTCGAGTTCGTCAACACGCTCGGCGAAGGGCATCTGCGCATGCGGGTGCACGAGCGCGGCGTGGGGGAGACCCGGGCGTGCGGCACCGGCACGGTGGCCGTGGTGGCCGCCGCGCAGCACCTGACGGGTCTCGACTCGGGTGAGTCCGTAGTGGACATCCCGGGCGGCCGAGTGGTGGTCACGGTGGCGCCGGGCGAATCCACGCTCACCGGACCGGCGGAGATCGTCGCCAGGGGAGAGCTGGACGAGGCCTGGTGGGCGGCCAACGCCTGAGCGCCTACTGAACCGCCTGAACAGCCGCGGTCTGGGGAATGTCACGCAGGCGGCGCAGTGGTGAGGTGACGACCCAGAGCACGGCCAGTGCTTCCAGCGCACCGGCGACCCACAGCGTGTTCCGGATTCCTATGACTTCGCCGAGCACCCCGCCGAGCATCGAACCCAGCGGGAGCACGCCCCAGACCACGAACCGCACGCTCGCGTTCATCCGCCCGAGCAGCCGGTCCGGGCAGATCGCCTGCCGGTAACTGACTTGCGCAACGTTGTAGACGATGACGCCGTAGCCGAACAGGACCAGCCCGACCACCACGAAGGCGACCCGCCAGCCGGGGGCGGCGAGCGGCACCAGCAGGTGCGCGGGCCAGGTCAGCAGCGGGACCAGCCAGATCGCCCGCGCCTGCCCGATCCGCCGGTTGACCAGGCCGGAGGTGAGCGCGCCGAGCACGCTGCCCGCGCCGCCGACCGCCAGCAGCGCGCCGACCGCGGCCGCCGACAGGCCCAGCGTGCGGGTCAGGAACAGCATCTCCACGGCGAGGAAGATGCCGTTCGCCAGGTTGGCCGTCGCGGTGGCCGAGGTGATCGCGCGCAGGGTCGGGTTGCCGAAGACGAACCGCAGGCCTTCGGCGATCTGGGCGGACAGCTTCGGGTTCTCGTGCGGCACCGGTTCGGGTTCGACGCGCCGGATGCGCAGCAGGCACAGCGCGGAGGTGAGGAAGCCGAGGCCGGTCACGAGCACCGCGTACGCCGGGCCGAACAGTTGCGCGAGCACGCCGCCGATCCCCGGCCCGGCCACCTGCGACACCGACTGGCTGGACTGCAGTTTCGCGTTGCCCTCCAGCAGCTGGTCACGGCCGACGAGCGAGGGCAGGTACGACTGGTAGGCCACGTCGAAGAACACCGTGCACACCCCGGTCAGCAGGGCGACCACCACGAGTTGCGTCAGCGTGAGCACGTTCGCCCACCAGGCCAGTGGCACCGACAGCAGCAGCACCGCGCGGGCGAAGTCGGCCCGCAGCATCAGCGGCCGCCGCCGGAAGCGGTCCACCCAGGCGCCGGCGGGCAGGCCGAGCAGCAGGAACGCCAGCGTCTCCGCGGCGGTCAGCACGCCCATCTCGAACGGGCTCGCGGCCAGCACGGTGGCCGCGAGCAGGGGGAGCACGGTGTGCCCGACAAAGGTGCCGAGCTGGCTGGCCGTGTCACCGGCCCACAACCGGCGGAAGTCGGCATGCCGCCACAGGGAGTTCTCACGCACGGCGGCAGTCAATCGTAAGTGATTGGAAAGTGTCAATCACTTCACCGACGTACGCTGATCGCCGTGGGTGCGGAACGACGGAACGCGACCGAGGCCGAGGCGAACGCGCTGGCCTCGGGAATACGCCTGCGCATCATCCGGTTGACCTTCAAGGAAGCGCTGACGAACAAGGAACTGGCCGGCCGGCTCGGCAAGGACCCGGCCACCGTGCTCCACCACGTCCGCAAGCTCGTCGACACCGGTTTCCTGGCACCGCAGCCCGCCCGCCGCGGCAACCGCGGCGCGAAGGAGATCCCGTACCTGTCGACCCGGCTGTCCTGGAACCTGCAGCTGGACGAGAGCGAGGAACTGGGGCGGGCTTCGCTGGAGGCTTACCTCGCCGAAGTCGGTGAAGTCGGGACGGCGAAGGTCGAGCAGACCCGCCTGGTGGTGCAGCTGCCCGAAGCCGAGCAGAGTGAGTTCAAGCGCCGCCTGTACGAGCTGATCGAGGAGTACGCGGACCGGCCGATCGACCCCGGTGCCGAACGGACCGCGATCTACCTGGCGCTGTATCCGAGTGCGTAATCCATTCGGCACATCCCGCGGATCGTGGGACCATGGAAGGACGATGACGGAACTGACACACACTGATATGGCAGCCGAACTCGACGGCGAGGAGCTGTCGATCGGCGAGCTGGAACTGGAAGACCGCGCCTCGCTGCGCCGCGTCGCCGGGCTCTCCACCGAGCTCGAGGACGTCACCGAAGTCGAATACCGGCAACTCCGCCTCGAGCGGGTCGTGCTGGTCGGCGTCTGGACCGAAGGCACCGCCGCCCAGTCGGAGGCTTCGCTGGCCGAACTGGCCCGGCTCGCCGAGACGGCGGGCTCGGAGGTGCTCGAAGGCATCGTCCAGCGCCGCACCCGGCCGGACCCGGCGACCTACATCGGTTCGGGCAAGGTGCGCGAGCTGTTCGACATCGTGCGCGCCACCGGCGCCGACACGGTGATCTGCGACGGCGAGCTCTCCCCCGGCCAGCTGCGGCAGCTGGAGGCGAAGCTCAAGGTCAAGGTGGTCGACCGGACCGCGTTGATCCTGGACATCTTCGCCCAGCACGCCAGCTCCAAGGAGGGCAAGGCCCAGGTCGAGCTGGCCCAGCTGCAGTACCTGATCCCGCGGCTGCGGGGCTGGGGTGAGTCGCTGTCCCGGCAGGCCGGTGGCCGTGCCGGTGGCGCCAACGGCGGCGTGGGCCTGCGTGGTCCCGGTGAGACCAAGCTGGAGACCGATCGACGGCGGATCAACAAGCGCGTGGCCAAGCTGCGCCGCGAGATCGCCTCGATGGACACCATCCGCGAGACCAAGCGCGGCCGCCGCGTGGCCAACGAGGTGCCCAGCGTGGCCATCGTCGGCTACACCAACGCCGGCAAGTCGAGCCTGCTCAACGCGCTGACCGGGGCCGGGGTGCTGGTGGAGGACGCGTTGTTCGCCACCCTCGACCCGACCACCCGGCGCGCGGACACGCCCGACGGGCGCACCTACACGCTGACCGACACCGTCGGCTTCGTGCGGCACCTGCCGCACCAGCTGGTCGACGCCTTCCGCTCCACGCTGGAGGAGGCGGCGGACGCCGACCTGCTGCTGCACGTGGTGGACGGCTCCGACCCGGCGCCGGAGGAGCAGGTCAACGCGGTGCGCGACGTGCTCGGCGAGATCACCCGCAAGCGCAGCGAACCGCTGCCGCCGGAACTGCTGGTGATCAACAAGGCCGATGCCGCCGACGAGGTCACCCTCGCCCGCCTGCGGCACCTGCTGCCCGGCGCGCTGGTGGTCTCCGCCCAGACGGGTGAAGGCATCGAAGCGCTGATCGAGGAGATCGCGCAGCGCGTGCCGCGTCCGGACGTGGAGGTCGACGCGGTCGTGCCGTACACCCGCGGCGAGCTCGTGGCCAGGGTGCACGCCGATGGCGAGGTGCTCACCGAGGAACACATCGAAGAGGGCACGCACCTGCGCGCCCGGGTCCACCCGGACCTGGCCGCGGCGTTGCACACCTTCGCGGTCGACGGCTCGCCCGCGTAACCCAGTACCTTCGACGGCGAGGGGATCTTTCTTTCGCTGACGGAGGTGTGCGGGTGCGCGGTCGTGCGTGCGCGGTGGTGCTCGCGGGAATGCTGGCGGTGGCGCCGGTGCTGGTGACGGCACCGGCCGCCGTCGCGCAGGAGGTGCCCGCGCCGGAAACGCTGTGCACGGTGCGTGACGCGAAGCTGGCCGAGCTGTCCGGCCTCGCGGCCGACGGGGACCGCTGGTACGCCATGGGCGACGGCGGCACCAAGCTGCAGGTCGTGGTGCTCGGCCGGGACTGCGGCACCCAGAAGGTGATTTCCGCGTCGGTCGATCCGTACGACGTCGAAGACCTGGCCCGAGCGAAGGACGGCACGCTCTGGCTCGCCGACACCGGCGACAACCGCAAGCAGCGGGAAACCGTGGCGCTGCACGCGCTCACCCCGGCGGGCAAGGCCACGCTCTACCGGCTCACCTACCCGGACGGCCAGCACGACGCCGAAGCGCTGCTGCTCGACGGGTCGGGCACGCCGTTCGTGGTCACCAAGAACGTGCTCGGGAAGGCCGAGGTGTACAAACCCGCCGCCGAGCTGAAGAGCCCGGGCCCGAACGCGCTGGAAAAAGTGGGCTCACTGGACATCTCCACCACCGACACGCCGGGAGGCCCGGTCGGCGGGGTCGGCTCCATGCTGGTCACCGGCGGTGCGGTGAGCCCGGACGGCAAGACCGTCGCGTTGCGCACCTACACCGACGCCTACCTCTACCCGGCACCCGACGGTGACGTGGCGGCCGCGCTCAAGCGGAACCCCGTCCGGGTGCCGCTGCCGAACGAACCGCAGGGCGAGGCGATCGCCTTCGAGCCGGACGGCACGTTGCTCTCGGCCAGTGAAGGCACCGGCCAGCCCGTGCGCGCCGTCCGCGGTGCGGCCGCGCTGGCCGTGGGCGCGACCCCGGCGGCGGACGAGCAGGAGGGCTCGCCCGGACCCACCGGTGACCCCGCAACCGGCGGATCCGAGTCCCCTGTGCCCTTGCTGCCCGCGGCCGCCATCGCCGTGCTGGCCGCGCTCGGGCTGGTCTTCGTGGTGAGCCGCGTGTGGCGGGCGCGGCGCGGGTGAGAACCAGCCCGATCGAACGGGTCAGAAGCGGCGCGGTCTAGAGGCGGCGCAGTACCGCCACCACCTTGCCCAGGATGGTCGCGTCGTCCCCGGGGATCGGGTCGTACGCCTCGTTGTGCGGCATCAGCCAGACGTGCCCGTCCTTGTGCTTGAACGTCTTCACGGTGGCTTCGCCGTCGATCATCGCGGCGACGATCTCGCCGTTGTTCGCGGTGGGCTGCTGGCGCACCACGACCCAGTCGCCGTCGGTGATCGCCGCGTCGATCATCGAGTCACCGGTGACGCTGAGCAGGAAGACGTCGCCCTCGCCGACGATGTCCTTCGGCAGCGGGTAGACGTCCTCCACCGACTGCTCGGCCAGCACCGGGCCACCGGCGGCGATCCGGCCGACCAGCGGCACGTAGGCCGGCTTGGGCATCTGCTCGATCGGCGAGCCCGGCTCGGCGTCCGCGGCCAGCACGCCCACCGCGCGCGGGCGGTTCGCGTCACGGCGCAGGTAACCCTTGCGCTGCAGTGCGCGCAGCTGGTGGGAGACCGAGGACGTCGAGTTCAGGCCGACCGCTTCACCGATCTCGCGCACGCTCGGCGGGTAGCCGAAGCGGTCGACCCAGGCCCGGATCACCTCCAGGACCTGCGACTGGCGGACGGTCAAGCTCTCGTCCTGGTCTTCCGGTTCGCGCAGGGCGGGTATCTTGCCCGGCACGGCCTTCCTGACACTCACTGTGGTTCGCCTCCCAGGTGCTGGAGGCCGGTGGACGGGGTCTGCCACCGGCCCGGTTCGGTTGCCGGGGCCCTGGTCGCCGCGCACGGGCGCGGACACCATGGGCCCTGCATGCGACGCTAGCCCGCCACGGGGTGGAGATCAAACATTTGTTCGACCGACACGCCGGGCGCCGCTCGATTTTGTCGGTCCTGGGTGGTACACATTCGCACGGGAGTTCGATAGAACGCCTGTTCGAGGGTTCGGTGCCAGCGTACCGCGCCCCGGAGGACGGCCGCGAGGAGGTTCCGTGATGTCGGTGCTGGTCGACGTGAGCGAGTTGCGGGGAGTGGTGGTCAGGCGCGGGGTCCTGATCGACGAGAACGTGACGGTCGACGAGGCGCCTCCGGCGGCGGCTCCCGTCCGGCCGGGAACGCGCAAACGGGTCAAGGGCGAGGTGCGGCGCCCGCCGAACCGGCCGCGGGTGGTGGCCGGGCTGCGCGCGGTGCCCGAGGTGCGCTGCGCACCGGCCCGTGGTGGGGCGCGCTGGCCGTGGCTGGCCGCGATGGCGGTGACCGCGGGACTGGTGGTGGCCGGTTTCGGTTTCCTCGCCGACGCGATGGCCGCGCCGGTGCCCGCGCGGACGGCCGTGGTCTCGGTCGCGCCGGGGGAGTCGTTGTGGGAAGTGGCCGAACGCCTGGCGCCGAGCAGTGATCCCGCCGCCGTCGTCGACCGCATCCACGAACTGAACCGGCTCGACGGCGCCGGGCTGGTGCCGGGCCTGCCGATCGAAGTACCCGCCGAGAGCGCGCCCTCCCGCTGAGCCGCCGTTCGTAGTGGATCACCCCTGGTGAGGCGGGTGCGTCCGGGAATTCCGAGGTGAGTCCGAAGTGGACGTACAGCTGGACGACGGCGGTGCTCGGCGCCGGGACGCGGGGCGGGGAAGCTCCGCGCGGCATTCACCCGGTCCGGCGGCGTTGCGCGGTTGCGGACCGTCCGGCGCGCTCCTAGAGTCCACCCCCACATCTAGTGGTAACACGCCTGTAGTTGGTCCACAGCTTGGGGTAGAATCGGAGCCGGTTGTCCCTGGTGTGCACACCTGCCGCGGAAGGAAGGGTGGTCTGCTCATGCGGTGCCCGTTCTGCCGTCACGCGGACTCGCGCGTGGTCGACTCGCGCGAAGTGGACGAGGGGCAGGCGATCCGCCGTCGCCGCTCGTGTTCGGAGTGCGGCCGCCGGTTCACCACCTCGGAGACGATGGTGCTCGCCGTGGTGAAGCGGTCCGGGGTCACCGAGCAGTTCAGCCGGGACAAGGTGGTGCGCGGGGTTCGCCGCGCCTGTCAGGGCCGGCCCGTCGACGACGACGACCTCCAGCAGCTGGCGCAGCGGGTCGAGGAGTCGATCCGGTCCGCCGGGCTCGCCGAGATCCCGAGCCACGAGGTCGGCCTGGCCATCCTGGGCCCGCTCCGTGAACTCGACGAGGTCGCCTATCTGCGCTTCGCCAGCGTCTACCGCTCGTTCTCCTCGGTCGAGGACTTCGAGAAGGAGATCGCGGACCTTCGCCAGGCCATGGCCGGTAGCGAAGAGAGCGCGAACGACGAGTAAGGCTCGCCGTTCCGTGCCGGAACGAGGGAGTACCCATGACCGAGACCGTGGGAACCGGCGCGGACGCCGTGGAGGAACGGCGACCTGACCGGCTGGGCATCCGCCGCGTGTTCACCACCGAGGGCGTGCACCCGTACGCCGAGGTCGAGTGGGAACAACGCGACGTCGTGATGACCAACTGGCGCGACGGCACGGTGAACTTCGAGCAGCGCGGCGTGGAGTTCCCCGCGTCCTGGTCGGTGAACGCCACCAACATCGTCACCAGCAAGTACTTCCGCGGCGCGGTCGGCACGCCCCAGCGCGAACGCAGCCTCAAGCAGCTGATCGACCGGGTCGTGGGCACCTACGTGCGCGCGGGCACCGAGCACGGCTACTTCGCCACCCCCGCCGACGCGGAGGTCTTCGAGCACGAGCTCACCTGGATGCTGCTGCACCAGGTGTTCAGCTTCAACTCCCCGGTCTGGTTCAACGTCGGCACCGCGTCGAAGCAGCAGGTCAGCGCCTGCCTGCCCTACCACGCCCTGGTCAGCACCCCGGCCGGGCTGGTGCCGATCGGGGAACTCGTCGAGAACGACGCGGTGGGCGCGAAGGTCTACGACGCCCACGGCGTGACCGGGGTGGTCGCCACCAAGGCCAACGGCCGCAAGAACGTGCACCGCGTGCACACCGGAGCCGGGTACACCTTGGACGTCACCGCCGACCACCTGGTGTGGAAGCGGACGAGCGACGGCGGCCGCTTCGTCGAGGCAGGTACGCTGCGCCCGGGTGACCAGCTTGAATGGCACCGGGTCCGCTCGTTCGGTGAGCGGGAGATCGACCAGCGCGAGATCGCCGAGGCGGCCCTCGCGGGGCAACTGCGCTCCGGCGCGACCGGGGTTCCGGCGCACCTGCTCACCGCGCCGCTGCCGGTGGTGGCCGCGTACCTGCGGAGCCTGTTCCCGGCGTCAGAAGGGGAGCGGCTCGGGACGGGCTGCGAGCGACTGATCCGCGAGGTGCAGAACCTCCTGCTGCGGTTCGGCATCTTCTCCCGGATCTCGCCCGACGCCGAGCACGGCGGCTGGTCCCTGCGGATCCCGGCTCGCGGTAATCAGGAGGCCCTCGCCGCCGAGCTCGGTGCCCTCGACGAGTACGAGTCGGCGGGCCTGGACTCGGCCCGGTGGCTGGAGATCGAGCGCATCGAGGACCTCGGCCCGATGGAGGTCTACGACATCCAGACCGAGAGCGGGGAGTTCCTCGCCGGGAACCTGCGCGTGCACAACTGCTTCATCCTCGCCGTCGACGACTCGATGGAGTCGATCCTGAACTGGTACCGCGAGGAAGGGCTGATCTTCAAGGGCGGCTCCGGCGCCGGGCTGAACCTCTCGCGCATCCGCTCGTCGAAGGAACTGCTGTCCTCCGGCGGCACGGCCTCCGGGCCCGTTTCGTTCATGCGTGGCGCGGACGCGTCCGCGGGCACCATCAAGTCCGGTGGTGCCACGCGCCGGGCGGCCAAGATGGTGGTGCTCGACGTCGACCACCCCGACGTCGAAGAATTCATCGAAACCAAGGCACGCGAGGAAAAGAAGATCCGCGTGCTGCGTGACGCCGGGTTCGACATGGACCTCTCCGGCGCGGACATCTCCTCGGTGCAGTACCAGAACGCGAACAACTCGGTGCGCGTCTCCGACGAGTTCATGCGGGCCGTCGAGGCCGACAACGCCTTCGGGCTGCGGGCCAGGCAGACCGGCGAAGTGGTCACCGAGGTCGAGGCCAAGAAGCTGTTCCGCTCGATGGCGCAGGCGGCGTGGGAGTGCGCCGACCCCGGCATCCAGTACGACGACACGATCAACGACTGGCACACCTGCCCCGAATCCGGCCGGATCACCGCATCCAACCCGTGCTCGGAATACATGCACCTGGACAATTCCAGCTGCAACCTGGCTTCGCTGAACCTGCTGAAGTTCCTCACCGAGGACGGCGTGTTCGACGCGAACCTGTTCGCCCGCGCGGTCGAATTCGTGATCACCGCGATGGACATCTCCATCTGCTTCGCCGACTTCCCGACCGAGCCGATCGGCGACACCACGCGGAAGTTCCGCCAGCTCGGCATCGGGTACGCGAACCTCGGCGCGCTGCTGATGGCGATGGGCCACGCCTACGACTCCGATGGCGGCCGCGCACTCGCGGCGTCGATCACCTCGCTGATGACCGGCGTCTCATACCGCCGTTCCGCCGAACTCGCCGGCGTGGTCGGCCCGTACGAGGGGTACGCGCGCAACGCCGAGGCGCACCAGCGGGTCATGCGCAAGCACGCCGCCGCGAACGAACTGATCCGGACCCATCACACCACCGACGCCGCCGTGCGGAAACTCGCCTCCGGCGAATGGCACCGCGGCATCGAACTCGGCACGCGGCAGGGCTGGCGCAACGCGCAGGCGAGTGTGCTCGCCCCGACCGGGACCATCGGCTTCATGATGGACTGCGACACCACCGGTATCGAGCCGGACTTCTCGCTGGTGAAGTTCAAGAAGCTGGTCGGCGGCGGGTCGATGCAGATCGTGAACCAGACCGTGCCGCGGGCGCTTTCGGTGCTCGGGTACCAGGGTGAGCAGGCCGAGGCGATCGTCGAGTACATCGCGCAGCACGGGCACGTGGTGGACGCGCCGGGCCTGCGGGCCGAGCACTACGAGGTGTTCGACTGCGCGGTCGGCGAGCGGTCCATCGCGGCGATGGGCCACGTGCGGATGATGGCCGCGGTGCAGCCGTTCCTCTCCGGCGCCATCTCGAAGACGGTGAACATGCCGGAGTCGGCGACCGTCGCCGACGTGGAGGAGATCTACTTCCAGGGCTGGAAACTCGGCCTCAAGGCACTGGCGATCTACCGCGACAACTGCAAGGTCGGCCAGCCGCTGTCCACCGGCAAGTCGGAGCAGCCCGCCCAGGTCGAATACCGGCCGGTGCGCAAGCGGTTGCCGAAGAAACGCCCCAGCCAGACCGTTTCGTTCACGGTCGGCGGCGCGGAGGGCTACCTGCACGCCGGTTCCTATCCGGACGACGGCCTCGGCGAGATCTTCATCAAGCTCGGCAAGCAGGGCTCCACGCTGGCCGGGGTGATGGACGCGTTCTCCATGTCCATTTCGGTCGGCCTGCAGTACGGGATCCCGCTGGAGTTCTACATCTCGAAGTTCTCCAACCTGCGCTTCGAACCGGCGGGCATGACCGACGACCCGGACGTCCGGATCGCCACCAGCGTGCTCGACTACCTGTTCCGGCGGCTCGCACTCGACTATTTGCCGTACGAGAAGCGCTCGCAGCTCGGCATCTTCACCGCCGAGGAACGCGCGGCGCAGACCGACGCGGACTACGGCACCACCACCGCCGAACCACCCCGCGTCGACCTCGATGAGTTGCGCAGCAGCGTCTACGCCGAAGAACCCGACGACCGCCCGCACTCCTCCACCGAGCTGATGGAACTGCACCTCGGCAAGGTGGCCGACGCGCCCCTGTGCATGACCTGCGGCACGAAGATGCGCCCGGCGGGCTCCTGCTACGCCTGCGAAGGCTGCGGTTCGACCTCGGGGTGCAGCTGAGGCACACAGGATCTCCACACAAGGTCCACCGGACCTCCCGCCGCCACCGGCCAACGCACTCCGCGCACCGCCCGTCTTCCAGGACGGAAGGAAAGGAGTGGTGAGTTGAGCGTATTCACCGGATGGGTCGAGCACTTCGAGGCGGAAGCCGGGCGGCGCGCGGAGCGCGGTGATCCACAGTGGACCCGGGGCGCCGCGCTGCCCGCCGCGGTGGTGAAGAGCGTGCAGCGGTTCCAGGTGGGCGAGGCGGGGGACGGGGCGAACTTGATCTCGAAGGCCGGGGCCGCCGGGGACGAGGCGTACACGGCGGCGGTGCGGTTGTTCGTCGACGAGGAGCGCAACCACGCCCGCCTCCTGGAGCACCTGCTCACCGCGGCGAACGCGCGGACCATCGGCGGCCACTGGACCGACGCGGTGTTCGTCCGGCTCCGGCGGGCACTCGGGCTGCGCCTGGAACTGATGGTGCTGATGATCGCCGAGGTCATCGCGTTGCGGTACTACCGCGCCCTGCGCGACGGCACCTCGGACCCGCTGACCACCGAGGTCGCCGGGCGCATCCTCGCCGACGAGGAGCGCCACGTGCCGTTCCACCTGCGCCGCCTCGGTGCCGCGTTCGCCCCGCTGTCGCCGGTGGCGCGGCGGGCGGTGCACGCGGTGTGGTGGGTGCTGCTGCTCGGCGCGGTGGTGGTCGTCGCCCACGACCACGGGCCCGCGCTGCGTGAGCTCGGCCTGACGCGGCGCCGGTTCATCTTCGACGTGCTCAGGACCTGGATGAGCACGTCGGAGCTCCCCGACCCGGTGCCTGTCACATCCGGGCCCCCTGCGTAGTCCAGCGGGTGAACGCCGACGAGGAGGGATGGCGATGAAGCCGATCGTGGTGACCGGGGGAACCGGTTCGCTGGGCAGGCGCGTGGTGCGGGAGCTGCTCGACGCCGGGCGCGAGGTGGTGGTGCTGAGCAGGCGGGCGCGGCCGGTGGCTGACGGCAGCCGGTTCGTCTCGGTGGACCTGCGCACCGGCGACGGGCTCGACCAGGCGCTGACCGGGGTGGACACCGTGGTGCACTGCGCGTCCACGCTGACCGGCGGGGACGAGCAGGCCGCGCGCACGTTGATCGACGCGGCGAAGCGCGCGGGCGTGACGCACCTGGTCTACATCTCGATCGTCGGTATCGACCGAATCCCGTTGCCGTATTACCGGACGAAACTGGCCGTCGAGCGGCAGTTGGAGGCGTCCGGGCTCGGGTACACCATCCTGCGGGCGACCCAGTTCCACGAGCTGGTCCAGCACATCTTCTCGCTCCTCGGGCGCTCGCCGATCGTGCCCGTGCCGACGATGCGGTTCCAGCCGGTCGACACGCGGGACGTGGCAGGCAGGCTCGCCGAACTCGCGCTCGGCGAGCCCGCCGGGCGCGTGCCGGACTTCGGCGGCCCCGAGGTCCGGGACGCCAAGAGCCTCGCGAGGGCCTACCTCACCGCCACCGGTCGGCGGCGGCTGCTCGTGCCGGTGCGGGTGCCCGGCCGCATCATGGCCGGGTTCCGGCGCGGGGAGAACCTGGTCGGCGACCGGTTCGACGGCGAGTGGACCTTCGAGCAGTTCCTCGCCGAGCACGCCACCCGGCGGCCGAGCCGGTTCACTGATGCCGGTGGTAGTGGCGGCTGACCCGGGCGCGGTTCCCGCAGGACGGCTTGCACCACGCCTGCCGCGGGTGGTCCTGCACGAAGTACCGCACGCAGCGCGGTGCCGGGCAGGCCCGCAGGCGCTCGCGGTCGGGTCCGCTCAGGAACTCGATGCCCGCCTTCGCCAGTTCCGCGGTGAGCAGGGCCGCCGGGGCGGCTTCGGTGGGCCGGTAGCGCATCCGGCCGTCGGGCCAGTCCAGCACCGGGACGCGGGGGACCGCGGCGGCCGCCTCGTTGAGCTGCCGCGCGGCGGTGTCCGGGTCCAGTAGCCGGTTCGCGTCGGCCTTGCTCGGCGGACCGGGGCGCACGGCGTCGGCGAACAGCGACCGGAGCGCCTTGCGCACGGCGACCACCGACTCGCGCACCCGTTCGTCCACGGGCACCTCGGGCAGGTCCTGCTCGCGAAGCCAGTCCGCCAGTCCGTCGACGGTCTCCAGCACGTCGAGCACGCCGTTCGGCCCGTAGCGCACGGTGGTGGCGAGTTCGAGGGCGAGCACCAGGCCAGCCTAATGCATCAGACGCTTGCTCTCATTAGGTTGGTCGGCTAGCTTCCCTAATGGATCGACTGGATCAAGCCATTAGGAGAGCGGATGCGTGAGCTCCTGCGCGCCCTGCCGTCGCTGGCCGGGCCGTTGCCCGCGTTCGACCCGGCCACGGCTCCGGAGGACCCGCTCGCGTTGTTCGCGGACTGGTTCGAAGCGGCGATCGAGGCGGGCGTGCGCGAGCCGCACGCGATGACTCTGTCCACTGTGGACGAATCCGGGCGGCCGTCGGCGCGGGTGCTCATCCTCAAGGACCTCACGGAAGAGGGCTTCCAGTTCGCGTTCGGTTCGGCTGGGCGCAAGGGGAAGGAACTGGCGCACACCCCGTGGGCGGCGCTGACCTTCTACTGGTCACCGCTGGGCAGGCAGGTCCGGGTGCGCGGCCGGGTGGAACTCGCCGACGGCAGCCGCGATTTCCTCGCCCGCAGTGAATCCGCTCGCGCGGTCGCGTTGGCCGGCAAGCAGAGCACACCGCTGGCGGACCGCGCCGAGTTGGCCGCGGCTGTCGAAAGCGCCCGTGAACGCGTCCGCCGGGAACCGGACGTGGTCGCGCCGGACTGGGTGATCGGCACGGTGGTCGGCGAGGAAATCGAGTTCTGGCAAGGAAACGACGAGCGACGGCACATCCGGGTGCAGTACCGTCGGGTGGCCGGCGCGTGGACGAAGGAGCAACTGTGGCCCTGACCTCGGAAGAACTGCGGGCGAACATCGCGGCCGGGCATGAACGGCTGGCGAAACGGCTCGTCGAGCTGACCGACGACGAGGCACGCGGACCGTCGGCGTTGCCCGGGTGGTCGCGCGGCCATGTGCTCACCCACCTGGAGAACCTCGGGCGCGCGTTCCGCAGACAGGCCGAGTACGCCTTGGCGGGCAAGACGATCGAGGTCTACGACGGTGGCAGGCCCGGTCGTGACGCCGGGATCGAAGCAGGCGCGGGACGCTCGGCCGCCGAGTTGCGCGAAGGCGTGCTCGACTCGATCCACGGGCTCGAAGAAAGCTGGGCGCAGGTGCCCGAAGACGGCTGGCAGCGTCCGGTCCGGTATCGCGAAGGTCCGTTGCTGGGCACGGTCTTCTGCTGGTGGCGCGAGGTGGAGATCCACTTCGCCGATGCGGACCTCGGCTACCGGACGGACGACTGGAGCCCGGAGTTCTGCGCGCACGTGCTCGAGTTCCTCGCGCCGCGGGCCCCCGAGGGCGTCCGCCTCGTGCTCCGGCCGGTGGACGATCCGCGGGAATGGGCGTGGGGGAGCGGGCCGGAGGCCGAGGCACGCGGCAGGCTCACCGAGCTGACCGCGTGGATGGCGGGCCGCCGCGAGGACGGGTCACTGCCCGCCCTCGGCCCGTGGCCGTGAGGTCATCGCGCGGTACGCCGGTCGCAGCAGGTCGGTGACGGACCCCATCGGGTCCAGTTGGTCCAGCACCGGAGCCGTCGCCCCGCCGGTGACCGCGACCTCGGTTCGCTCGCCCCAGAAGGAATCCAGCTGGTCGGCGAGCGTGGGCGGGCCGGTTTCCCGGTCCGCCGCGTGGATCCGCAGCGCACGCAGGCGGTCCAGCAGGTCCTCGCGCGTGCGCCCGCGCCAGGCGAGGTAGGTGAACGGATCGGCGTCGAAGGAGTCGGCGAGCACCTGGCAGGCGGCGGCCAGGTGCCGGCACGGCACCTCCCAGCCGGGGCAGGAGCAGTCCATGGTGATCTCGCGCAGGGTCCGCGGGAACAGGCTCAGCCCCAGCTTCGTGAACACGCCTTCGAGGTCGGCGGGCAGCTCACCGGCGAGCAGCTTCGCCGCGAAGACCGCCTGACTCGCGAGTTCCTGCTCGATCCGGGCCCAGTCCGCCGATTCGAAGGCCTTGACCGCGATCCGCGTGCGGTGCGGATCGGGCCCGGAGTCGCGGACCAGCGCGGTCACCAGGCTGGTCGACACCGACAGGCTCAGCACGTGCCCGGCGCGGGCGGAGCGCTGCCCGCTGCCGCGGTAGCCGCCGAGGCCGAGCCCGTCGAGCGCCTCGAGGAAGCGCCGGGACCACCAGGTCACGACGCCTCCAGGGTGAGCAGGTCACGCAGGCGCTCGGTGGACAGCTCGGTGAGCCAGTGCTCCCCGGCACCGACCACCAGCTTCGCCAGCGACGCCTTCTCCGCCAGTATCCGGTCGACCTTCTCCTCCAGCGTGCCGGCGCAGGCGAACTTGCGGACCTGCACGTCGCGCCGCTGCCCGATGCGGAAGGCGCGGTCGGTGGCCTGGTCCTCGACGGCCGGGTTCCACCAGCGGTCGATGTGCACCACGTGGTTGGCCGCGGTCAGGTTCAGCCCGGTGCCGCCCGCCTTGAGCGAGAGCAGGAACAGCGACGGACCGCCGGGTGACTGGAAGCGTTCGACCAGCCGGTCGCGTTCGGGCTGGGTGGTGCCGCCGTGCAGGAACAGCACCTCGGTGTCGAACCGCTCGGACAGGTACGGCACCAGCATCGCGCCGAACTGGGCGAACTGGGTGAAGCAGAGCGCCTTGTCGCCTTCGGCCAGCACCTCTTCGAGGATCTCCTCCAGCCGGTCCAGCTTGCCGGAGCGCCCGGCGAGTGGCGAGCCGTCGCCGAAGAACTGCGCCGGGTGGTTGCACACCTGCTTCAGCTTGGACATCGTCGCGAGCACGAGTCCCTTGCGCTTGATGTCGCGTGCCTGGTCGATCTGGTCGAGCATGTCGTCGACCACCGCGCGGTAGAGCGTCACCTGCTCGGCGGTCAGCGTGCAGAGCTGCTTGAACTCCAGGCGTTCCGGCAGGTCGTCGATCACCGCGGGATCGGTTTTCAGGCGCCGCAACACGAACGGGCCGGTGGCGCGGCGGAGCCGGGCGGCGGCTTCGTGGTCGCCGTGGCGTTCGATGGGCACCGAGAAGCGGGCGCGGAAGGTGTTGGCCGTGTCCAGGAACCCGGGGTTGAGGAAGTCCATGATGGACCAGAGTTCGGCGAGCCGGTTCTCCACCGGGGTGCCGGTCAGCGCCACCCGGTGACGCGCCTTGAAGCCGCGCACGGCTTTCGCTTGCTGGGACGCGCTGTTCTTGACGTTCTGCGCCTCGTCGAGCACCACGCGGTCCCACTCGACCTCGCCCAGCGATTCGGCGTCCCTGGCGGCGAGCGCGTACGTGGTGATCACCAGGTCGTGCTCGGCGGCGGTGGTGGTCACCGACCGCCGGTCGGCGCCGTGGTGCAGGTGCACGCGCAGGTCCGGGGTGAACCGCGCGGCCTCCCGCTGCCAGTTGCCGACCACCGTCATCGGGCAGACCAGCAGCGTCGGCGGCCGGGGAAAATCCTTGCGGCAGAACGCTTCCAGCGCCAGCAACTGCACGGTCTTGCCGAGGCCCATGTCGTCGGCGAGGCAGGCACCCAGCCCCAGTTCGTCCAGGAACGCCAGCCACGCCAGGCCGCGACGCTGGTACGGCCGGAGCGTGCCGTGGAAGCCGGGCGGGGTGTCGATCCGCTCGACGTGGCGATCGGCCTTGCCCGCCAGCAGGTCGCCGAACCGCCCGTCGCCGGTCACCTCGGACACCGGCAGCGGGGCCTTGCTCGAGCCCAGGTGCCGGATCGCCTGGCTCACGGTCATCTCGCCCCGGCGGTCCGCGTCGAGGAAGGCCAGCCCGGCGGCGAGTCCGCGCTGGTCGATGCGGGTCCACTGGCCGCGCAACCGGATCAGCGGCACCTTCGCGGCGGCCAGCGAGGCGAGCTCGGCCTCGGACAGCCGCTGCCCGCCGACCGACAGTTCCCAGCGGTAGTCGACGAGCTGCTTGAGGTCGAGCGGCCGGTCCTTCGTGACCACGCCGGTGGCCGACCTGCTGTGCGTGTCGAGCCGGAGGGTCACGTCACCGGGACGACGCCAGGCCTTGGGCAGCAGCACGCCGTAGCCCGCTTCGTCGAGTGCCGGAGCCTGGGTGAGGAAGTCGTAGGCACCTTCGGCGTCGAGGTCGAGCCCGGCCGGGTGCGCCTCGGCGAGGGCGCCGTCCAGGCGCTTGAAGATCCGGCTCGCCCGGCCGAGTTCGGTCAGCAGCAGCTCCTGCGGGCGGTGGACCCACCGGCTGAGCACGTCGTGCTGCCCGGACCGCCAGACCTGGGCCGCCGGGATCAACACCGATGGGTCCTCGACCGCCTGGAGCAGGAACTCAAGCCGCCAGTCCTCCCGCTCGTTCTGCTCCGGGGACAGCAGCCGGAAGCCGAGCCGGACGGCGGCGTCGTGGGCGGCGCTCGCGTGCCAGGCGTCGATCCGGTCCCGCAGCTCGCGGGCTTCGCGGCGGTCGGCTTCGAACCGGGGGTCGCCGGTGAGCGCCTTCAGCCAGGACTCGACCGCACCCGAGCCGGTGGTCAGCTCCAGCCCGTCGAGCCGGGCGCGGACCTCGTGGTCGACCAGGGCGTCGAGCAGGGAGCGGAGCACCTCGGTGGCGGCACGGCCGTCCACGTCCTCGGGGCGCACCGGCTGGGCACGGCAGACCGGTGGCATCGCGGCGGCCAGCTTCGCGAACCGAGCGGAGTCCATTCCGGACAGTGCGGGCCGCCACCGGGCCCGCAGGCCGCCGACGCCGGTTCTCAGCCCGGGCAGCACGCGCCCGCGGTCGACCAGGTCCGCGGCGAACGCGGTCACCTGGCGCAGGTAGTGCGGGGAGGTGCCGAGGCGGACCTGGGCGTCGGTGAGCCCGCCGAGCACGTCGGCGGCCTCGCCGGGGGAGAGCACGACAGCCGGGACGAGCCACGGTTCCAGGTGCACGTCGGTGGCGGGTTCCGGCTCGGCCAGCGGGTCGCGAACCAGCTCGGGTGAGGCGAGCGGACCGTCGCCGGTCGACGGCAGCAGCAGCGCGACGACCTCGGGACGGCCCTCGGGAACCAGCGCGGACAGGTCCTCGACGGCGAACGGGTGGGCCACGGCGGCGCCGGGCAGCGGACCGCCCACCGAAGCGGGGAGGGTCGAGTCCTCGGCCCACAACGCGACTTCTCCGGCCGCGGTGCCCAGGCCGTGCAGGACCAACACCCGCCCCACGCTAGCCGAGCTTGACCCTCACGCTGCGTCAAGGTGCACGGTGGCGGCCATGCCCACTCGACGTGACTTCCTCAAGGGCGGTGCCGCCGTGGCAGGCGGCCTGCTCGCCACCGCCGGGACCGCCCCGGCTTCGACCACGCCGCTCGTGCTCACCGGCGCGACGCTGATCGACGGCATCGGCGGCAGGCCGCGGCGCGACAGCACGATCGTGCTGGCCGGTGACCGGATCGTGGCGGCAGGCTCGGTCGCCGCCGCCGGGGCGCAGGTGATCGACCTGCGAGGCAAGTTCGTCATTCCGGGCCTGTGGGACATGCACGTGCACACCGTGCCGCTGGACGCGATCTACCCGCCGTTGTACGTGGTCAACGGCGTGACCGGCATCCGCGAGATGTACGGCTACTTCCACCCGCAGCTGCCCGAACTGCGTGAGCGCGTCGAAACCGGCGTGGTGACCGGCCCGCGCATGGTGATCGCGAGCAACCTCATCGACGGCCCGCATTCGGTCCACGGCCCGACCGGCGCGGTGACCGTCAGCACGCCCGAGGAGGCGCGCGCGGCCGTGCGCACGATGAAGGAGCAGGGCGCGGACTTCATCAAGGTCTACTCGATGCTGACGCGGGAGACCTTCACCGCGGTGGCCGAGGAGTCGCGGCGGGTCGGCCTCCGGTTCGCCGGCCACGTGCCCGAGCGGATGTCGGTCCTGGACGCCGCCGACGCCGGGCAGCACAGCATGGAGCACCTCTTCGGCTTCTTCACCGCGACCTCGACCCGGGAAACCGAGCTGCGCCAACGGCTTGCCGCGACGCCGATCGACCCGGCGAACCTGCAGGCCTGGTACACGGTCGCCCGCGCGCTGGAACGGGAAGCCGCGACCACACACGACCCCCGACGCGCGCGTCGCCTCTTCGACCGGCTGCGGCGCAACGGCACGTACGCGTCGCCGACGTTGAGCGTGCTGCGAGCGTTGTCCCTGCCCGCGAGCGGCTTCGACCGGGACGACCCGCGGCTGCGGTACCTGCCGAAGTCGATCACCGACTACTGGTGGCTCCAGGTCGAGCACACCGGACCGGCCACGCCCGCCGAGATCGAGGAGCACCGGCGGTTCTTCGATGCCGAACTGCGGATGACCGGCGACCTGCACCGCGCGGGCGTGCCGGTGCTCGCCGGGACCGACTCGAACAACGCCTTCTGCTTCCCGGGTTTCTCCCTGCACGACGAGCTGGCGCTGCTGGTCCGGGCAGGACTGTCCCCGATGCACGCGCTGCAGTCGGCGACCAGGGACGCCGCGCGCTTCCTCGGCCGCGAACGCACCGCGGGCACGGTCGAACCCGGCAAGGTGGCCGATCTGGTGGTGCTCGACGAGGACCCGCTCGCCGACATCACCAATACCAGCCGGATCCACGCCGTGGTGCACCGCGGCCGGTACCTCGGACCGGCCGAACGCGCGCGCCTGCTGGCCGGGATCGAGAAAGCCGCCGCCGAGCAGCAGTTCCCGGAACCGCCCGTGTCCGGCTGCGGCTGCCGCGGGTAATACGCTCGGGTGATGACGGGGGCACGGCAGGAAGCTCTCCGCGCGGTGGAAGGCAGCTTGGACCGGCCATCGGCCGCGCGGATCTACGACTACTTCATCGGCGGCGACACCCACTACGCGATCGACCGGGAGTTCGCCGAGAAGGTCCGCGAGCGGATGCCGCTGATGGGGGACTACTGCCGCACCAGCCGGTTGTTCCTCGGCCGGGCCGTGCGCCACTGCGTGGAGCGCGGCATCCGGCAGTTCGTCGACGTCGGGTCCGGGCTGCCGACCGCGGGCAACGTGCACGACGTGGCCGACGAGGTGCGGCCGGAAGGCGACGTGCGCGTGGTCTACGTCGACAACGAGCCGATCGCGCTGGCGCATTCGACGCTGCTGCTGGCCGACACCGCCGACCCCGACCGGCACCAGGCCATCGCCGCCGACCTGCTGGACCCCGAGGACCTGTGGCTTCAGGTCCGGCGGACCGGGTTGATCGACCTCGACCAGCCGGTGGCGCTCGTGGTCAACGCGGTGCTGCACTTCATCAAGGACGAGGAGCAGCCGGAATCGGTGCTGCGGGCCTACCGTCGTCGCCTCGCGCCCGGCTCGTTGCTGGTGCTCTCGCAGATGACCAACGAGAACCCGCAGAACGAGGCCGAACGGCAGGCGCTGGCCGACATCGTCGCGTACTACGAGACCACCACGAATCCCGGGCAACTGCGGACCATCGCAGAGTTCCGGCGGTTCTTCGGCGACTGGGAACTGGAGCCGCCGGGCCTGGTGTACGCGCCCGCGTGGCACCCCGACGAGCAAACCCTGTTCGCCGAGCGGCCCTCGGCTTCACGCGTGATCGGCGGCGTCGCCAGGAAGCCCGCAGAGTCGTAGCGCGAGTTCGCCGAGGTTCACCTTGAGCCGGTCCAGGCTCACCCCGCGTTCGCGCTGGTAGCGGAACAGTTCCGGGGCGAGTGGCGCGAGCACCGCGTCCACCATGCCGTCGGGGTCGGGCAACCCGGCCTCGGTCAGCAGCGCGTGCACGTGGACACGCCAGAACCCGTAGGCGCCGGTGCCGAAGCGCTGGTGGCCGATCTCGCTGCCCAGCACCAGGTGCCCGTGGCCGGCGAGCAGGTCGAGCATCGCGGCGTAGAAGGCGGCCAGGCGTTCGGCGGGTGGCGCACCCGGCCCGAGCGGTGGATCGCCGCGGATCAGCTGCTCCTGGAGTTTCCGCTCGTGCTCGTCCAGCAGGGCGACCGCGATGGCCGCGCGGTCCGGGTACCGCCGGTAGAGCGTGCCCCGGCCGACCCCGGCCGCCTTCGCGATGTCGTCCATCGTGACGTTCTCGGCGCCCTTGTCGGCGAACAACGTCTCGGCCGCCGACAGCACCTTGGCGCGGTTCCTCGCGGCGTCGGCCCGCTCCCGTGTGCTCACCCCTCGAACTGTAGTGGACATCGTGTCCACTTCGCGCGTACGGTCGAGTCAAGTGGACACGGTGTCCACTTCCGCTCTCCCGGAGGCTTGTCATGGCCCACTTGCTCCACCTCGACTCGAGCGCCCGCCGCGACTCCTTCTCACGGCAACTGACCGCGCGCTTCGCCGAGTCCTGGCGCGCCGCCCACCCCGGCGCGAGCTACACCTACCGCGACCTCGCGGCCGATCCGGTGCCGGTGATCGGCGAGGCGTGGACCGAGATCTGCGACCACCTGCTGGCACACGGCATCACCGACCCGGCGCGGTACGCCGAGGCCGTGCGCACCGACGGGCAGCGCGCGGCCTGGGCGGTCATCTCGCCGCTGCTCACCGAACTGCTCGCCGCCGACCTCGTGCTGATCGGCGCGCCGATGTACAACTTCTCCGTGCCGGCGGCGCTCAAGAGCTGGATCGACCAGGTCACCTTCCCGCGCATGTCGCTGGCGGGCCGGGCGTTCGTGGTGGTCAACGCGCGCGGCGGCGCTTACGGGCCGGGCACCCCGCGCGAGGCGTTCGACCACCAGGAGCGGTACCTGCGAGACTTCTTCGCCGGGCACTACGACGTCACCGACGTCACGTTCGTCAACACCGAGCTGACCAACGCCGTGGTCGATCCGTCACTGTCCGAATGGGACGGCAAGCGGCGTGACTCGCACGCCGCCGCGCTGGCCGCGGTCGACCGGCTGGCGTCGTGAGCTGGGTGCTGCTGGTGGCCGCGGGCCTGGTGGAGATCGTCTGGGCGCAGAGCATAAATCCCACCCGCCAGCCCACCACCGCCCTCAACGGACGCGCTGCGCGCGCGGTCTAGTCCGCGCAACTTCACCAGGCCGTTGCCCACCCTGATCTGCTTCGTGCTCGGCGTCGCCGCGGTCTACCTGCTTTCCCGCGCGATGAACGGGCTGCCGGTCGGCACGTCCTACGCGGTGTTCACCGGCATCGGCGCGGTCGGGGCGATCGCGCTCGGCGTGGCCGTGCACCAGGATCCGCTCAGCGCGGGCAGGCTGGCCGCGCTGAGCCTGATCGTCGGCGGCATCGTGCTGGCCAGGCTCACCGAGCCCGGGTGAGCTGCTGCCACAGGAACTCGAAGACCAGCGCCGTCTTGAAGGCCAGCTGCTCGTTGTCGGCGGCGGCGCCGTGCCCGCCTTCGATGTTCTCGTGGTAGCGCACCGGGTAACCCAGCTCTCGCATCCGCGCCACCATCTTCCTGGCGTGCGCCGGGTGCACCCGGTCGTCCCTGGTGGAGGTGACGAACAGGATCGGCGGGTAGTCGCGTCCACTGTGGACGTTCTGGTACGGGGAGTACTCGCCGATGAACGCCCACTCGTCCGGCTCGTCGGGGTCGCCGTACTCGGCCATCCACGAGGCCCCGGCCAGCAGTTTGTGGTAGCGCCGCATGTCCAGCAGCGGCACCTGGCAGACGATCGCGCCGAACAGCTCGGGGTAGCGGGTGAGCATCACGCCCATCAGCAGGCCGCCGTTGCTGCCGCCCTGGATGCCCAGCCGGTCCGGGGTGGTGATGCCGCGGGCGACGAGGTCCTTCGCCACGGCGGCGAAGTCCTCGTACACCAGGTGCCGCTCGGCCTTCACGGCCTGGGTGTGCCAGCCGGGGCCGTACTCGCCGCCACCGCGGATGTTGGCCACCACGTAGGTGCCGCCGCGCGAAAGCCACGCGCGGCCGGTCGACCCGCTGTAGGACGGGGTGAGCGAAACCTCGAAACCGCCGTAGCCGTACAGCATGGTCGGCCCGTCCTCGGCACCTTCGGGACGGACCACGAAGTACGGGACCGCGGTGCCGTCGTCCGAAGTGGCGAAGTACTGCGTCACCTCGATCCCGGAGCTGTCGAAGAAGGACGGTGCCGAGCGGATGGGCTCGGCCTGCTCGCCGATCACCCCGCGCACCAGCGTGGACGGCTGGGTGTACCCGCTGGTGTCGAGGAAGTACTCGTTGCTGTGGTCGGGATCGGTGTCGACGATGTCCGCGCTGCCGACCTCCGGCGCACCCGGCAGCGGCTCGTCGGCCCAGCCGTCCGGACCCGGCGTGAGCACCCGCAACCGGGCCTTCACGTCGGAAAGCGTGCCGAGCAGGAGGTGGTCGCGCGTCCAGCTGTAGTACTCGAGCGAGGTGTGCGCGTCGGGCCGGAAGAGCACGGTCAGCTCGCGCGAGCCGGCGAGGTAGGCGTCGAAGCCGGCGGCGAGCAGGGCGCCCGCCGGGTACTCCCGGCCGCCGGTGGCCCACGGCGAGCGGGTGCGGATGAGCAGCCAGTCCCGGTGGACCGACGGCTGGGCGTCGTCGGGGACCTCGAACCGGGTGAGCGTGCCGTCGGCGGCCCGGAGGTAGCGCTCCGAACGGTAGAAGTCCATGCTGCGGCCGACGAAGTCGCGTTCGTAACCCTCGGTGGCGTCGTGGTAGGCGAACACCGCCACGTCCTCGGGCTTGCCCTCGTAGGCGATCGGGGCTTCGCCGACCGGGGTGCCGCGCCGCCACTCGCGCATCACCCGCGGGTACCCGGAGGCGGTCAGCGAGCCGGGGCCGGTGTCGGTGCCCACGTACACGCGGTCGAGGTCGATCCAGCTGATGCGGGTCTTCGCCTCGGGCAGCTCGAAACCGCCCTCGACGAACTGGCGGGTCTCGAGATCGAATTCACGCACGACCGTGGCGTCGGCGCCGCCGCGCGAGAGCGAGATCAGGCCGCGCCGGTAGTCGGGACGCAGCATGTTCGCGCCGTGCCACACCCAGTTCTCGCCCTCGGCCTCGGCGAGCGCGTCCACGTCGAGCAGCACGTCCCACTCGGGCTTCGGGGCGCGGTACTGCTCCAGCGTGGTGCGCCGCCACAGGCCGCGCGGGTGCTGTGCGTCACGCCAGAAGTTGTAGAGGTACTCGCCGCGCCGCCGGACGTAGGGAATGCGGTCGTCGGCGTCGAGCACCTCGCGCACGCGGTCGCGCAGCTCGCCGAACCGCTCGCCGCCGGTCAGCTCGGCCACCGTCTCGGCGTTGCGGGCACGCACCCAGTCGAGCGCCTGCTCGCCGGTGACGTCCTCCAGCCAGAGGTACGGGTCGTCGTCGATCTCGGTCATGCCCTCCAGTCTCGCTTACCGGTATCCTCCTCACAGCTGCCGAGGGTGGGGGAAATGAACATCGAGCCGACGTCGGGCTGGCCGCCACCTGCGCCGCCGCCACCGAAGAACTCACCCGTCCGGGTGCTGGGTGTGCTGGTGCTGGTGGTCGCGATCGTGGCCGCCGTCGCGCTGCCGGGGCTCGGCGTGGTCAGCTTCGGCGAGACGGTCGTCGCCGGTGAGGCCCGGCCCGCCGGGTCCGGGGTCGCCTCGCAGCGCGAGCCGGGCAAACCGGGGCCGGTGCTCGCGACCGCGGAGAACCCGCTGCTCGCCGACGGGGTCGAGCTGCCGCAGACCAACTGCCAGCTGCCCTCGCTGCGCCGCTCGGAAGAGCAGCTCCAGGCCTACTACGAGGCAGCCATGCGCTGCCTGGACGCGGCGTGGAAGCCGACGCTGGAGAGCGTGGGGGAGCCGTTCTCCACCCCGGTCCTGCAGATCAAGGACGAGTCCGAGAGCTCGTGCGGCGGCCTGCCGCCGAAGGAGGAGGCCACCGCCTTCTACTGCCCGGCCGACAACGCCATCCACATGCCGCGCAAGCGTTTGCTGGAGACCGTGGGCACGGTGCAGGCGGCGCACCTGGCGGTGCTCGCGCACGAATACGGCCACCACGTGCAGTCGCTCAGCGGCATCATGGAGGCCGCCTTCGAGGAGATGTCCACCTACGACGAGGACAGCCCGGAGGAACTGCGGGTCACGCGGCGGATGGAGCTGCAGGCGAATTGCTTCGCCGGACTGTTCCTGGCCAGCACCAACGGCCGCGGCTCGGTCAGCAAGGCACTCGCGCAGCAGGGGGTCAAGGAGTTCGAGAACTCCATCGCCAGCGACAGCCACGGCACCGTGCCGAACCAGGTCAAGTGGGCCAAGGCCGGCTTCCAGAAGTCGACCTCGGCCTGCAACACGTTCAAGGCCGGCGAGGCCGAGGTCCGGTAGGCGCCCGCGTGGAGATCCACATCGACACCGAGGCGGGCCGCGGGCGTCGGGAGGAGATCTACCGGCAGATCCGCGAGGCCATCCTCGACGGACGGCTGCGGGCGGGCGAGGCGCTGCCCCCGACGCGCGAGCTGGCGGAACGGCTCGCGGTCTCCCGGAACACGGTGAGCGCCGCGTACGACCGGCTCACCGGCGAAGGCTTCCTCGAAGGCCGGGTGGGCGCTGGGACCTTCGTGCGCACGAGCCGGGGTTCGGCTCGCGCGGCTCGTCCCGCCGAATTCCCGATCGAGACGGCTCCGGTGTGGGAACGCGTCCGGCTGCCGTCGCTCACCGGGGTGCGGGCGGAGTTCGACTTCCAGGCCGGGATCCCGGACGTGGGCATGTTCCCGTTCGACACCTGGCGCCGGTTGCTCGGCGGGGAAATCCGCGCTTCGGCGGCCTCGCTGGGGTACGGCGATCCGGCCGGGCACGCCGGGTTGCGCGAGGGGATCGCGCGGCACATCGCGGTTTCGCGGGACGTGCGGGCCACGCCGGACGAGGTGGTGGTGACCAGCGGCGCGCAGCAGGCGCTCGACCTGATCGGCCGGGTCGTGCTCCGTCCGGGTGACCGGGTCGCCGTCGAAGATCCCGGCTACCCGCCCGCACGGCTGGTCTTCGAAGCGCTCGGTGCCGAGGTGGTCCCGATCGGGGTGGACGCCGAAGGCATCCGGGTGGCGGACCTCCCGCGCGGCACGAAACTGGTGTACGTCACGCCGTCGCACCAGTTCCCGCTCGGACTGCCGATGTCGCTGGACCGCAGGCTGGATCTGGTGGCGTGGGCCGGGAAAACCGGCGCGGTGCTGGTGGAGGACGACTACGACACCGAGTTCCGGTACCACGGCAGGCCACTGGAACCGTTGCACAGCCTCGATTCCACCGGCCGGGTGGTCTACGTCGGCTCGTTCTCCAAGGTGCTCTCGCCAGGGCTGCGGCTGGGTTTCCTGGTGGGCCCGGCTTCTTTGTGCCGTGTGGTGGCGAAAGCGCGGTTCGTGACCGACTGGCATTCCGCCGGTCCGGTGCAGGCGGCGCTCGCGCGGTTCATCGACGACGGCGGCCTGGTCGCGCACATCCGGCGCATGCGGCGGGAGTACCGGCGACGGCACGAGCTGGTGGTTTCGTTGCTGGAACGGGATTTCGCCGAGCTGACGCTGATCCCGTCGGCGGCGGGCCTGCACGTGAGCGCGTACAGCTCGTTCGCGACCGAGCCGGTGGCCGCGCGTGCTCTGCGTGCCGGGGTGCTGGTGAACACGCTGGACGAATACGCGGTGCTGCCGGGACGACGGCCGGGATTGGTGTTCGGGTACGGCGGCATCCCGTTCGCCAAGGTCGAGGCGGGTCTGGGGCGGTTGCGCGACCTCCTGCGGTGATTCCGCGGTGATCTTGCACTGACTTGCACTGACTCGCACTGATCGGAAACTGTCGTACCCGCGTGCCACCTTGGTCCCATGACCACCCGCATCCCCGGCTTCACCACCCGCCGCGTCTCCGTCGACGGCACCGAACTGCACTTCGCGATCGGCGGCAAGGGCCCGCCGCTCCTGCTGCTGCACGGGTTTCCGCAGACGCACCTCACCTGGCGCTCGGTCGCGCCCGCGCTCGCCGAGGCGTACACCGTCGTCTGCCCGGACCTGCCCGGGTACGGCGACAGCGGAGAGCCGGGGGAGGGCGTCGAGCACTACTCGAAACGGGCGATGGCGGCCACGTTCGCCGAACTGATGAGCACACTGGGCCACCAGCGGTTCGCCGTCGCCGGGCACGATCGCGGCGGGCTGGTCGCCTTCCGGCTGGCACTGGACCACGCCGAGCGGGTGACGCACCTGGCGGTGCTCGACGTGCTGCCCGCGGTGGACATCTTCGCCGCGCTGGCCGGGCCGAGCGGGGTGTTCGCCTTCCACTTGTACTTCCTGGCGCACCCGGAACCGTTGCCGGAGCGGGTGATCGGCGCTGACCCGGCGGCGTTCTTCGGGCACTTCCTGGATTCGTGGACCAAGGTGCCCGGCGCGCTGCCCGACGCCGTCCGGGCGGAGTACCTCCAGGCGCTGAAGAGCCCGTCGGTGGTCCACGCGATCTGCCAGGACTACCGCGCCGGGGTGTTCTTCGACCTGGAACACGACAAGGAGGACAAAGCGCTCGGCCGAACGCTGGACGTGCCCGTGCTGGCGATGTGGCAGGACCCTGGTGAGACGCCGCTGCCGTTCGATCCGGCGGTCGTGTGGCGGTCGTGGGCGCCGGGCGCGACGACGAAAGCGTTGGCGTGCGGGCACTTCCTGCCCGAAGAACGGCCGGAGGAGGTGGTCGCCGCGGTGCGTGGGCTGCTCCGCTGAGACGCGTCCACCCCGGTGGTGTCCGGTTCGCGACTTTCGTACCCGGCCCGCTGGCCCTAACCTGGGGTGAGCCGGGTCACCAGCGAAGGGAGCGGACATGCGGATTGCCGACGTGTTGCGGAGCAAGGGAACGCTGGTGGCCACGGTGGCGCCGGACGCCAGTGTGACCGAGCTGCTGGCCGGGCTCGCCGAACACAACGTCGGCGCGATGGTCGTGCTCGGCGCGGACGAAGCCGTCGTGGGCATCGTGTCCGAACGCGACGTGGTGCGCCGCCTGCACGATCGCGGCCCGGAACTGCTGGGCCGCCCGGTGTCGGAGATCATGACCACCCTGGTGGCCACCTGCACGCCGGAGGATTCGGTGGACCACCTGAGCGTCGTGATGACCGAACGCCGCATCCGGCACGTCCCCGTGGTCGTCGACGGACGGCTGGCCGGCATCGTCAGCATCGGCGACGTGGTGAAGACCCGCCTCAACGAACTCGAAGAACGCCACGACCAGCTACAGGCCTACATCGCCCAAGGCTGACCGCAGGACGCACCTCAAAGGACTCACGGTGTCGCGATCAACCGCGCCACCGGGCCAGTACGCGGTCGATCGCCGGCCGGATGCGTTCGCGGGCATCGGCCCGGGGGACGCCGGACATGAGCAGGTCGTCGTAGTCGGTGTCCAGGTGGCGGATCGAGGCGACCACGGCGGCCCGCACGGCGTCTTCGTCGAGCGCTCGTCCGGCGGCCGACCGCCCCACCCGGCCGCTGCCGCGGACGCCCGCGTGTTCCGCGATGGTCTGCGCCCGTTCCGCGGGGCAGTGCGGGAAAGCCAGCCGGATGGCCGCCGCCAACTCGGCTTGGAACTCCACGTCCGCGTGCACGCGGCGTTCGGCATCGCGTTCGCGGCGGCGGGCGCGCACGTCCTCGTCGGCGAGGCAGCGCTGCTCGGCCCGTTCGAGCGCGTCCTCCTCGACGAGCGTGCCGACGCGCTGGTACCGCTTGCGCCGCCGGTTGAATTCCACCACCACCGCGGACAACTTGCTCTCGGTCTTCGCCCGCCGTGACAGCGCCGCGTTGCCCGAGGCCAGGAAGTGCAGGTGGTCGAAGTCGGCGCACGCCAGGCAGAGCGAGGTCTTGTCCTCTTCGTACACGAAGTCGCCGACCTCACCCCGGACGCCGCAACCAGCGCACACCCACGCCTTCGCCGCGCGCACGACCACGAGGTCCGGCGCCTTGCTCTGCCGTTCCTTCAACCGTTCGAGCCGCTTCTCGGACAGGTCCGCGGAAACCCAGTGCGTGCGGAAGAGCTGTTCGAGGGTTTCGTCGCCGTCCGCGGTGAACCGCAGCGGACGGCGGTCGCGCGTGGCGGCGAGGTAGCTCGCTTCGGTGGCCCGCAGCCCACGTTCGGCTGCCCACGCGCGCAGGTAGTCCAGCGCCGTACGAACTTTCGCGGTGTCGACGGCGATGCTGCCGCCGAGGTGCTCGGCCTGACCACGCCGCCATTCGTCGACCCGCGCCGACGGCAGCCAGCCGAGCGCGTTGAGCACCTCGAGCGGCACGACCTGGTTCTTCGTCTTCAACGCGATGTCGGCGGCCGAGATCACCCGGCGCTGGATCTTGGGCGGCTCTGGCGTGACCACGGAGAGCGAGCTTACTTACCCCTTCTCCGCGCCCGACAACACCGGCGCCAGTGCGGCGATGCCCGCGGTGAGGGCCTGCGAAGCCGAGTCGTAGCTCAGCCGCGACGGCTGATGGGTCAGCAGCGCGACCGAGTAGCGATCGCCGACCACGCCGGTGGTGTGCAGCACGACGTGCCCCGCCGCCCGCATCCAGCCCTGCTTGACACCCCAGTTCGTGCCGGGCAGCGCCGCCGGGATGCCGAAGAACTGGTCGAACCCGTCGGCCGCCCGCTCGTCCGGGCCGGTGAGCGCGGCCAGCAGCACGTCACGCGCGGTCTCCGGGAGCTGGTGGTGGATGTACTCGTAGGTGGTGACCACGTCCCGCGCGCTGATCCGCGTCATCTCCCACTCGTCCGAGACGTTCGGGGGAGTGGTGCTCACCAGTCCGATCAACGCGCTAGCCTGGCGCACGATGTCGCGACGGCCACCGGCCGCCCAGAGCGCGTCGGCCACGCCGTCGTTGCTCGCGCCGAGCAGTTGCGCCAGGTTCTCCTTGGCGCGGTCGTCCGCGATCCACCCGGCGTCGTGCAGGAGGTCGATCGCGATCAGCAGTTTGACCACCGAGGCCGAGTAGAACTGCGTGTCGGCGTTCTCGATGGCCACCGCCGAACGGGCCACGCGGTCGTACACCGCCAGCCCGAGATCGGTCCCGGGCGCGGCGGCTTCCACCGCCGCGACCACGGCCGACGCCAGTTCGGCCTGCTCCTCCTCGGTCAGCGGCACCTCCGGCGCCGGCGCGCTGGGCGACGGCATCGACAGGGCTTCCGGCAACTGCTCGGACGACGGCGACGCCATCGCCACCTCGTGCTTCGCGACCCCGTCCGACTCGGTGACCACGGCCAGCGAGACCAGCCCGCCCGCCACCGCGAGGGTGACGACCAGCCCGAAAGCCACTGACCGGGATCGCATACCTTCGATATAACCCGATCGGATGTTTTACTGCGGTTACCAGTTGCTGTCAGTTGCCTGTCGTTAGGGACGCACGCCTTCGCCGCTCACCACGGCGGTTTCCGACGAAATGGCGACCATCGAGGTGTCGCCGGGCGACAGCTGGGTCGTGCGGTAGCCGAGGACCTCCCCGCTCTCCGGATCGATGAGCAGTTCCTGCCTGGACGAGTCCCCGGTCACCGAGACCGCGGTGCCCGGCCGACCCTCGCTGTTCGCGACGCCTTCGGTGAAGTCCACCCCGGGCAGCATGGTGATGACCCGGAACGCCGCCGCCCGTTCCTTCGGCGGCGTCTGGGCCAGCCGGGTCAGGGTGACCGCGATGTCGAAGGCACGCTTCGTGTCCGTTCCGTGAACCGATTGCAGGGTCCGGTGGATCTCGGTCAGCAGCTCATCCGGTTTGTAGACCCACAACTGGGCAAGTGTCTTCGACCTCGTCATCTCGTCGGTGTTTTGGTCGTCCGGCCGGGGCGGGAACCGGCCCCAAGTGGCTCGTTGCTCGACTTCCGGGAAAACGGAGGCTTCGGGCGGCAGTGAGGCTTCCACCGCACGGCCTTCCACTTCGGTGCAGCCCGTCCACTTCCTCGGCAGTACGTTCCGCTTCCGGAGCCAGGTGCTCGCCGGGTCGCCGGGCCGCCAGATCTCCTCCACGATGATTTCGTCGTAGTCGCAGGGCTTCAGGCCGCTGTCGGGAGCCGGGGATAGCGAGGCGTCCCGGGTTGTCGTCGTCCGGACGTACTCGAAGGTGCCCGGTGCCAGCGGTGGTTCCTGCTCGGCGGCGAGCGCCGCGCGTTCGAGGACGCCGCCCGCCGCGACGGAAGTCGTAGGAGATCCGCTGTCCTGCCACAGCACCGGCGTCACCACCCCGGCGGCCAGCAGCACGCTCGCCGCCACCGGCACCCACCACTTCTTCGACGGCCGCCGCCGTTGCAGTTGCCGTTGCGGGGGAACCACTTCCGCCGTTCCCGCTGTGGCGTCCGTGGTCAGCGCGAGCACCTTCGCGTAGCCCGCTCGGTAGGCTTCCTCGCTCATCGCCGGGGTGTCCCGCCGGATCTCCCGAAGCGCTTTGTCGACAAGCTCGTCGTCACGCATTTCCGTCCCCTTCCTGGTGAGAGGTGTGCGCTTCCGACCGGTACGACCGCGCGCTTTCCCGCAACCGGCTCCGCGCCCGGAACAACCGGACGCGCACGGTCGCCACCGCCACCCCGGTCGCCTCGGCGATCTCCGTCGGGCTGAGGTCCGCCCACGCGGTGAGCAGCAGGACATCCCGCTCCTCAGGTCGCAACGCGGCCACCTCGTCGGCCAGTTGATCCGCCAGCACCTGCGCGTCCACGGTTTCGACGGCTCGCGATCCCACGTCGTCGAGGGGAACGGACCGGGCTCCGTGCTTGGTCCACGCCCGCAGCCGGCGTTCCTCGGTGCGCACGTGGTTCCGCAGCAGATTGGTGGCGATCCCGTACAGCCAGGATTTGGCGGACGCCCGGCTCGGGTCGTAGTCGCCGCGCTTCTCCCAGAAGACGAGGAAGGCTTCGGCCACCAGGTCGTCCGCGATCTGCGTGCCGACCCGGCGAGCGAGGTAGTGGTGCAGTTGCCGGGCGTGGCCGGCGTACAACTCGGCGAGCGGCGGCATCGTGCCGGTCAGATTGTGCACACCGGTTCTTGGTCGCGGCCGCCCGCCGCGTTTCACTCGCGCCAGCCGCGCAGCTCCACACCCTTCGAAACATCCACCCGGAACGACAGAGCCGCCTCGGCCGAGGCAGCGGGCGCCAGGTCGAACCGCCAGGTCACCTCGCCGAGCGAACTCAGCTCCTCGGGCTCGGGCGAGGTGCGGACGTCACGCACCACGATCGCCTCGTCACGGGAGACCGGCGCCTGGTCCAGCACGGTGATCGGCACGGTCCGCGGCCCGTGGTTGGTCACCGTGATCCGGTACTCCAGCTCGCGCCGCCGGGTTCCGGTCAGCGCCGTCTTCGTCGCGCTGCGCCGCCGCAGCTCACGTTTCACCCGGATTCGGTCGTCCACGCCGAGCGCCAGTTCGACCTCTTCGCCCGGTGCCCAGTTGTCCAGCCGGGTGGTGCCGACGAACTCGTTGTCGTGGAACACCGACGCCTTGCCCGGCCGCAGTGTGTGCTCGCCGCCGTTGATCACCGTCGCGCGCAGGTACGCCTCTTCCGCCAGCACCGGCGCGGTCACGTAGCTCAACTCCGCCTCAAGACCCAGCGTCGTGATCGTCGTGCGATGAGCACCGCCATCCGACGGCACCCCGACCGGCCGCGCGGGCCGATAGGACGCCGCGGCGGCGCCCTGCTCGACCTGAGCCGTCAGGTCCGCCATCGGCGGCGCCGCGGCCGGTGCGGCGGCGGCCATCTCCGGCATCGCACCGCCGTACCCGCCACCGTGACCACCGGCGGCGGCATTGCCCCGGAGCAGTGCCGTTGGCCTCGCGCGGTCGAGGTACCAGGGCTCCGGTTCCGGCACGTGCACGGTGGCCGCCGGACGTGCGGTCGACAACGTCAGCTCGCATTCCGGCCAGTCCTCCCCGGTCTGCTGCGTGACCAGGCCGTACCAGGTCAGCTTCACCTGGTCCTCGTCGAGCCGGATGTCGTACCCGGACTCCCAGCGAGCGTCAGTGACCACATAGGACAGTTCCAGCTCGACCTCGGCGGTTCCGGCGCCTTCGGCCGGTTCGAGCTCGATCACCACCTCGGTGCGATCGGGCGCCTGCGCGGCCTGCCGCAGCGAGACTTCCCGATCGACCGCGTCCAGTTCCGCCGCCAGCCGCGCATGCCGATCCGCCAGTTCACGACGGCTGGCCAGCACATCGGACAGTTGCGCCGCGAGCGCGTCACCGATTTCGGCCACCCGCGACGGCTGTGCCGTGCCGGCGGCGAGCGCGTCGGCGAAGGCACGGCCGGAGCGCTGCGCCAAGGTGTTCAACAGGTCCGCCCGCCCGGTCTCCACGGCCTCGGCATCGGCCACCTCGTCCAGTTTCCGCCTGGCCACGCGACGGCGTTCGAGCAGTTCGTCCAGCTCCCGTTCCGTCGGCCGCGCGAGGTACTGCGGCCGCACGTCCACCCCGACGATCGACGCGGGCCCGGTGCCCGAGGCGCGCACGGAGTCCGGCAGCAGGCCGCGGGGCAGCCCGCCGACGGCGAACCGGCCGTCACCGCCCAGTTCGGCCCGTGCCCGGCGGACGATCCTGGCGTGCTGGGGGTACACGGTGACGGCGACGATCGGGGCGCGCACGGGGGTCGGCATGAAACCCGACGCTAGTCCAATCGCCCAGGTGCCGTGCCGTCTTTCGTCGGTTAACGCTGGGAAGGGGTTGACACCCCTGTCAGCCGGAGCAAGTGTCATCGCAGTCCTTTCACCACACCTTCACAGGGGGTCCGTGTGAGATCCGCACGCCTTGCCGCTGTGCTCGTCGGCCTGCTGCCGATGGCGCTGGTAGCGCCGGTAGCCGCCCAGGCCGCTCCGCCCACCGGGCCGGTCTTCGAGAACGGACAGGCGCAGCCGGTGTTCGACCCGGCCGACATCGTCCGCGACAACGTCTGGGTGACCGCGCCGGTCGACAGCGACCGGGACGGCAAGAACGACGAAGTGCACGTCGAGGTGGTCCGGCCGAAGGCCACGCAGAACGGGCTCAAGGTGCCGGTGATCTACCAGGCCAGCCCGTACTACGCCGGCGGCAACGACGTGGCCAACCACAACGTCGACGTCGAGCTGTACGTGCCGGGCCAGGCGGCGCCCGCCGCCGGTCCCCGTGGCCGCACCAGTGACGTCGGCCCCTACGCGGCGCCGATCACCTGGCGCTACGAGTCCTACTTCACCTCGCGCGGATTCGCCGTGGTGTACGGCGAATCTCTCGGCAGCGGCCAGTCCACCGGCTGCCCGACCACCGGCGGCGAGAACGAGACCATCGGCGCCCGGTCCGTGGTCGACTGGCTGAACGACCGGACTTCCGCGCGCGACGCCGCCGGTACCGCCGCGAAGGCGGACTGGACCACCGGGAAGACGGCGATGATGGGCGTGTCCTACAACGGCACCCTGCCGAACGCGGTGGCCAGCACCGGCGTCGAGGGCCTCGAGACGATCATCCCGATCGCGGCGATCTCCAGCTGGTACGACTACTACCGCGAGGACGGCGCCGTGGTGGCGCCCGGCGGCTACCAGGGTGAGGACGCCGACGTGCTCGCCGAGTACGTGCACACGCGCGCCGACCGCGAGGTGTGCCGCCCGGTGCTCGACGAAGTGGCCGCCGAGCAGGATCGCGTCACCGGCGACTACAGCCAGTTCTGGGACGAGCGGAACTACCTCAACGACGTGGGCAAGGTGCGCGCGTCGGTGCTGGCGGTGCACGGCCTCAACGACTGGAACGTGACCACCAGCCAGGTGAGCAAGTGGTACGAGGCGCTCAAGGCACACGGCGTCGAGCACAAGATCTGGTGGCACCAGTCCGGACACGCGGACCCCTATTCCCTTCGCAAGGACGAATGGCTGGCGACGCTGAACAAGTGGGTCTCCCACTACCTGTACGACCTGGACAACGGCATCGAGCGGGAGCCGAAGTCGACCGTCCAGCGTGAGAACGGCTCCTGGAGCGACGAGGCGGAGTGGCCGGCGCCCGGCACCTCCGACGCGACGATCCACCCGTGGCCGGGCGGCAGCGCCCGCGGCAAGCTCGACGTGCGGCACTCGCTGCCCGGCCGTTCGCAGGTCGAGCGGCTCGCCGACGACGCCACCAGGACCGTCGAGCAGCTCGCCGACCTGCCCAGCTCGGGCAACCGGCTGGCCTACTCGACCACCGGGGCGCGGCAGCCGGTGCGCTTGAGTGGCACGGCCGAGGTGAACCTCAGCGTGTCGTTCGACCGTCCCGCGGCCAACGTGACCGGCGTGCTGCTCGACCGGGCACCCGACGGCAAGTCCAAGGTGATCACCCGTGGCTGGACCGATCCGCAGAACCGGACCGACCCGGCGACCACCCAGCCGATCGAACCGGGCAAGTCGTACCAGTTGTCCTTCGAGCTGCAGCCGGACGACTACGTGCTCGCCACCGGGCACAAGCTCGAGTTCGTGCTGCTGTCCAGTGACCACGACTTCACGTTGCGCCCGAAGCCGGGCGCCGGGGTGGCGATCGACCTGACCAAGACCTCGATCACGCTGCCGGTGCAGGGCGGCAAGCAGGCACTGCGCGCGGCCTTCTAGGGGTTTCCCTGCAAAACGGGCCGTTCCGCTGCGGAGCGGCCCGTTTTGTACGGAACGTGTACGCGCGATCGCTTGGCTGATCGCCGACACATCCCCGTACCCCGGAGGTATCGATGTCAGTGTGGAGACGGCTCGCGGCGGTGACCGCCACGATCGCGTTGCCGGCGCTGGGACTGGTGGCGGCGCAGGGCACCGCCTCGGCGGCGCCCAACTTCCAGGTGCCGTTCAAGTGCGGCGTCACCGTCACCGCGGCCACGTTCAGCGGGCACAGCCCGGCGAACTCGGTCGACTTCCAGAAGTCCGGTATCACCGGCATGCCGGTGGTCGCCTCGGCGGCGGGCAAGGTGACCGTGGTCGGCAACACGGGATCCACCAGTTACGGCCGGTGGATCGAGATCGATCACGGAAGCGGCTGGCGTACCCGGTACGCGCATCTTTCCTCCCAGGAGGTGTCGGTCGGCCAGCAGGTGGCGCTGGGCAAGCAGATCGGCAAGGCGGGCGCGACCGGCGGCGTGACCGGCCCGCACCTGCACTTCGAACAGCGGCTGAACGGGGTGGCGCAGAAGGCGAAGCTGAACGGCGTCGCGGTGCCGTACTACGGCCACACGAACTTCACCAGCAAGAACAACTGCGGTGGCGGCGGGAACAACCCGTACACCCCCGAGCAGGTCTGCGGCACGGGCTTCGACGTGGTCGACTCCGCCAATCTGGGCACCTCGGGCACGGCGTATCTCCTTTACAACGCGGGCAATGCGAACAACTGCGTGGCTACGCTGAAATCGGTTTCGCTCGGCACGGCCTCGGCCACCTCGGCGTTCCTCGAAGTCGAAGGCTCGGCAAGGGTGACCGATTCGGGCAACTTCACCTACTACGCGGGCCCGGTGAAGAAGGCCGCTGAGAAAACCTGCGTCAAATGGGGTGGCTCGGTCGGTTCGGCCAGCTACACGAGCCCTTTCGAACACTGCGGCTGACGTTCTCGAGCAGATTCACGAGTGGGGCATCGTCCGCGTCCATCGCGGCCGGTGCCCCACTCACAGTAATACGGCCGGCGCCGGATGGCGAACGGCGTGGCCGAGTTGTCCACAACGACGCCACCTGTCCACAGATCGCCCGCTCCCGTCCCACGGCACCGGCGGGAGGCGCACAGTGGACCCATGGCCACTTCCACCAAACCCGCAGCCCAGAACGACATCCGCCTCAGCCTCGGGGAAGACCCCGGTGAGCTGATCGCGGCCATCGCCCCGTTGCTCGGCTTCCGCCCGGCGGACTCCGCGGTGCTCATCGTGCACAAGCGCGACAAGGGCGGAGAGGCAGGAATGATCGAGCAAATGGTCAGATGTGACCTGCCCCCGCCCGAATTCGCCCTGCTCGCCGCGGGACGATTCGGTCCGCTCGTCCGCGGTCACGCGGGCGCCACCGTGGTCGTCATCGGCGGTGGTACCGAATTGGCCTCCCCGGAATTCGTCGAAGCGTTGCGCGCGACGTTCGCCGCGGCCGGCGCCGAGGAGGTGCATTGCCTGTGGACGCAGGAAATGCGTACCGGTGCACCCTGGCGGTGTTATCGGGATGTCGATTGCCGTGGTGTATTACCCGATCTCGAGGGCGGCAGGGTCGCGGCTGTGGCGGCCCGGGCCGGACTGGTCACCTACAGCAGCCGGGAAGCCAGTGCGGCCAGGCTTAACGCGGCCGATCCGGCGGCGGTCGAGCGCCGGTCGCGCCTGTTCGACGAGGCGGCCGACAAAGCCGGGCCGGAGTCGTCCGCGTTGAGCGTGGAGCAGGGCTTCACCGTGGTGCGGGAGGCGATCCGCCGCACCCACCGCGGCGACCTCAAACTGTCCGATGAGGACGTTCTCCAGCTGGTTTTCGCTTTGCATCACACGGAAGTGCGAGATGCCTGCCTCGCGCTGGCCGTGCCACCGCGGAGCAACACCGCGGAGGCGGCCGAGCGGCTGTGGCTGACGCTCGTCCGCGAATGCCCGCCGCCGGAACGCGCGCAGTTCGGCACCCTGCTCGCGTTCAGCGTCTACCTGCGTGGCGATGGGACCTTCGCCGGTATGGCCATCGACAACGCGTTGTCCGCCGACCCCGGTTACCTGATGGCCGGCCTGCTCTCCCGGGCGATCGACGCCATGTTGCCACCGGAGCGCCTCGCCGACCTGGGCCGAGCGGATCCGGCTCTCGACCTCGACCTGCCGGACGACCCGAAGGAGCCCCGAATGTCCTGACCACCGCGGAAAACCGGACCGCGAGCGAGCCTACGCGTTGTAGGTTCGGCCTGAGCCTGGATCCGAGGACGCACAGTGGCCGCGCGTGGTGCTCCTGCTCACCGGTGAGCAGGCGTGACCGGGCGCTCGTCGGCGTTCTCTCGGCGCAGGCGGTGGCCTGGACCGGGACACGGTTGTCGGCGATCGCGTTGCCCTGGTTCGTGTTGACCACGACCGGGAGCGCCACGCGGGCGGGTGCCGCTGGTGGCCGTGGTCGGCGTCTGCCGAGGGCCGTCGGATGCGGCGAAGGCGGTGTTCATCCCGGCCGCGACCCGCTTCGGTGCCGTCCTGGTGGCCGTCACCGGTCGGAAGGCACCGCACAAACTTGATGAAACGGAGGCAGATGACAGTTACGTGAGCTGGCTTCGGGCCGGGATGGGCTTCTCCGCCGTGATCGGCTGTTGCGCTCGATCGCCGGGATGGTCGCGATCACCAATCTGCTCGACGCTGCCTGGATGGCGGTTTGTTGCTGGTGTGGGCCCGCAGTGATCTGACTGCTCGGGGTGCTGAGCGGATGTGCGGTGTTGTCCGGGCGGTTCCTGCCGTTGGCGCCTGGAGGTGACGGGTGCCCGAGAGCATGTACGGGCGGGTGCGCACGCTCGTCGTGGCCGTCGCCTGGGCCGGGGTGCCGTTCGGTGGCCTGCTGGGCGGGATGCTCATCGCCCGCACTGCTCGCCTGTGGTGCGGTCTACCTGGTGACCACGACGGTGCCGGCGCTGCTGCCGTCGATGGGGGCCGAATGGTCCACAAAGGACAAAGCCGCGCCGGCTCGGCGGTGGGTTGAACCCGGTGCCACCGCGGTCGCGATGGCACCGGTCCCGTGCTCAGGCGGGGTTCGCGGCGCCCCGGCGTTCCTGGGTGAAGCGCCAGGCGTCGGCGACGATGCCGGTCAGGTCGGCGCGCTGCGGCTGCCAGCCCAGCTCGGCGCGGGCCCGGTCGCTGGCGGCGACCAGGACGGCGGGGTCACCGGCGCGGCGTGGGGCGACCACGGCGGGCACCGGGTGGCCGGTCACCTCGCGGCAGGCCTCGATCACCTGTCGCACGGAGAAGCCGGTGCCGTTGCCGAGGTTGTAGATGCGGTGCTCGCCGGCGGTGGCGTGGCGCAGGGCGAGGAGGTGGGCGTCGGCGAGGTCGGCGACGTGGATGTAGTCGCGCACGGCGGTGCCGTCTTCGGTGGGGTAGTCCTCGCCGTAGATCTGGATGCGCTCGCGGTCGCCGGTGACCACCTGCAGCACCAGCGGGATCAGGTGGGTCTCGGTGCTGTGCCGCTCGCCGATGCTGCCGTAGGCACCGGCCACGTTGAAGTAACGCAGGCTCACCGCGGCCAGGCCGTGGGCCCGCGCGTAGGTGGTGATCGCGTTGTCCACGGCCAGCTTGGTGGCGCCGTAGGTGTTCGTCGGCTGGGTGGGGGCGGTCTCCGCGATCGGCGACACCTCCGGCTCGCCGTAGGTGGCCGCGGTGGAGGAGAAAACCAGCCGGGGGGTGCCGTGCTCGCGCATGGCGTCCAGCAACTTCAGGGAGGTGACCACGTTGCCGTGCCAGTAGCGGGCCGGGTCCTGCATGGACTCGCCCACCAGTGACTTCGCGGCGAAGTGCAGCACGCCGTCGAAGCCTTCGGCAAGCAGGGTGCGCAGGGTGTCCGCGGCGTCGCCCTCGATGAAGCGGGCGCCGTCCGGGACCGCGTCGGCGTGGCCGGTGGACAGGTCGTCCACCACCACGACCTGGTGGCCTGCCTCGAGCAGCCGCTGGGTGCAGACGCTGCCCACGTAACCGGCGCCGCCGGTGACGACCAGCTTCAGTGGCGTGTTCGGGTTGTCGGTAGGCATCTGCTCGGTGGCCCTTCCAGTACGGCGGCTAGGGAATCAGGTGGCGAAAAGTCTCCACCCTGACCGACGTCCCAGCGCGGGCGGGGTTGCCTTACCCCCAGGTACCGGGTGGGTCCTGGCGGGCGCCGGGTGAGGGCACGGCGACGAACGTGCGGGGTGCCTTCAGCTCCGCGCGCTCGAACTCGGCCTTCACGTTCGCCTCGACCTTCGCCAGGTCGTCCGCGGGCACCAGGGCGATCGCCGAGCCGCCGAATCCGCCGCCGGTCATGCGGGCACCCAGTGCGCCCGCCGCGCGGGCCGCTTCGACGGCGACGTCGAGCTCGCGGCACGAGATCCGGTAGTCGTCGCGCATGCTCACGTGGGAGGCGTCGAGCGAAGGGCCGATGTCTGCCAGGCGACCCGCCTTGAGCAGGGCGACCACGTCCAGCACGCGCTGGTTCTCGGTGACCACGTGGCGGACCAGCGGCCGCAGTTCCTCCGGCAGCCGGGCCGTCGCGTGGTCGAGGCCGTCGAGCTCGATGTCGCGCAGGGCCTTGAGACCGAGCAGGTCGGCGGCGCGCTCGGTGCCGCGGCGGCGGTCGCCGTAGCCGGACTCGGCGAGCGTGTGCTTGGCGCGGGTGTCGATCACCAGCACCCGCAGCCCGGCGGCTTCGGCGTCGAAGGGCACCTGCTCGATCTCGCCGGAGCGGACGTCCAGGAACAGGGCGCAGCCGTCGACGCAGCGCATCGAGGCGGTCTGGTCGAGCACGCCGGTGGGCACGCCGACGAACTCGTTCTCGGCGCGCTGGGCGAGCCGGGCGATCTCGGTGCGGCGGCTCTCGTCGGGGTCGGGTTCACCGGCCGCGCCGAGCAGGGCGAGTGCCACGGCGCATTCCAGCGCCGCGGAGGAGGACAGCCCGGCACCGGTGGGCACGTCGCCGGCCAGCACGATGTCGGCGCCCCGGTCGTGGCCCTGCGAACGCAGGACCCAGGCGACACCGGCCGGATAGGCGGCCCAGCCTTCGAGCTGCCCTGGCTCCAGCATGGCGATGTCCATCGGGTCCGCCTGCTGCACGCGCCCGTCCGAGCCGAGGGTCGCGACGGTGAGCCGCTGGTCGTCCCGGGGCGCGACGGCGGCGGCGAGCCGGTGCGGCAGGGCGAACGGCAGCACGAAACCGTCGTTGTAGTCGGTGTGCTCACCGATCAGGTTCACCCGGCCGGGGGCCGAGAAGACCCCGAAGGGCTCCTTGCCGTGGAGCGAGCGGAAGGTGGCAGCGGCGTCGGTTGCCGCGCTCACCGGGCCTGCGCCAGAACCGCGTGCAGCACCGAGGGAGCGACCTGGACGCTGATGCTCTCGCCGGTGATCTCGATCGTGGAACCCATGCCGTTGGACCGGCTCACGCTGACCGTCTGACCCGGGACCAGGCCGACGGAGTTCAGCTCGGTCATCAGGGTCTCGTCCTGCTGGACGTGCTCGGCGATGCGGCGGATCTCCACCTTGCCGCCGCCGGCGCGGGCGAACTCGTCCAGGCGGACCAGGTCGGACTCGGCGTCGGGGGCCGGGTCACCGGCACCCAGCTTGTCCAGGCCGGGGATGGGGTTGCCGTACGGGGAGGTGGTGGGGTTGTTGAGCAGCTTGACCAGCTTGCGCTCGACCGCCTCGCTCATCACGTGCTCCCAGCGGCACGCCTCCTTGTGCACGTGTTCCCACTCGAGACCGATCACGTCGAGCAGCAGGCGCTCGGCCAGCCGGTGCTTGCGCATGACCGCGATGGCCAGCTCACGGCCGTGGTCGGTGAGCTTGAGGTGCCGGTCGTCGGCGACGATGACGAGGCCGTCGCGCTCCATCCGGGCCACCGTCTGGCTGACCGTGGGGCCGCTCTGCTGGAGACGCTCGGCGATGCGGGCGCGCAGCGGGACGACACCCTCTTCCTCGAGCTCGTAGATCGTGCGCAGGTACATCTCTGTGGTGTCGATGAGCTCGTTCACGTCTGTCCCCTTCGTCCGCGTCTCTCATGGTAGTCGCTTTCACCGGCGACTACGGCAGGTGAGGTGGAAAACCCCGCTCGGGCGACCGGGCTGCGCGAGCGGCCCGGCCTGCTGGAAGATGGCCGCATGTCCCCCTTGATCACGACCGCGGAGCTGGCCGGGCTGCTGGACGGCCCGCCGGATTCGCGACCCACCGTATTGGATGTCCGCTGGCGCCTCGCCGGGCCTCCCGGGGTCGAGTCGTTCCGTGCCGGGCACATCCCCTCGGCGGTCTTCGCCGACCTCGACACCGCGCTCGCCGGACCGCCGGGAGAGGGCGGGCGGCACCCGCTGCCGGAGCCCGCCGCGCTGCAGGAGGCGCTGCGCCTGGCCGGCGTGGACGAAGGCCGGTTGGTGGTCGCCTACGACGACGCCGACTCGTCGGTGGCGGCGAGGGCGTGGTGGCTGCTGCGCTGGGCCGGGCACGCCGAGGTCGCGGTGCTCGACGGCGGGTTCGCCGCCTGGGAGGCCGAGGGCAGGCCGGTCACCACCGAGGAGGAGGTGCCCGCGCCGGGCAACATCGAGGTGCGGCCCGGTGGCATGCCGGTGCTCAACGCCGACGAGGCCGCCGAGCTGGCTCGTGACGGTGTGCTGCTCGACGCTCGCGCTCCGGAGCGGTACGCGGGGGAGACCGAGCCGATCGACCCCCGCGCCGGGCACATCTCGGGCGCGCGCAACGCGCCGTTCAGCGCGCACGCCGGTGCCGACGGCCACTGGCGCGCACCCGCGGACCTGGCCGGTCACTTCGCCGGGCTGGGTGTCGACGCGACCACGCCGGTCGGCGCGTACTGCGGTTCCGGCGTGACCGCCAGCTCGGTGGTGCTCGCGCTGGAGATCGCCGGGCACCCGGCGCCCGCCTCGCTCTACACCGGCTCCTGGTCGCACTGGTCACGTGATCCGGAACGCCCCGCGGCCACCGGTCACGAGCCCGGCTGAGCGCCGCCGGACGCACTAGGGTTTCGGGCATGCACCCCTCCGCCGTCGTCTGGGATCCCGCGCTACTGGGCTACGACCTGGGTGGGGACCACCCGTTCAACCCGGTGCGCCTCGAACTGACCATCCGGCTCGCCCGCGAACTGGGCGTGCTGGAGGACGTCGAGCTGCTGGTCCCCGAGGCGGCGACGGAGAAGGAGCTGTACCGGGTGCACGTGCCCGAGTACCTGGAGGCGGTCAAGCAGGCCCCGATGGTGGGCTGGGACGTCGGTCACGGGCTCGGCACCACGGACAACCCGGTGTTCTCCGGCATGCACGACTCGGCGGCGCTGGTGGTCGGCTCCACCCTGCTCGGCGCGCGCAAGATCGCCGAGGGCGAGGCCGATCGCGCGGTCAACATCGCCGGTGGGCTGCACCACGCGATGCCCGACCGCGCGTCCGGCTTCTGCGTCTACAACGACTGCTCCATCGCCATCTCGTGGCTGCTGGACCACGGTTTCGACCGCATCGCCTACGTGGACACCGACGTGCACCACGGCGACGGCGTGCAGGCGGCCTTCTACAACGACCCGCGGGTGCTGACGGTTTCGCTGCACCAGCACCCGTTCACGTTGTGGCCCGGCACCGGCTACTCCGGGGAGACCGGGGCCGAGGACGCCGAGGGCACCGCGGTGAACATCCCGCTGCCACCGCAGACGAGGGATCCCGGGTGGCTGCGGGCCTTCCACGCGGTGGTGCCGTCGCTGCTGGCGCAGTTCCAGCCGCAGATCCTGGTCACCCAGTGCGGGGTCGACTCGCACGACGAGGACCCGCTGGCCGACCTGTCGCTCTCGGTCGACGGGCACCGTGAGATCTACCGCACGCTGCGTGAGCTGGCGCAGCGGTACGCCGGGGGCAAGTGGCTGGCCGTCGGCGGCGGCGGTTACCAGCTCATCCGCGTGGTGCCGCGGTCGTGGACGCACCTGCTGGCCACCGTGCTCGACCGCGACGTCAGCCCGGAGACGCCGGTGCCGCCGCACTGGCGGGAGACCGTCGGCCGGGCCGCGCCGAACGCCGAGCTCCCGCTCAAGATGAGCGACGACGCCGAGACCACCCACCGCCCGTGGGGCGACGGGCAGGACGACCCGGTGGACATCGCCATCCGCGACACCCGGCGCGCGGTCTTCCCCTCGCACGGTCTCGACCCGGACGATCCCAGGGACTGAAGATGAGCACCGAGAACGAGCCCGACCTGCGGGAGTCCTACGACTACCCGCGCCACTGGGAGGCCGACGTCCTGCTCTCCGACGGCGGCACCGTCCACCTGAGACCGGTGGTGCCCGACGACGCGGACGGACTGGTCGCCCTGCACGGCAGGCTGTCCGAGCGCACCCGGTACCTGCGGTACTTCGGCGCGTACCCGCGCATCCCGCAGCGCGACCTCGACCGGTTCTCCCGTGTCGACCACCACGACCGGGTCGCCTTCGCGGCGGTGCTGGGCGACAACATCGTCGCGGTCGGCCGCTACGAGCGGCTCGACAAGGGGCCCTCGGCCGAGGTGGCCTTCGTCGTCGACGACGCGCACCAGGGCCGCGGGCTCGGCTCGATCCTGCTGGAGCACCTCGCCGCGGCGGCTTCCGAGCGCGGCCTGCGCCGGTTCGTCGCCGAGGTGCTCGCCGAGAACCCGCAGATGGTGCGCGTCTTCCGTGACGCCGGTTACCAGGTCAGCCGGGCGATCGAAGAGGGCGTGCTGCACCTGGAGTTCGATATCGACCCGACCGAGGAGTCGCTCGAGGTGGCGCGCTCGCGCGAGCAGGCCGCCGAGGCGCGCAGCGTGCACAATCTGCTGCACCCGCGGTCGGTGGCGGTCATCGGCGCGTCCACTGATCCGACGAAGATCGGATACGTGGTGCTGACGAACCTGCTCTCCGCGGACTTCGCCGGCACCGTCTACCCGGTCAACTCCGAGCACCGGTCGGTGCGCGGGGTCCGGGCGTATCCGTCCGTTGTGGACATTCCGGATCCGGTGGACCTGGCCGTGGTGGCGGTGCCCGCGGACCAGGTCGAGTCGGTGCTCGACGGCGCGCTGGAGAAGGGCGTGAAAACGCTGCTGATCATCTCCGGCGGTTTCGCCGAGGCGGGTCCGCACGGGTTGCACGCCGAGCTGCGGCTGGTCGGCGAGGCCCGGGCGCACGGTATGCGCGTGGTCGGGCCGAACGCGCTCGGCGTGCTCAACACCGACCGGGGCGTCCGGCTCAACGCCACCCTCGCGCCACGCCTGCCCGCGCGCGGGCGCGCGGGGTTCTTCTGCCAGTCCGGCGCGCTGGGCACCGCGATCCTGGCCGACGCCGAAGCACGCGGGCTCGGCCTGTCGACCTTCGTCTCGGCGGGCAACCGCGCCGACGTCTCGGGCAACGACCTGCTGCAGTACTGGGAAACCGATGCCGGGACCGACCTGGTGCTGCTGTACCTGGAGTCGTTCGGCAATCCGCGCAAGTTCGCCAGGCTGGCCCGCCGGCTCGGCCGGACCAAGCCGATCGTCGCGGTGAAGTCGGGCCGCCACGCCGTCCGCCCGCAGCTGGCGGCGACTTCGGCGGAGGTGGACGAATCGAGCGTGCAGGCGTTGTTCGAGCAGGCCGGGGTGGTCCGCGTGGACACGCTCGCGCAGCTCTTCGACACCGCGCTGATCTTCGCGCACCAGCCGCTGCCCGCCGGGCCGCGGGTCGGCATCGTCGGCAACTCCAGCGCGATCGGGCTGCTCGCCGCGGACACCGCTCGCGCGCAGGGGTTGCGGCTCGCGTTCGATCCCGTGGACGTCGGTCCGCAGGCGTCACCGGAGGAGTTCGCCGGAGCCGTGCGCGAGGCGTTGAACTCGCCGGAAACCGACGCGCTCGTGGTCGTCTTCGTGCCCCCGCTGGCGATCCCGGGCACCACCTACGCCCGTGCGCTGCGCGAGGTGGTGCAGGAACTGCGCAAGGAGAAGCCGATCGTCTCGACCTTCCTCGCCGCGGAAGGCGTGCCGGACGAACTGGCCGTGCGGACGGACGACGGTGCGCCGACGCGGGGCTCGGTGCCGTCGTACGCGAGCCCGGAGCGTGCGGTCAACGCGCTGGCGAGGGTGGTCCGGTACGCGGCGTGGCAGCAACGGCCGCAGGGCACGCTGACCCGGCCCGCCGGGCTGCACGTCGAACAGGCGCAGGTGATCGTGAACGAGATCCTCGCCGCCGAGGAGTCGCACACCACGGTGCTCTCCGACGAGGACGTGGTGCGGTTGCTCGGCTGCTACGGCATCGGCGTGGTGCCGTTCCGGGTGGTGGCGAACGCGGACGAGGCCGTCGAAGTGGCGGCCGAGCTGGGGTACCCGGTGGTGCTCAAGGCGGTGGACGAGCGGCTGCGCGGACGCCCGGACCTGGCCGGGGTGCGCCTCGACCTGGCCGCCGAGGACGCCGTGCGCGCCGCCTACCGCGATCTGCGCGAGGTCTCCGGCGAGGACGACATGTACGTGCAGGCCATGGCGCCCAAGGGACTTTCGTGTGTGATCGGCCTGCAGGACGACCCGTCGTTCGGCACGCTGGTGTCGTTCGGCCTCTCGGGGCTGGTGAGCAACCTCCTGGGGGACCGGGCGTATCGCGCGGTGCCGTTGACCGACGTGGACGCGGCGACGCTGATCCGCGAGCCGCGCACCGCGCCGCTGCTCACCGGCTACCGCGGCGACGAACCGGCGGACCTGGCCGCGTTGCAGGACCTGGTGCTGCGGGTGGCCGCGCTCGCCGAGGACAACCCGGAGGTCCGGTCGCTCGTGCTGGACCCGATCCTGGCTTCCCCGGACGGCGCCTTCGTCGTCTACGGCCGGGTGGTGCTCGGACCGCCGCCGTCGCGCCCGGACACCGGCCCGCGCCGCCTGCGGCCGATCAACGCTCCGCCGTCGTGAGCCACCAGCGCTCGGCGACGCGCGGGTGCGAACGCAGCCAGCCGAGCAACGCGTTCTCCCCGTAGGCCGCCAGCAGCGGGTTGTGCTCGTCCTGGGTGACCCCCGGGGCGACAGCGGCCAGGTCCGGTGGCAGGTCGATCGGCTCGATCACCGCGTCGAGGCGGGGTGCGAGGAAGAACGGGATGGAATAGCGGTCGACCCCGGGAGGCGGGCTCAGCACGCGGTGCTGGGTGGCGCGCAGGTAGCCGTTCGTGGCGATTTCCAGCATTTCCCCGATGTTGACCACGAAACTGTCCGGGATCGGGGAAGCGTCCAGCCAGGAACCGTCATTGGCCTGCACCTGGAGCCCGCCGACTTCGTCCTGTTGCAGCAGTGCGAGGAAACCGTAGTCCTTGTGCGAGCCGACGCCCTGCTCGGAGCCGCCCGGTTCACGCGGCGGGTAGTGCACCACTTTCAGGTGCACCGCGGCTTCGGCGTCGAACCAGCGGTCGAAATGGGTGAGTTCCTGGCCGAGTGCCGCGGCCAGTGCCCGCAGCACCTCGCGGGCGACCCGCAGCGCTTCGGACTGCCAGAGCAGGACGACGTCCCGCAGTTCGGGCAGTGCCGTGGGCCATTGGTTCGGGCCGATCAGGCGCAGGTACCGCGGATCGTCCGCGGCCAGTTTCCGCACGGGCCGCTCGGGGCCGATGTCGAGCTGCTCGCGCCAGTCCGTGCCACCGGCGGTGTGCTCGGTGCCGGTGCGGGTGTAGCCGCGGAACTGCGGGGAACGCACATTCTCGATTTCCAGCCGCTGGGCCAGTGGCAGGGCGAAGAACCGCCGCGCGGAATCGACGATCCCCCGGGTGGTTTCCGGCGCGATCCCGTGCCCGACGAGGTAGAAGAAACCGACCTCGTGCGCTGCGTGCCGCAGATCGGCGAGGAACCGCTCCCGCTGCCACGGCACCCGGAAACGGGACAGATCCAAGATCGGCAGTGTGTTCACCCGGTTCAGCAGAGCACAGGACCGCGGAAACCCGCCACAGCTCCCAGATGCTGGTCTCAGCCGGAAATCAGGTCACCGAGGCGCCGCAGTTGCGCGGTGGCGCCGCCGAGGGTGAATTCCGCGCGTTTCGCCGCCACGAAATACCGGTGCAGCGGGTAGTCCACGTCGATGCCGACACCGCCGTGGAGGTGCACCGCGGTGTGCGCGACCCGGTGCCCGGATTCGGCGGCCCAGAACTTCGCGGTGGCCACCTCTTCGTCCGCGGGCAGCCCTTCGGAAAGCCGCCACGCCGCCTGCCACAACGTCAGCCGGACCGCTTCCACGTCGGTGTAGGCGTCGGCGAGTCGTTGCCGCACGGCCTGGAACGAAGCGATCACGTTGTCGAACTGCTTGCGTTCCTTGGCGTATTCGGTGGTCATCTCCAGCGCGCGTTCGACCGTGCCGAGCTGGTACGCGCACAAGCCGGTGGTGCCACGCAGCCGGATCCACTCGACGACCTCGGGCCCGCCGAGCCGCGCCGAGCCGTCGACGCGCACGCCGTCGAGTTCGACCAGCCCGGCGTCACCGCGGTCGACGACCTCCTGCGCGGAGATCTCGGCGGCCTCGCGGTCGACCACGAACACCGCGTCTCCGGCGGCGATCAGCAGTGCGTCGGCGAAAGCCGCGGCGGGGACGGCGGTCTGCGCGCCGGTGAGCCGCCAGCCGTCGCCGTCGGCTTCCGCGGTGAACGCGCAGGGGTTACCGGCGTCCGGCACCGCCGCGGTCAGCACCTTCTCGCCCCGCAGGACCGGGACCACGGTTTCCAGTTGCCGCCCCGAGCCGAATTCGGCCAGCGCGGACGCGGCCATGGTGATGCTCGTCAGGTACGGCACCGGGGCCACCGCGCGGCCCAGCTCGATCAGCACCGAGCATTGCTCCAGGAGGCCGAAACCACCCCCGCCCACGGCCGACGGCAGTGCCGCGTCGAGGATCCCGGCGCGGGCCAGCTCTGTCCACAGTGCACGGTCGAAGCCGCCGGAACCGGCGGGCTCCCACGACTTCGGGTCCGACTTGCCGGCCAGGATGCGGCGGGTGAGCCCGCCGAGGTCGCGCTGCGCCTCGGTCAGCGAGAAGTCCATGTGGCACGTCCCCTTTCAGCGCGTGACCGGCAGGCCGAGCGTGGTGGCGGCGATCAGGTCGCGCTGCACCTCGTTGGTGCCGCCGCCGAAGGTGAGGATCAGCGAGGACCGGTGCAGCCGCTCGATCCGACCGCGCAGCAACGCGCCGGGGGAGCCCTCGCGCACCACCGCGCCCGCGCCGAGCACCTCCATCAGCAGGCGATAGGCATCCAACGCGAATTCGGTGCCGAACACCTTCGTCGCCGACGCCTCGCCCGGCCCCAGTTCCTGTTCCGCGGCGGCCCAGGCGATCTTCCAGTTGCGCAGCTTCAGGTAGTCGGCGTGCGCGTGCACGCGGGCCAGGTGCAGCCGGACCCATTCCGCGTCGATCACCCGGCGCCCGTCCGGTGCCTGGGTTTTCTGCGCCCAGTCGCGGACCTCGCCCAGCGCGGTCCGGATCGGCGCGGCCGAGGTCAGCGCGACCCGCTCGTGGTTGAGCTGGTTGGTGATCAGCGGCCAGCCCTGGTTCTCTTCGGCGATCCGCGCGCTGAGGGGGACGCGCACGTCGGAGTAGTAGGTGGCGCTGGTGCCCGGGCCCGCGACCGTGCGGACCTTGGTCCAGGAGAAGCCCTCGGCGGTGGTCGGCACGACGAGGATGCTGATGCCGCGGTGCTTCTTCGCGTCCGGATCGGTGCGCACGGCCAGCCAGACGTAGTCGGCGTACTCGATCAGGCTGGTCCACATCTTCTGGCCGTTGATGACGTACTCGTCGCCGTCGCGGACCGCGCGGGTGCTCAGCGAGGCCAGGTCGGTGCCCGCGCCGGGTTCGGAGTAGCCGATCGAGAAGTGCAGTTCCCCCGCGGCGATCCGGGGCAGGTAGAACGCCTTCTGCTCTTCGGTGCCGTAACGCATGATCGTCGGGCCGACGGTGTTGATGGTCAGGAACGGCACCGGCACGCCGGCGGCCGCGGCTTCGTCGGTGAACACCAGCTGGTCGAGCATCGAGCGCGCCTGGCCGCCGTAGGCCTCCGGCCAGCCGAGCGCGAGCCAGCCGTCGCGGCCGAGTTCACGCACGATTTCCTGGTAGGCGCCGTCTTTTCCGTACTCGGCGCCGCCCGCGCCCAGTGCCTCACGGCGTTCGGGCGTCATCAGCCGGGCGAAGTAGGAGCGCAGTTCGCCCGCCAGCCGTTCCTGCGCTTCGGTGTAGCCGATGCGCATACCGTCACCTCCGCCCGTCGGGCTCGTTCTGGTGTATGCCCGTTAACCGCGTTAACCTAGAACAGGTTCTAGTTGTACCGCAGATCATCGGCCGGAGGAAGCCGCCGACGCCTGCCTGTACTAGAACACGTTCTCGAAAACCCGCGAAATCCGCAGTAGAGCGGCCTTGCTTCCAACGAGAACAGATTCTAGTCTGACTGCCATGACTTCCCTGGAAGGCCGGACCGCGATCGTCACCGGGGCGGGCGGCGGACTGGGCCGTGCCGAAGCCCTCGCCTTGGCGGAAGCCGGTGCCTCGGTGGTGGTCAACGACGTCGCCGAACCGGCCGAGGTGGTCGAGGAGATCGAGGCGGCGGGCGGCAAGGCCGTCGCGGTCACCGGCGACATCGGCGAACGCGCCACCGCGGACGCGTTGCTCGAAACCGCCGTGGGCCGGTTCGGTGGACTGCACGTGGTGGTGAACAACGCGGGCGTGCTGCGCGACCGGATGCTGTTCAGCATGTCCGACGAGGAGTGGGACACCGTGCTCCGCGTGCACCTGCGCGGGCACTTCCTGCTGTCCCGCAACGCTTCCGCGTACTGGCGCGACAAAGCCAAGGCGGACGGCGAGCCGGTGTCCGGCAGCGTGGTGAACACCGCGTCGGAGGCCTTCCTTCTCGGCGCGCCCGGCCAGCCGAACTACTCCGCCGCGAAGGCGGGCATCGTCGCGCTGACCATGTCCACCGCGCGCGGCCTGCTGAAGTACGGCGTGCGCGCCAACGCGATCTGCCCGCGAGCGCGCACGGCGATGACCAAGGACGTCTTCGGCGACGCGCCGGACGGCGTCGACCCGCTGTCCGTCGAACACGTGGCGCCGCTGGTCGCCTACCTCGCTTCCCCGGCCGCTTCGAAGATCAACGGCCAGGTCTTCGTGGTGCACGGCGGCATGGTCGCCCTGCTCGCCCCGCCGTCGGTGGAGCAGCGGTTCGACACCGGGAACCAGGTGTGGAGCCAGGGCGAACTGGCCGAGCGGCTCGGCGGCTACTTCGACGGCCGCGACGCCGACCGCATGTTCGTCACGCCGGAAGTCCTTTCCCTGCCCTAGGAAGGTCCGTTCATGTCGCTCACCGTGCTGCCGGGTGGCAGGCTCGAGGGCAAGGTCGCGCTGATCACCGGGGCGGCCAGGGGACAGGGCGCGGCCGCGGCCCGCCGGTTCGTCGCCGAGGGCGCGCGGGTGGTGGCCGCCGACATCGTGGACGAACTGGGCGAGAAGCTCGCCGGCGAACTCGGCGACGCCTGCGTGTACCAGCACCTCGACGTGACCGACGAAGCCGCGTGGCCGGTCGCCACCGCCCGCGCGGCCGAGGCGTTCGGCAAGCTCGACGTGGTGGTCAACAACGCGGGCGTGTTGTTCTTCTCCGCGCTGGAGCAGACCAAGCTGGCCGACTACGAGCGCGTGATCCGGGTCAACCAGATCGGCACCTTCCTCGGCATGCGTGCCGCGGTGGGCCCGCTGACCGAGGCCGGTGGCGGCTCGATCGTCAACGTGTCCTCTGTGGAGGGTCTGGCCGGGATGCCGTACCTGACCGCCTACACCGCCAGCAAGTTCGCCATCCGCGGGATGACCAAGGTGGCCGCACTCGAACTCGGCGACCGCGGGATCCGGGTGAACTCGGTGCACCCCGGCGCGGTCGACACGCAGATGGTCACCGACGCGCTCGGCGGCGCCCCGGTGGACTTGGCTTTCGTGGGCAAGAAGGTGGCGCTGGGCCGGGTCGGCTCGGCTGACGAGATCGCCGCGCTGGTCGCGTTCCTGGCCAGTGACGACAGTTCGTACTGCACGGGGAGCGAGTTCGTGGCGGATGGCGGGGCGACCGCCACGCACGCCCTGAAGGTCTGAGATCCGGAGGCGCGATGGCTGGCCCGGCGACGTTGCCCGGCACGGCGGCACTGGCCCAGGTGGGCAGGCTCGCCACGCTGGCGTGGGAGGTGCTGCGTGCCATCCCGCGGCGCCCGTTCCAGTTCCGCGAATGGATCCAGCAGTGCTGGTTCTTCGCCAGCGTCACCATCCTGCCCACTGCGCTGGTGGCGATCCCGTTCGGCGCGGTCATCGCGCTGCAACTCGGTTCGCTGACCCAGCAGATCGGCGCGCAGTCGTTCACCGGCGCGGCCAGCGCATTGGCCATCGTGCAGCAGGCGAGCCCGCTGATCACCGCGCTGCTGGTGGCGGGCGCGGGCGGCAGCGCGGTCTGCGCGGACATCGGCGCGCGGAAGATCCGCGAGGAGATCGACGCCATGGAGGTGCTGGGCGTCAACCCGATCCAGCGGCTGATCGTGCCGCGGGTGCTCGCCGCGATCGTGGTGTCGGTGCTGCTGAACGGCCTGGTCAGCGTGGTCGGGGTGCTCGGCGGCTACTTCTTCAACGTGGTCATGCAGGGCGGCACGCCGGGGGCGTACCTGGCCAGCTTCAACGCGCTGGCGCAACTGCCGGACCTGTGGGTCAGCGAGGTCAAGGCGTTCCTGTACGGCTTCGTCGCGGGCGTGGTGGCGGCCTTCCGCGGACTGAACCCGTCGGGCGGGCCGAAGGGGGTCGGGGACGCGGTGAACCAGGCGGTGGTGATCACCTTCCTGCTGCTGTTCGCGATCAACGTCGTGCTCACCGCCATCTACCTGCGCATCGTCCCCCCGAAGGCGTTGTGATGACCGGGCCCGGGAGAGCGCTGAATGCTATGAGTGGGGCATTACCAGCGTTCATTGCAAGTAATGCCCCACTCATAGCATTCGCCGGGAGGTGGGGGCGGTGACGGCTACCGACGAACGGGTGCCGGATCGCACGCTCGAGATGATCGCCCGGCCAGGGGCGTTCCTCGAGGGCTTCGGCGCGCAGCTTTCCTTCTACGCCCGCGCGATCGCCTGGATGCCGCGGACGCTTCGCCGCTATTCCCGCGAGACGCTGCGCCTGCTCACCGAGGTCAGCTTCGGCACCGGCGCTCTCGCGGTCATCGGCGGCACGCTCGGCGTGATGATCGGGATGACCCTGTTCACCGGGCTCATCGTCGGGCTCCAGGGCTACTCGGCGCTCAACCAGCTCGGTACCGCGGCCCTCACCGGGTTCATTTCCGCCTACTTCAACACCCGCGAGGTCGCGCCCCTCTCCGCCGGGCTCGCGTTGTCCGCCACCGTCGGCTGCGGGTTCACCGCGCAGCTCGGCGCCATGCGGATCTCCGAGGAGATCGACGCGCTCGAGGTGATGGGCGTGCCGAGCCTGCCGTACCTGGTCACCACGCGCGTGCTCGCCGGGGTCACCGCGGTCATCCCCCTCTACGCGGTCGGCCTGCTCTCGTCCTACCTCGCGTCGCGGCAGATCACCATCTGGTTCTACGGGCAGTCCGCGGGCACCTACGACCACTACTTCGCGCTCTTCCTGCCACCGGAGGACGTGCTCTGGTCGTTCCTCAAGGTGATCGTCTTCAGCGTCCTGGTGATCCTGTCGCACTGCTACTACGGCTACACCGCGCGCGGCGGGCCGGCCGGCGTCGGGATCGCGGTCGGCCGGGCGGTGCGCACCTCGATCGTGCTGATCTCGGTGCTCGACTTCTTTCTCAGCCTGGCGATCTGGGGCACCAACACGACCGTGCGGATCTCCGGGTGAACCCCGGGCGCCGCATCCTCCTCGGCCGCCTGCGCCACCAGGCGCTCGGCGTGCTGTTCCTGGCCGTGGTCGCGTTGTTCTTCACCGTCACGATCGCCATCTACGACAAGAAGTTCGTCTCCTACACCGGGGTCACCCTGGAAACCGACCACGTCGGCAACCAGATGCGTGAAGGCGCCGACGTGAAGGTGCGCGGCATGATCGTCGGCGAGGTGCGGTCGATCCGGGCCGCCGGGGACGCCGCGGTGCTCGAACTCGCGCTCGACCCGGACAAGACCGAGGTGATCCCGGCCAACGTCGCCGCCCGCCTGCTGCCGAAAACCCTGTTCGGGGAACGGTACGTGGCCTTGCAACTGCCCGAGGATCCCGCCGGGCCGATCGCCGCGGGTGCGGTGATCGGGCAGGACCGCAGCAGTACCGCCATCGAGCTGGAGGAGGTGCTCGGCAACGTGCTGCCGCTGCTGCAGTCCGTGCAGCCGCAGAAGTTGTCGAGCACGCTGAACGCGGTGGCCACCGCACTGGACGGCCGCGGTGAACAACTCGGCCAGACCCTGGTGCAGCTCTCGGACTACCTCGGCGAGCTGAACCCGTCCCTGCCGGACATCAAGGCCGACATCACCGGCCTCGCCGACACCGCGGACATCTACGACCGCGCCGCACCCGACTTCCTCGACGCGCTGGCGGACCTGACCACCACGACCCGCACGCTGGTGGAGAAGCAGACCGGGCTGGCCGAGATGTTCGGCACGGTGACCGACGCGTCCCACGACCTGACCAGCTTCCTCGCGGTCAACAAGGACAACCTGATCGACCTGACCAAGACCGTGCGGCCGACGCTCGACGTGTTGGCGAAGTACGCGCCGGAGTACCCGTGCCTGCTCCGCCAGCTCGCCGAATCGGTGCCCCGCGCGGAAGAGGCGTTCGGCAAGGGGACCGACGAGATGAACCACGTGACCATCCGGATCACCGCGAGCCGCGGCAAGTACCTGCCGGGCGTGGACGAACCCCGCTATGACGACAAACGCGGTCCGCGGTGCTATCCCGACGTGCCGGCGCCGGGCCGCTGGCCGCAGTACCCACCGGGCGGCCCGCTCGAGGACGGGTCCAGCAAGCCCGCGCCGCCGAAGTCGCCGGGACCGGACCTGCCCGGCGGTGGTGGCGCCGCGTCCTCGCTGGCGAACTCCCCCGAAGAGCAGGAGCTGATCTCTGCGCTCACCGCCCCCGCGCTGGGCTTGCCGCCCGCCGAGGTGCCCGGCTGGGGCGGGCTGCTGGTCGCCCCGCTGTACCGGGGAGCGGAGGTGACGCTCGAATGAGGAGCTTCATCCCGGCACTGCTGAAGATCCTGGCTTTCGCGGTGGTCACCGTGCTGCTCACCGCGGTGCTCGGTGCCACCATCGCGAACACCGACTTCGGCGACAGTGCCCGCTACAGCGCGGTGTTCACCGATTCCTCCGGGCTCAAGGAGGGTGACGACGTCCGGATCGCCGGGGTCAAGGTGGGGCAGGTCGAGGAGATCACCGTCTCGACGGACCACCGCGCGGAGGTGCGCTTCGGTGTGGACGCGGTGCGGGAGCTGCCGGAGGCGGTCACCGCGACGGTCAAGTTCCGCAACCTGATCGGCCAGCGCTACCTGGCGCTGGGGACCACAGTGGACGGTGGGGGCAAGCTGCCGGACGGCGGCCGGATCCCGTTGGAGCGCACCCAGCCCGCGCTGAACCTGACCGTGTTGTTCAACGGGTTCGAGCCGTTGTTCAAAGCACTCGAACCGGCGCAGATCAACCAGCTGTCCTACGAGATCATCCAGGTGTTCCAGGGTGAGGGCGGCACGATCCGCAGCCTGCTCTCGCACACCGCGTCGCTGACCTCGGCCATCGCGGACCGCGACGCGGTGATCGGCGAGGTGATCACCAACCTGAACTCCGTGCTCGGCACGATCAACGACCGCGGGCCGGGGCTGGGCAACCTGATCGACCAGACCCAGCAGCTGGTCACCGGCCTGGCCGAGCAACGCGCACCGATCGGCGAGGCGGTGTCCGCGCTCGGCGAGCTGACCGACACCACGGCGGGGCTGCTCGCCGAAGCCCGCCCGCCGCTCAAGGAGGACATCGCCGCGCTCGGGCAGCTTTCGGGCAACCTCGCCGATTCCGAGCAGTTGCTCGACCAGTTGCTCGGGGTGATGCCGGGCAACCTGGAGAAGTTCACCCGCACGCTGAGCTACGGCAGCTGGTTCAACTACTACCTGTGCGGGCTGTCCGGCACGATCGGCATCTCCTCGCTGAACATCACCGTGCCGTTCCTGCCGATCCCCACCAACGAGATGCCGGAGAGGTGCCAGCCGTCATGAGGCCGCTGCGCGAACGGAACCAGGCCGCGGTCGGCGGCGTGGCGATGGTGCTGATCGCGCTGGTCGCCGTGGTCACCTACGCCTGGAACGAGCTGCCCCTGCTGGACAAGGGGATCGGCTACTCGGCGGAGTTCGCCGAATCGGCCGGGCTGGCCGCGGGCAACGAGGTGCGGGTGGCCGGGGTGACCGTCGGCGAGGTGACCTCGGTCGAGCTGGACCGCAAGAAGGTGCTGGTCGAGTTCGAGGTGGAGCGGGTCGGCGTGCCGGACGCGACGATCGCCTCGATCGAGATCAAAACCCTGCTGGGGGAGAAGTTCCTCGCGCTGCACCCGGCGGGGGAGTCGCCGCAGGACCCGGCCGACAGCATCCCGCTCGACCGCACGCGCACGCCGTTCGAACTCCAGGACGCCTTCGAGAAGCTGTCCGACACGGTCCAGGAGGTGAACACCGACCAGCTGGCGGAGAGCTTCACCGTGCTCTCCGACGCGCTGAAGGACACCCCGCCGCACCTGCGGGAAGCGCTGGACGGGTTGTCCTCGCTGTCGCGGACGGTGTCCTCGCGCGACACCGAACTCGCCAACCTGCTGTCGAACACCAGCCAGGTGTCGAAGGTGCTCTCGGACCGCAACGCGCAACTGTCGCGGATCATCGGGGACGGCAACCTGCTGCTGACCGAGCTGCAGAACCGCCAGGACGCGATCAGCCGGCTGCTGGACGGCACGAAGCAGCTGTCCGACCAGCTCTCGGGCCTCGTCGCGGACAACCGGCAGCAGCTCAAACCGGCGCTGGAGAAACTCGGCACGGTCACCGACGTGCTGCACCGCAACCAGGAGAACCTCAGCCGCAGCCTGGAACTGCTCGCGCCGTTCACCCGCATCGGCGCGAACGCGACCGGCAACGGGCGCTGGTTCGAGGGCTACATCTGCGGCCTGCTGCCCCCGGTGATCACCGTGGCCGGGGCGCAGATCAACCCGGAGGGCTGCACCCCGCCGATCGCCGCGGAGAACCAGGCGGTGGCCCCGCGATGACCGTCGACACCCGGGCCGGACGCAGCCTGCTCTCGTGGCTTTCCCTGGCGTGCGTGGCGTTGCTGGTGCTCGCCGCCGCGTTGTGGTTCGCCGTGCGCGACCCCGGCGGCACGAAGATCACCGCGTACTTCGAAAAGACGGTCGGGCTCTACGCCGGTTCGGCGGTGCGGGTGCTCGGTGTGCCGGTCGGGGAGATCACCGAGGTGACGCCGCAGGGTGGCGTGGTGCGCGTCGAACTGCGGGTGGACGGCGGGGTGCAGATCCCCGAGGGCGCCGGCGCGGTCGTCGTGGCGCCGAGCCTGGTCAGCGACCGGTACGTGCAGCTCACCCCGGCCTACGACGAGGGCCCGGCGCTGGCCTCCGGCGCGGTCATCGGCACCGACCGCACGGCCACCCCGGCCGAACTGGACGACCTCTACGGCAGCCTCAACGAACTTTCGACCGCACTCGGACCCCAGGGCGCCAACCAGGACGGCGCGCTCTCGCGGGTGCTCGACACCGCGGCGGCGAACCTCGACGGCAACGGGCAGAACCTCAACACCACGGTCACCCGGCTCTCTGAGCTGTCCAGGACGCTGGAGGGGTCGAAGGGCGACATGTTCGCCACGGTGAAGAACCTCCAGTCGTTCACCGAAATGCTCGCGGGCAGCGACAAGCAGCTCAACGAGTTCTACACCCGGCTCGCCGACGTGGCCGGGCACCTCTCGGCGGAGTCGGACGACGTGGGCGCGGCGCTGACCGGGCTGGCCACCTCGCTGGACGACGTGCGCGGCTTCGTCGAGGAGAACCGCGACCTGCTCGGGTCCAATGTGGACAAGCTGGCCGGGATCACCAAGGTGCTGGTGGACCAGCGGGGCGCACTGGCCGAGGTGCTCGACGTCGGCCCGACCGGGATGAACAACTTCATCAACACCTACGACGCGGCCTCGGGCAGCATCGCGGTGCGCTACAACGCCAACGAACTCGCGCACCCGCTGATGGTCACCCTGTGCAAGCTGGTCAGCGCGAGCACCCCGGCGCAACTGCCGGACACGCTCGGCCAGCTCTGCCAGGGGCTGGCGCCGATCATCGACGGCACGCTGAAGGTGCCTTCGCTGCCGCAACTGCTCAATTCGATCCAGAACGGGGAGCTGCCGCCGCTGCCCCTGCCGCTGGTGGACCTGCTTTCGGGCAACTTGGGGATCAAATGACCGGGTACCGCAGGATCACCGGGGTGCTGGCCGGGGCGCTGCTGCTCACCGGCTGCGGGGAGTTCGCCGGGATGTACGCCACCCCGCTGCCCGGCGGGGCGGACCTCGGCGACCACCCGTTCCGGCTGAGCGTGCAGTTCACCGACGTGCTGGACCTGGTGCCGCAGGCCGCGGTGAAGGTGGCCGACGTGCCGATCGGGCGGGTCGAGGAGATCACCCTGTCCGAGGACACGCACTACGCCGTGGTGAAGATCGTGGTCAACGGGGAGGTGGTGCTGCCCGCGAACGCCGGTGCCGAGCTGCGCCAGTCCAGCCTGCTCGGGGAGAAGTTCGTCGAACTGAGCGAGCCTTCGGCCGCCGAGCGGGTGGACGCCAGGCTCGGGGAGGGCGCGGTCATCCCGCTGGCGAAGACGAACCGCAACCCCGAGGTCGAGGAAGTGCTCGGCGCGCTTTCGCTGTTGCTCAACGGTGGCGGCATCGAGCAACTGCAGACCATCAGCGAGGAGCTGACGAACGCCCTGTCCGGCAACGAGGCCGACATCCGCGCGCTGCTGTCCAGAGTGGACCAGATCGCCACCGAGCTGGACGGGCACAAGGGCGAGATCGTGCGGGCCATCGACGGGCTGAACCGGCTCTCCAGCACGCTGACCGCGCAGACCGACGACCTCCAGGTGGCACTGGACGACCTGGCGCCGGGGCTCCAGGTGGTCACCACGCAACGGGACCAGCTCGTCGGCATGCTGCAGTCGCTGGACAAGCTCTCGGAGGTCGCCGTGGGCACGGTCAACGCCAGTCGCGACGACCTGATCGCCGACCTGCGCGCGCTGGAACCGACGCTGGAGAAGCTCGCCGAGGCGGGCCAGAACCTGCCGACCGCGCTGAAGATCCTGCCCACCTACCCGTTCCCGGACGCGGCGGGCGCGGTGGTCAAGGGTGACTACGCGAACGTGCGTGCCAGGGTCGACCTCAACCTGGATTCACTGGTGCAGAACTTCCTCAACTCGTCGCAACCGCCGATCGCGCTGCCGCAGAACCCGTCCGCGCCACCACCGCCCTCCTTGCCGCTGCCGACGGCACCACCGCCGCTGAGCGTGCCGGGTGGCGGGGTGCTCGGCGGACTGGACGGCCTGCTCGACAGCCTCCTGGGAGGTGGGTGATGACCCTCACCCGCAAGCACCGCGTCCAACTGCTGGCCTTCGTGGTGATCGCCGTGGTTTCGGTGGTCTACGCGGGCGGGAACTACGCCGGGCTGGACCGGCTGTTCGGCGCGCGCGGGTACGTGGTCACCGCGCGACTGGCCGATTCGGGCGGGATCTTCGTCAACTCCGAGGTCACCTACCGCGGGGTGACCGTGGGCAAGGTGATCGAACTGGTGCTGCGTCCGGACGGCGTGGACGTCCGGCTGGATCTCGAATCCGACGGCCCGAAGGTCCCCGCCGACACCGCCGCGGTGGTCGCCAACCGCTCGGCGGTGGGGGAGCAGTACGTGGACCTGCGGCCGTTGCACGAGAACGTGCCGTACCTCGAAGAGGGCAGCGTGATCACCAAGGACCGCACGCAGATCCCGGCCTCGCCGGACACCGTCCTGTCCAATCTGGACTCACTGGTGTCCAGTGTGGACCCGGAGTCGCTGCGCACGGTGGTGGACGAGGCCTACCTCGCCTTCGCCGACGCCGGGCCGGATCTGCGGGTGCTGCTGGACACCGCGGGCTCGTTCACCGCCACCGCGACCGAGCACCTGCCCGAGACCAAGGCGCTGCTCGCCGACGCCAAGGTGGTGCTGGACACACAACGGCGCCAGGGCGACAACCTCGTTTCGCTGGCGGGTGGGCTCAAGGAGATCAGCGCGCAGCTGAAGGAGTCCGATCCGCAGCTGCGCAAGGTGATCGACGACGCGCCGAAGCTGAGCAGGCAGGTCAGCGAGGTGCTCGCCACCTCGGGCACCGATCTCGGGGTGGTCTTCGCCAACCTGCTGACCACCGCGCAGATCACCACCGTGCGCGTGGACTCGGTCGAGCAGCTGCTGGTGGCCTACCCGGTGATCTCCGCGTTCAGCCACTCGGTCACCTCGAACGGCGAAGGGCACCTCGGTTTCGTGCTGAACCTGTTCGACCCGTACTCGTGCACGAAGGGCTACGAGGGCACGAAGCAACGGCCCGCGAACGACACCAGTGAACTACCGGCGAACACCCAGGCCTACTGCGCCGAGCCGCCGGGCAGCCCGACCGGCGTGCGCGGGGCGCAGAACGCGCCGTACGCGGGCAAGCCGGTGGACGTGCCGGCCCGGCCGTCCCCGCAGGCCCCGGCCCCGGAAGGGCAGCCGAAGCTGCCCGGCCTGCTGGACCTGGCCGGGCTGCCCGGTGCGGAAAATGTCGGCGGGCTCTTGGGCTTGCCCCGCTGATCTGGAATCGTGCGCGTGTGAAATCCGTGAACCTCCGCCTGCTGCGGCGTGGCCTGCTCGTGGCCGCGGTGCTCGCCGTGGCCGCGGCCGCCTGGTTCGGCTGGTCCTGGCGGGCCGCCGCCCAGGACGACGAACTGACCAGGGCGCGTGAGCGCGACGACGTGCTCTCCACCGCGTCCACCGCGCTGACCGCGCTCAACACGGTCGACCACCGCACCGTGCAGTTCGACTACGACCGCTGGCTGCAGGTCAGCACCGGGCAGTTCGGCAAGGACCTGGCCGCCGACCGCGAGGAGCACGTGCGGCGGACCGGGGAGACCAGGACGATGGCCACCGCCTCGGTGCGGCAGGCCGCGCTGGTCGAACTGCTGCCGGACACCGCGCGGCTGGTCGCCGTGCTGGACGTGCGGATCGGGATCAACGACGAGCCGCCGGTGCCCAACCGCAGCAGGCTCGCCGTCGAACTGACCCGGACAGAGCAGGGCTGGAAGGTGAGCGCCGTCCAGGCGGGCTGATGAATACCGAAAAGCAGACCGAAGAGAACCAGCCCGAAAAGAACCAGCCCGGAAAGCCGGGCGAGGAGTTCACCGAGTCGCATTCCGGCACGCTGGAGTTCGATGCCGCCGAAACGGTGACCGAGGAGAAACCGGGCAAACCGGATTCCCGGCTGGCCACGTCGATCGCCGCGCTGGCCGCGGTGGTGGTGCTCGCCGCCGGGTTCGCCGTCTGGTTCGGCCTCGAAGCGGCCCGGTTGTCCGAGGGTGATCCGTCGGCGAACCTGGCGCTGGTGGACGCGACCGCGACCGCGGAGGTCAGCGACCAGGTGGGCGGCGCGGTGAAGGCGATCTTCTCCTACGACTACGCCAATCTCGCGCGCACGGAACGAGCCGCGGGCGGGTTGCTGGTGGACAAGGCGGTCACCCAGTACCAGGACAGCTTCGCCGCGGCCAAACGGCAGGCCGAGGAACAGAAACTGGTGCGCACCACCACGATCCGCTGGACCGGCGTGCGCGAACTGCGGGGTGACACCGCCCGGTTGCTGGTGTTCCTCGACCAGCAGACGCTGCGTCCCGGCGACAACGGCCAGACCTCTTCGGCGGCGCACCTGGACGTGCAGGCGAGGAAGATCGACGGGGCCTGGAAGATCGCCGAACTCACCGCGCTGTGACCGGTTCGCGCTACCAAAGCGCGATCGGCCGCTCGCACCCAGTACCGCCTTGGGTCACTCGAATGCGCCGCCGGTAACCTGCCGCCTGTGTCTGTCAACAACGATGGGCCCGGCAGGTCCGGCGGGCAGGTACCGGACAGCCCGGTGAAAGCCGTCGTCGCACCGCCCCGGCCGGCGCTGACCGACCCGGTCCCGCTGAACACGCTGGTCGCCCGCGCGGACGCCCGGCTGATCGCGCCACCCGAAAGCGTGGAGACCGCGGTCACCGGCGCCACGCTGCGTGCCCAGCACGTGCTGCCGGGAGACCTCTTCGCCGCACTGCCCGGAGCCCGCGCCCACGGCGCCGACTTCGCCGAAGCCGCGATCGCCGCGGGTGCCACCGCGGTGCTCACCGACGAGGCGGGTGCCGAGCGCCCGTCCGTCCGCGACGCCGGCGTGCCGGTGCTCGTGCACCCCGAGCCGCGGCAGGCGCTGGGGCTGATGGCCGCCTGGATCTACGGTGAGCCCTCGCTCAAGCTCTCGGTGCTCGGCGTGACCGGGACCTCCGGCAAGACCACCACCGCCTACCTGATCGACGCCGGGCTGCGGGCCGCCGGCCGGACCACCGGGCTGATCGGCACGGTGGAGACCCGGATCGGCGGCGAGCGGCTGGCCAGTGCCTTCACCACCCCGGAGGCGCCGGACCTGCAGGCGCTGTTCGCGGTGATGGTGGAGCAGGGCGTCACGCACGTGCCGATGGAGGTCTCCAGCCACGCGCTGGCGCTGGGCCGGGTCACCGGCACCCGGTTCGCGGTCGGCGCCTTCACCAACCTCTCGCAGGACCACCTGGACTTCCACCGCGACATGGAGGACTACTTCGCCGCCAAGTCGCTGCTGTTCGACGGCCGGTCCACCACCGAGGTGGTGGTGGTCGACAACGCGTGGGGCCAGGCGCTGGTCACCCCGTACACGGTGACCGTGTCCACCGAGGCCGACAGCGACGCCGCCTGGACCGCCACCGAGCTGACCGCGCTGCCCACCGGCGAGCAGTCGTTCGTGCTGCACGCGCCGGGCGGGCGCACCGCCGCGGCGAAGATCCCGCTGCCCGGTGAGTTCAACGTGGCCAACGCGCTGCTGGCCGCGGCGATCCTGGACGTGACCGGGGTGGACCTGGCCGACATCGTCCGCGGCATCGGCTCGGTCGAGGTGCCCGGCCGGATGGAACGCGTCCACTTGGGACAGCCGTTCACCGCGGTGGTCGACTACGCGCACAAGCCGGCCGCGGTGGCGCAGGCGCTCGACGCCCTGCGTGCCCGTACCGAAGGCCGCGTGCTCACCGTGCTCGGCTGCGGTGGCGACCGCGACACCGCCAAGCGCCCGATGATGGGCGAGGCCGCGGCCAAGCGCAGCGACGTCCTCATCGTGACCGACGACAACCCGCGGTCCGAGGACCCGGAACCGATCCGCGCGGCGATGCTCGCCGGGGCGCGGTCGGCCGGGGCCCCGAACTGCGAGATCGAAGAGATCGGCGACCGGCGCGCGGCCATCACGCGTGCCGTGGAGCTGGCCAGGCCCGGCGACATCGTGCTCGTCGCGGGCAAGGGCCACGAAACCGGGCAGGAGGTCCACGGCGTGGTTCACCCCTTCTCCGACCGCGACGAGCTGGAAGCCGCGATCCGCACCCGGCTGGGGGTGCACGCGTGATCGCGCTGACCCTGGCCGAGATCGCCGAGATCGTCGGCGGGCGGCTGCACGGCACCGACGGCACCCCGCGGGTGACCGGCTCGGTGGAGTTCGACTCGCGGCAGCTCACCGGAGGCGGCCTCTTCCTCGCGTTGCCGGGGGAGAAGGTCGACGGGCACACCTTCGCCGCCAAGGCGGTCGCCGCCGGTGCGGCGGGCGTGCTCGCGGCCCGCGAGGTCGACGCGCCCGCGGTGATCGTGCCGCCGCTGGCCGACGGCCAGGCGAACGAGCGCGCGATGGCGCTCGCCGGCGACACCGACGGCTCCGGCGCGGCCGTGCTGGCCGCGCTCGGCAAGCTCGCCCGGTACGTGGTCGACGAGCTGGCGAAGTCCGGGCTGACCGTGGTCGGCGTGACCGGTTCGTCCGGCAAGACCTCCACCAAGGACCTGATCGCGCAGCTGCTCGAACCGCTCGGCCCGACCGTGGCGCCGCCCGGTTCGTTCAACAACGAGCTGGGCCACCCGTGGACCGCGCTGCGTGCCGACGAGAACACCCGGTACCTGGTGCTGGAGATGTCCGCCCGCGGGCCGGGGCACATCGCCGAGCTGGCCGAGATCGCGCCGCCGCGCATCGGCGCGGTGCTCAACGTCGGCAGCGCGCACGTCGGCGAGTTCGGCTCCCGCGAGGGCATCGCGCAGGCCAAGGGCGAGCTGCCCGAGGCGCTGCCCGAGGACGGCGTCGCGGTGCTGAACTTCGACGACGCGCTGGTCGCGGGCATGGCCTCGCGCACGAAGGCCAGGGTGGTCGGGGTCGGCGAGCACCCCGACGCGACCGTCCGCGCCGAGGACCTGACCCTCGACGAGCAGGCCCGCGCCTCCTTCCGGCTGGTCACCCCGGCCGGTTCCGCCGACGTGAAGCTGCCGCTGCACGGTGAGCACCACGTGGGCAACGCGCTCTCCGCCGCCGCCATCGCGCTCGAACTCGGCGCGTCGCCGGCGGACGTCGCCGCCCGGCTTTCGTCGGTCACCCGGCGGTCCGCGCGGCGCATGGAGGTCACCACCCGGGCCGACGGCCTGCTGGTGCTGAACGACTCGTACAACGCCAACCCGGAATCGGTCCGCGCGGCGCTGAAGACACTCGCCTCGATGAGCGCCGGCCGCCGATCTTGGGCGGTCCTCGGTGTGATGGGCGAACTCGGTGCCGATAGCGTGACCGCGCACGACGAGATCGGCCGCCTGGCCGTCCGGCTCAACATCGACAGGCTCGTGGTGGTCGGCGAAGACGCCGCCGCGATGCACCAAGGCGCGAGCCACGAAGGTTCATGGGGAGAGGAGTCCGTCCTGGTGCCCGACACCGACGCCGCCATCGCCTTGCTGGGCGAACAGCTGCGGCCGCAGGACGTGGTGCTGGTCAAGGCCTCCAAGGTCGCCGCGCTCTGGCGGGTGGCCGACGCGGTGCTGGCTCCCGGCGGTGACGCGTGATCAGCATCCTGATCGCGGCCTCGGTCGGCCTGCTGGTCTCCATCCTGCTCACCCCGTACCTGATCCGCGTGTTCTCGCGGCAGGGCTTCGGCCAGGAGATCCGCGAGGAGGGCCCGGCCGGGCACAAGTCCAAGCGCGGCACGCCGACCATGGGCGGCGTGGCGATCATCATCGCGATGGTCGTCGGCTACTTCGTCGCCCACCTGATCGACTGGATGGGCAACTCGGCCTCGAGCGGGCCGTCGGCCTCCGGGCTGCTGGTGCTGTTCCTCGGCGTCGGCCTCGGCGTGGTCGGCTTCCTCGACGACTTCATCAAGATCCGCAAGCAGCGCAACCTCGGGTTGAACAAGACCGCGAAGATCGTCGGCCAGGTGGTGGTCGGCGTCGCCTTCGCGGTGCTGGCCCTGCAGTTCGCCGACGAGAACGGGCTCAGCCCGGCGTCGATGAACCTGTCCTACGTGCGCGACATCGAGCTGATCGTGCTGCCGATCCCGCTGTTCGTGCTGTTCACCCTGGTGGTGATCTCCGGCTGGTCGAACGCGGTGAACTTCACCGACGGCCTGGACGGCCTGGCCGGTGGCGCGGCGGCGATGGTGCTGGCCACCTACGTGGTCATCTCGTTCTGGCAGGCCCGCCTCAGCTGCGCGGAGAGCCCCGCCGCCGCCTGCTACAACGTGCGTGACCCGCTGGACCTCGCGGTGGTCGCCGCGGCCGCCACCGGTGCCTGCGTCGGCTTCCTCTGGTGGAACGCCGCGCCCGCGAAGATCTTCATGGGTGACACCGGTTCGCTGGCGCTCGGCGGCCTGGTCGCCGGGCTGTCCATGACCACCCGCACCGAACTGCTCGCCATCGTCATCGGCGGCCTGTTCATGGTCGAGATGATCTCGGTGGTGCTGCAGATCGCGGTCTTCCGCACCACCCGGCGCCGGTTGTTCCGGATGGCGCCGTTCCACCACCACTTCGAACTCGCCGGCTGGGCCGAGACCACGGTGATCATCCGGTTCTGGCTGCTCTCGGCGATCTGCTGCATGTTCGGCCTCGGCCTGTTCTACAGCGAGCAGCTCGCCGGCGGCGGGTGAGCACGGGAGGACGATCGATGGAGCTGGCCGGACGCCGGGTACTCGTGGCCGGGGCGGGGGTGACCGGCAAGTCGGTGGTCACCGCGCTGCTCGCGCGGGGTGCCGAGGTCACCGTCACCGATGGCAACGCCGAGCGCCTCGCCGAGCTGGACGGGCTCGGGGCCGCGCTGGCACCCGGCCTGACCGAACCGCCGGAGGGCACCGCGCTGGTGGTGACCAGCCCTGGCTGGCGCCCGTCCGCGCCGCTGCTCGTCGCCGCGGAGGCGGCGGGTGTCGAGGTGATCGGCGACGTCGAGCTGGCCTGGCGGATCGGGCGGGACCTGCCCGCGCCCCCGGTCTGGCTGGCGGTCACCGGGACCAACGGCAAGACCACCACGGTCGGCATGCTGGAGTCGATCCTGCGTGCCGCCGGGGTGGACGCGGTGGCCTGCGGGAACGTCGGCTACGCGGTGCTGGACGCGGTGCTCGCCGGGCACCGGGTGCTGGCCGTGGAGCTGTCGAGCTTCCAGCTGCACTGGTCGCGCACGCTGGCGCCGCACGCGTCGGTGGTGCTCAACCTGGCCGAGGACCACATCGACTGGCACGGCTCGATGGCCGAGTACGCCGCGGCCAAGGGCAAGATCCACCAGCACTCGGCGACCGTGGTGCACAACGCGCTCGACGAGTGGTCGGTCCGCCTCGCCGCCGCCTACGGGCCCAAGACCGCGCTGTCGGTCGGCATCGGCGTGGACACCCCGCGCCCCGGTGAGCTGGGCGTGGTGGAGGACCTGCTGGTCGACCGCGCTTTCGTGGCCGACCCGGTGCACAGCGCCGAAGAGTTGGGCGCGTTGTCCGACGTGCGCCCGGCCGGTCCGCACAACGTGCTGAACGCGCTGACCGCCGCCGCGCTGGCCCGCGCCTACGGGGTGCCCGCCGAGGCCGTCGCGAAGGGCCTGCGCGAGTACCGGCCCGCCGCGCACCGGGCGGCGGAGATCGGCGAGGTCGGCGGCGTGCGCTACGTCAACGACTCCAAGGCGACCAACCCGCACGCGGCCGCCGGCTCGCTCGGCGCCTACCCCGACGTGGTCTGGATCGCCGGTGGCCAGCTCAAGGGCGCCGCGGTGGACCAGCTGGTCCAGAACGCGGCGGACCGGTTGCGCGGGGTGGTGCTGCTCGGTGTGGACGCGCCGGTGATCGCCGCCGCTTTGGCGCGACACGCGCCGGATGTCCCGGTGAAGACGCTCCCCGCGGGTGACGATGAGCCCATGACTGCGGCGGTGGGTGCGGCCAGTGCCATGGCACGTCCCGGGGACGTGGTGGTCCTCGCGCCCGCGGCCGCCTCACTGGACATGTTCCGCGACTACACCCAGCGAGGCGATGCCTTCACTGCCGCGGTGCATGCCCTGGCAGGTCGGGGGCAGGACAGTGGCAGTAGCTAGGCCGGCCAAGCCGGTCAGGGCCGCGCGGACCGCGCAGCCGGAGCAGGACGGCAAGAAGGCGGGAGGCGCGACCCGGGTCTCCCGGCGCCGGGCCAAGGGCGAACGCCCGCCCCGCGGCTTCTCCACCGAGCAGTTCGCGCTGACCGCGTGGCTGTCGCGGCCGCTGGCCTCGTTCCACCTGGTGCTGGCCGTCACCGGCACGCTGACGGTGATCGGGATCGTGATGGTGCTGTCGGCCTCCTCGCCGTCCTCCTACGACCCGAAGACCGGCTCGTCGGTGTACGCGCTGTTCCAGAAGCACCTGATGTTCGTCGGCATCGGCTCGCTGGCGTTCCTGATCGGGCTGCGGGTGTCGCTGCGGCGGATCCGGGCGCTCTCGTCCACCGCGATGGTGGTCTGCCTGGGCCTGCTGATGCTGGTGCTGACCCCGCTCGGCAAGAACGTCAACGGCTCGCAGGGCTGGTTCGTGGTCGGGCCGTTCTCGCTGCAGCCGGTGGAGCTGGCCAAGGTGGCGCTGGCGCTGTGGGGCGCGCACATCCTGGTGATCAAGTACAACGTGCTGCACCAGTGGCGGCACCTGCTGGTCCCGGTGGTGCCCGCCGCGCTGCTGATGTTCGCGCTGGTGATGGCGCAGCCCGACCTCGGCGGCACGGTCACCCTCGGCGTGGTGCTGATCGCGCTGCTGTGGTTCGCCGGTGCGCCGAAGCGGCTGTTCGGGGTGATCCTGGCCGGTGGTGTCGGCGGCGCGGTGATCCTCGCGCTGGTCGCGCAGTACCGGCTGGACCGGGTGATGACCTTCCTCAACCCCGGTGCCGACCCGCAGGGCAAGGGGCTGCAGGCCAACCAGGCGCTCTACGCCATCGCCGAGGGCGGGTTCTTCGGCAAGGGGCTGGTGCAGGGGCAGTCGAAGTGGCGCTACCTGCCCAACGTGCAGCACGACTTCATCTTCGCGCTGATCGGCGAGGAGCTCGGGTTCGTCGGCTGCGTGGTGGTGATCGGGCTGTTCGGCCTGCTCGCCGTGGTCGGCATGCGGATCGCCACGCGTAACCTGGACCCGTGGATCCGGATCGTGGCCGGCACGCTGACGGTGTGGGTGGTCGCGCAGGCGGCGATCAACATCGGCTACGTGATCGGGTTGCTGCCGGTCACCGGCGTGACGCTGCCGCTGATCTCCTACGGCGGCACGTCACTGGTGGTGACCATGCTGCTGCTCGGCATCCTGGCCAACTGCGCCCGGCACGAACCGGAGGCGGTGGCCGCACTGCGCACCCAGGGCCCGGGTAAATTCGGGCGACTGCTGCGCCTGCCGGCGCCCGAGCCGTACCGCCCGCCGACCAAGCGCCGGGGCTCCGCCGGTACGCGCGGCGGCGGTACCAAGCGCGGCCGTCCCGCGGCCCGCGCGAGCGAGCGCCGGGCGGGCGCGACCAGGGCCGGCACGGCACGCGGAAGTTCGACACGGAGAGGACGTCGGTGACAGACCCGGCAGTGGGAGCGGACAGAGGCAGCAACGCCGTCGAGCAGGCGGCGCCGACGGTGGTCGTGGCAGGTGGCGGCACCGCCGGCCACATCGAGCCGGCGCTCGCGCTCGCGGACGCGGTCATGCGCCTGCGACCCGACGCGAAGGTGATCGCGCTCGGTACCGCGCGCGGCCTGGAGACCAAACTGGTGCCGGAGCGGGGCTACCAGCTGGAGCTGATCCCGCCGGTGCCGCTGCCGCGCAAGCCGACGCCGGAGCTGATCCGGCTGCCGCTGCGGGTGCGCGACTCGGTCAAGAAGACCCGTGAGGTGCTCGAGCGCGTCGGCGCGGACGTGGTGGTCGGCTTCGGCGGTTACGTCGCGCTGCCCGCCTACCTCGCCGCCCGCGGCCGGGTGCCGATCGTGGTGCACGAGGCGAACAAGACCGCCGGGCTGGCCAACAAGGTCGGCGCGCGGTTCGCCGCGCGGGTCGCGGTGGCCGTACCGGGCACGCCGCTGGCCAACGCCGAGGTCGTCGGCATCCCGTTGCGCCGCTCGATCACCACGCTCGACCGGGCCGCGCTGCGGGCCGAGGCACGCAAGCACTTCGGGCTGGACCCGGACGCGCCGACGCTGCTGGTGTTCGGCGGTTCGCAGGGGGCCGCCTCGATCAACGCCGCGGTGTCCGGCGCCGCCAAGGACTTCGCGGACGCCGGTGTCGGTGTGCTGCACGCCCACGGCCCGAAGAACACCCTGGTGGTGCAGGAGTTCCCGGACAAGCCCGCCTACGTGCCGGTGCCGTACCTGGAGCGGATGGACCTGGCCTACGCGGCCGCCGACGCGGTGCTCTGCCGCTCCGGCGCGATGACCGCGGCCGAGGTGTCCGCGGTGGGCCTGCCCGCGGTGTTCGTGCCGCTGCCGCACGGCAACGGCGAGCAGGGGCTCAACGCCAAGCCCGCGGTGGACGCCGGTGCGGCGCTGCTGGTGGACGACGCGGACCTGACCCCGGGCAAGGTGGCCGAACTGGTGGTGCCGCTGGTCGCCGACGCGACCAGGGTGGCGAAGATGAGTGCGGCGGCGGTGGGCCTCGGTCACCGCGAGGCCGACGAGGTGCTGGCCCGGATCGTGCTGGAGGCGGCGGCGAAATGACGGAACTACCCGAGGTGCTGCGGCGAGCGCACCTGATCGGCATCGGCGGCGCCGGGATGAGCGGCATCGCCCGCATCCTGCTGGCGCGGGGTGCCGAGGTGTCCGGTTCGGACGCGAAGGACTCCCGCGCCTTCCCCGGCCTGCGCGCGCAGGGCGCGAAGATCGCGGTCGGGCAGGCGGCGGCCAACCTCGACGCCTTCGACGGCGGGCCGAGCGCGGTGGTGGTGTCCACCGCGATCAAGGACAGCAACCCCGAGTTCGCCGCGGCCCGCGAGCGCGGCATCCCGGTGCTGCACCGGGCCGAGGCGCTGGCCGGGCTGATGGCCGGGCACCGGGTGGCCTGCATCGCCGGGACGCACGGCAAGACCTCGACCACCTCGATGCTGACCGTGGCCCTGCAGCACTGCCGGCTGGACCCGTCGTTCGCCATCGGCGGTGACCTGAACGAATCCGGGTCGAACGCGCACCACGGCACCGGCGGCATCTTCGTCGCCGAGGCCGACGAGAGCGACGGCTCGTTCCTGGCCTACTCGCCGTCGGTCGCGGTGGTCACCAACGTCGAGCCCGACCACCTCGACCACCACGGCACGGCCGAGGCCTACGTCGAGGTGTTCTCCCAGTTCGTCCGGCGGCTCGAGCCGGGCGGGCTGCTGATCGTCTGCGGTGACGACGCGCCCGCCGCCGAGCTGGCGGACAAGGCCGAGGCCAACGGTGTGCGGGTGCGCCGCTACGGCCGCACGGTCACCGGTGCCGAGGACGCGAAGGTGCTCGACTACCGGCCGGGTCCCGAGGGCGGGGTCGTCCGGGTCGCCATCGGTGACAAGGAACTGGACGTGCTGGTCGCCGTGCCGGGTGAGCACATGGCGCTCAACGCGGTGGCCGCGCTGCTCGCCGGGATGGAACTGGGCGCGCCGGTGGAGGAGCTGGCCGAAGGACTGGCCGCGTTCGGCGGGGTCCGGCGGCGGTTCGAGTTCAAGGGCCGCTCCGGCGACGTGCGGGTCTACGACGACTACGCCCACCACCCGACCGAGGTCGACGCGCAGCTGCGCGCGGTGCGCCACGCGGCGGGCTCGGGCCGGGTGATCGTGTTGTTCCAGCCGCACCTGTACTCGCGGACGAAGGCCTTCGCCATCGAGTTCGCCCAGGCGCTGAGCCTGGCGGACGAGGTGGTGGTGCTCGACGTGTACGGCGCCCGCGAAGAGCCGGAGCCGGGTGTGAGCGGTGCGCTGATCGCCGAGCAGGTGTCGGCCTCGGTGCACTACGTCCCCGCGTTCGACGAGGTGGTCACGCTGGCGGTCGACCTGGCGAAGCCGGGTGACCTGGTGGTCACCATGGGCGCCGGTGACGTCACGCAGCTCGGTCCGGAGATCCTCGCCGAGCTGGACAGCCGGAGCGAGCAGGGCTGACACGGGTGACCACGGCCAGGGAAGCCAGGCAGCGGAAGCGGCGCGGGCCGGGTGAGGAGCGCGGTCCCGCGCGCTCCGCCTCGGCCAGCCGCCGCGGCCGCCGTCCGGACAGCGCGCGGCAGCGCACCGGGACCCGGCCGAGCCGGCGCAAGGCGATGCAGCGCCGCTGGGTGGCGCTGCTCGCCGTGGTGAGCGTGATCGCCGGGTTCTACCTGGTGTTCTTCACCTCGCTGCTGGGCGTGCGCACGGTGGACGTGCTGGGCGCGACGAGCCTCTCGCCCGACCAGATCCGCGCGGTCGCCAGCGTCCCGGACAGGCGCGCGATGCTGCGCGTGGACACCGACGAGATCCGGGACCGGGTGCTGACCCTGCCGGGCGTGGCCACCGCGGACGTCTCGCGGTCGTGGCCGTCGACCATCGAGATCGAGGTGTCCGAACGCACGCCGATCGGTTTCTTCAACACGGGCGAGGAAATCCACCTGGTGGACGATTCCGGTTTCGTGTTCAAGAAGGTCCCGGTGGCGCCCGCCGGTCTGCCGGAGCTGAAACTCGCGCGCGTCGGCCCGGACGACCCACCCACCCGCGCGGCGACGACCGTGCTGGTCGCGCTGCCGCAGCAACTGCGTACGCAGATCGCCTCGGTGGGCGCGGAATCCCCGGGCAGCGTCCGCTTCGACCTCAACGACGGCAGGCAGATCCGCTGGGGCGACGCCCGGCCGGACACCATCGACCGCAAGACCAAAGTCCTCGCCGCCCTCCTCACCCAACCCGGCAAGATCTACGACGTCTCCAGCCCAGAACTCCCCACCGTCTCCTAACCACCCGCCCGGGCACCCGAGTCACACGTCCAGGCACCCGAACCCCACACTCGCGCACCCGAACCCCACACCCGCGCGCCTGAACCCCACGCTCGGGTAGCCGAGATTCACGTTCAGACTGGCGAACCGCACACTTGGGCGGCCGAGTCCCACGTGCTGGCTGGCGAATCGGGCGCTCGCGCGGCTGAGTTCGGCGTTCGGGCAGGCGAATCCCACACCGGCGCAGCCGAATCCCACGTTCGGGCAGGCGGACCGCATCTCGGGTAGCCGAGTCCCGCGTTCGGGCACCCGAAGTCCACACTCGCGCACCCGAGTCTCACGTTCAGGCTGGCGAACTCCACGCTCGGGTAGCCGAGTCTCACGTTCGGGCAGGCGAACCGCACACTCGGGCAGGCGAACCGCACACTTGGGCAGGCGAGTCCCACGTTCAGGTAGGCGAGTCCTGCGTTCGGGAGCCCGAGTTCGACGTTCGCGGCGTGGCCGGTGCCTTCCGCGGTACGAACGCGGTGCAAGCCACTGTCAAGTCACCGTCATTGCGCGTCGTAGCGGAAGCCGAGCAGGGTGATCTCCTTCAGGTCCGGGTCCCCGTCGAACGGCTTGCCTTCATAAGTAATGCCGAGCAGTGCGCGCAAAGCCTCTTCGCCCAGATCGAGCGGGTGGAACGGGAACGGGCTCGGCGACATCGAGCGCCGGTCACCCGACCAGTACGGCTTCTCGAACATCAGCGCGTCCCCGAGTTCTTCGAGGATGCCGTATTCCGGCGCCAGGCTGAGCGAGCGCACCAGCGTGCCCTGCTCCCACATCGCGTAGGCGAACCAGTCCACCGCGCTGTGCATGGCGTGCAGGTAGACGGTGGCGTCCCCGGCGGGCTCGAGCAGGTTCGGCGGCAGTTGCGAGGGCTGGTCCACCGCCGCCTCGGGGGCGCAGATCACCGTGAGACCGGGGAAGCAGCCGACATACATGTGCCCCTCGGGCGGGTTCACGTTCTCCAGCAGGTTGCCGTCGCCGATCTCCTCGAGCCGGCCGTGCGGCTGGAGGCGGCGCGCCATCGCCCGCGTGGCGTCGCGGTCGGGCACCGGGTGGCCGGGCAGCACGACCTTCGCGTCGTCCTCGGAGTACACCAGCATGGCTGTCACCGCGCCCACGGGAACTCCTTCCGGCCGGAGGACGGGCGGTGGGGGAACGCACCGTCTTGTGTGGAGCGAGCCGGGCCAGTGAACCAACTGGCCGCCGCTGAGATGACTAGTCTCAGTGGAGGGTCGGTGGCGGTATCCCAGCATCGTCAGCCCCTTCGCTTCGGCCGTACCCTTCGAGCATGTCTTCGCGGCCCGGCGGCCCGCATCAACCTCTTGGTGGATGCCGCCCGGCGAGCACTGGGCAATTCCTTAGCTTGTTCCACTTGCACCGTGCAGAATGCCGGGCATGCCTGCCGATCCCGAACGTTCCGACCCGCCGCTGGTCGCCGGTGAACGCGAACAGCTGAACGGTTTCCTCGATTTCCTGCGCGAGGCGATCACCCTCAAAGCCCGCGGGCTGACCGACGAACAGGCGCGGCGGGTGCACGTGCCCACCAGCCCGCACACCACCATCGCCGGGCTCGTCGCGCACCTCACCTACGTCGAGTCGTACTGGTTCTCCGTGGTGCTCGACGGTCAGGAAGACCCGTGGCGGGAACGGTTCAAAGAGGACCCCGACGCCGAGTTCACCGCCTCCGCCGGCGTTCCGGTAACCGAGCTGATCACCGCGTACGAGGCGGAATGCCGGGCGAGCCGCGAAATCGCCGCGAAACTCGAACTCGACCACCGGGCGCCCCTGCGCGGCGATCGGGAAGTGACCGTGCGCTGGGTGCTGATCCACATGATCGAGGAGACCGGCCGCCACGCCGGTCACCTCGACCTGCTGCGTGAACTCACCGACGGGCTGACCGGCGAATAGCCGCGCGCCGCGGCGGCAGCGGGAAGAACCCGCTGGTGCGCTCGACGTAGTAGGCGTAAGCCGGGCGGGTGCGGTGGAGTCCCTTCTCCAGCAACGGTTTCCCGGTGCCCTTCGCCAGCGCGATGGTCATCGCCACCGGTGAGAGCACGGTGGCCGCACCCACCCACGTCGAGCACGCCAGCAGGTAGAGCCCCCACCAGACACAGGCGTCGCCGAAGTAGTTGGGGTGCCGGGTGTAACGCCACAGCCCGGTGTCCAGCACGCGCCCCCGGTTCGCCGGATCGGCCCGGAACCGCCGCAGCTGCTCGTCGCCGATCGTTTCGAAGCCGAACCCCGCCAGCCAGACCGCCACGCCGAGCCAGCCGGTCACGCCGATGCCGGTGCCGTGCTGCGCGGCGAGCACCGGCAGCGAGACGAACCACAGCACCAGCGCCTGCACCAGGTACACCCGCACGAACAGCCGCGGCGCCGGCCGGGCACCCGCGCGCTCGACCATGCGGGCGTAGCGCGGGTCCTCCGGCTGCTTGCTGTTGCGCAGGTGCAGGTGCAGCGACAGGCGCAGCCCCCAGACCACGGTCAGCCCGGTGACCAGCAGCCGCAGCCACAGGTCCCCGGTGCCGAACGGGAAGGCCGCCACCGCGACCAGCGCGAACCCCAGTCCCCAGAAGGTGTCGATCGTGTCGTACCGCCGCCTGGCCAGCGCGATCGCGAAGGTGACGCAGACGGCCACCAGTGCCACGCCGAGCGCCACCGCGGCGCTGATCGCCAAACTCATCCGTGCTCGCGGGTCGCGGGCACGCCACTCTCCCCGGCGGCACCCGGTCGTCCGGCGGTGAGCTGGTCCACTCCCATGCGGTTCTCCTCGAAGGTCGGCGCGCCCCGGCCTCGCCGATCGGCGCGACCACGTCGTCCCATCGTGACTCGTGCGTGTCCGTCCGGCCACGCACAGTCCCCACGTAGTGTTCCTGCAACGCTTGCGCACCGCTAATCCCACAGCCGGAACCCTCCGGATGGCCCAGCGCGCGTGTGGTCCATTCGCACGGGACGCTGGTACGGATCGGTACCAATCCAGCCGGGCCGTGGCCTCGAATGACCGGTGTGCAGATCACTGGAGAACGAGTCGGCGTCATCGGCAGCGGGGTGGCCGGCCTGACCGCCGCCTACCTGCTGCAACGCCGCTACGACGTGTTGCTGTTCGAAGCCGACGAACGACTCGGCGGGCACGCGCACACGCACGACGTCGCCGGCGCGCGCGGCACGATCGGCGTGGACTCCGGGTTCATCGTGTACAACGAGCGCACCTACCCGACCCTGCTGAAGCTGTTCGGCGAGCTGGGTGTGCGGACCCAGCCCACCGAGATGTCGATGAGCATCCGCTGCGACGGCTGCGGTCTCGAATACGCCGGGGCGAAGGGCCTGCCCGGGTTGTTCGCCCAGCGCCGGAACCTGCGCAACCCGCGGTACCTGCGGATGCTCGCCGAGGTCAAGCGGTTCCACCGGCACGCGGAGCGGGTGCTGCGCGCGCCGGATGCCGGGGACGTGACCATCGGCGCCTTCCTCGCCATCGGCGGGTATTCGCGGTACTTCGTCGACCACTTCCTGCTCCCGCTGGTGGCCACCGTCTGGTCCGCCGACCGCACCGCCACGCTGCGGTACCCGGCGCCGTACCTGTTCGCCTTCCTGCGCAACCACGGCATGCTCTCGGTGTCCGGCTCGCCGTCCTGGCGCACGGTGACCGGGGGCTCCCGCGAGTACGTCGACCTCGCGGTGAAGCAGCTGACCGCGGTCCACCTGTCCACGCCGATCCGCTCGGTGCGCCGCACACCGGCCGGGGTCGAGCTGCGCGACGACGCCGACACCGTGCACCGGGTGGACAAGGTGGTCGTGGCCACCCACGCCGACCAGGCGCTCGGCCTGCTCGGCGAGCCGACCGACGCCGAACGCGAGGTGCTCGGCGCGTTCGGCTACTCGCGCAACGAGGCCTGGCTGCACACCGAGCCGGGCGTGCTGCCACGCACGCCGGGTGCCCGCGCGTCCTGGAACCACTCCGCGCCCGCCTGCGGTGCCGACCACGGCGCGGTGCAGGTCAGCTATGACATGAACCGGCTGATGCGCCTGGACGAGCCGGAGGGCTACGTGGTCACGCTGAACCCGTCGGAGGGCATTCCGGAGGCTCAGATCCTGGCGAAGATGACCTACGAGCACCCGATCTACACGCCGGAGTCGGTCCGCGCGCAACGCCGCCTGCCCGAGCTGAACGACGGGGTCGTCGCCTACGCCGGTGCCTACCACGGCTGGGGCTTCCACGAGGACGGCTGCGCCTCCGGGACCCGCGCCGCCGAATCGCTGGGGGTGCGCTGGTGACCGCCGCGCTGTACGACGCCACGGTCGCGCACGTGCGGCGGATCGACCCGCCGCTGACCTTCGCGCACCGGTTGTACCTGTGGCTGGTCGACGTGGACGAGCCGCCCCGGCTGCCCGCCTGGCTGCGGCCGTTCGCCCGGTTCGACGGCCGGGACCACTTCGCGCCGGGCGCCCCGGGCACCATCCGCGAGAAGCTGGACGCGTGGCTGGCCACGCGCGGGGTCGACCTGCACGGCGGCCGGGTGGTCATGCTGGCCGGCGCCCGGGTGCTCGGGTACGCGTTCAACCCGATCACGCTGTACTGGTGCCATCGCCCGGACGGCGAGCTGGCCTGCGTGGTCGCCGAAGTGCACAACACCTACCGCGGGCGGCACGCCTACCTGCTGCACCCCGACGCGCGGGGGAGCGCGACCGCGGCGAAGGAGTTCTTCGTTTCGCCGTTCCAGACCGGCGACGGCGAGTACCGCATGTCCGTGCCCGAGCCGGATTCGTTGCTGTCCGTCTCGGTGGAGCTCCACCAGGCGGGCTCGACGCCGCTTGCCGCCACCCTTCGCGGGGTGCGTCGCGCCGCCGGTACCGGCGACCTGGTCCGTATGCTGCTGGTCCGGCCGTTCGTCCCGCAGCGCGTGACCGCGCTGATCCGGGGGTACGGGGTAGGCCTGTGGTCGCGCCGCGCCCCGATGCCCGAGGTGGCTCCCGCCGACCGACTCGGAGGACTCAATGGATGAGACGGCCCCGCGTCGACCCGGCGACCAGCTGCGGCCGGTGCCCGCGCACCCCGAAGACGACCCGACCACCGAGGAACTGCTGGTACGCGTGGCCAAGGGGGACGAGCGCGCGTTCGAGCAGGTCTACGAACGACTCGCCGGGCCCATCCTCGGCCTCGTCCGCCGGGTGGTGCGCGACGGTGCCCAGTCCGAGGAAGTGGCCCAAGAGGTGCTGGTCGAGCTGTGGCGCACCGCGCCGCGGTACGCACCGGACCGCGGCAGCGCGCTGAACTGGGCGCTGACCCTGGCGCACCGCCGCGCGGTGGACCGCGTGCGTTCCGCCCGCGCGAGCACCGAACGCGAGGTCAAGGCCACCTTCGAGGCGAGCAGGAGCCGCCCGTTCGACGAGGTGGCCGAGTCGGTCAACTCGCGCTGGGAACGCCAGCAGGTGCGCCGCTGCCTCGGCCACCTGACCGAACTGCAGCGCGAATCCGTGCTGCTCGCCTACTACCAGGGCTACACCTACCGCGAAGTGGCCGAAGTGCTGTCCACCCCGCAGGGGACGGTCAAGACCCGGCTTCGCGACGGACTGATCCGGCTGCGGGACTGCTTGGGGGTGACCGCATGACCTCGCCGGACATGCACACGCTGGCCGGGGCCTACGCCCTCGACGCGCTGGACGACGTCGAACGCGAACGCTTCCGCAGGCACCTGACCGAATGCCCGTCGTGCGCGCAGGAGGTGCGCGAACTGCAGGCGACCGCCGCGCGCCTGGGTGCCGCGGTCGCCGAGGACCCGCCGCCGGGGATGAAGGCCGAGGTGCTGGCCTCGATCCGGGCCACCCGCCAGGAACCGCCGTCGGCCGGTGGCGACCGGGGCGGGCGGTCCCGGCGTGGCGGGGGAGCGCCGCGCTGGGTCGTCTTCCTGACCACCGCCGCGGCGGTGGTCGGCCTGGCGCTCGGCGGGGTCTTCGGCGGTCTCGCGCTGCGCACGCAGGGCGAACTGGACGCCGCGCGGCAGCAGGCGGCCGAGGCGAGCGCCAAGTACGCGCCGATGGGGGAGCTGATCGCCTCACCCGATGTGGTGACCGTGCACGATCCCGGCGGGCACGGGACCGTGGTCATGTCGCCGAGCCTGGACAAGGCCGCGTTCATGGCCTCGAACCTGCCCGCCCGCACGCCGGACCAAGAGTACCAGGTGTGGCTGATGCACGCCGACGGCCAGGTGCGCTCGATGGGCCTGGTGCCGGGCGGGACCGCCCCGGGGTCGGTACTCACCGCACAGGGCCTGGCCGGGGTGGCCAAGATCGGCATCACGGTGGAGCCGCGTGGCGGTTCCCCGGTACCGACGTCGGCACCCCTGCTGACCATCTCAATGGCGGCTTGACACTTTCCACACACGAAGGCGTTGCTGGCAAAGAGATTGCCCGCCGTGCGGCGTGGCTTCTGGATTCCGGGCCTGCGGCTCCCTAGCGTGCAGGGCAACGTCGGTAGTTGACATAACTCTAAGCCTCGACTAGAGGTCGAGGGTTCGGGCGGGGAGTGTCCGAGGGGACGACCGCCGGCGGGGCAACACGCACAGTCACGATCAGGAAGGCGGATCCCGATGACGCCCCCGCACAACTACCTCGCGGTGATCAAGGTCGTCGGCATCGGTGGCGGCGGCGTCAACGCCGTGAACCGGATGATCGAGGTCGGCCTCAAGGGTGTCGAGTTCATCGCGGTGAACACCGACGCGCAGGCGCTGCTCATGTCCGATGCCGATGTCAAGCTCGACATCGGCCGAGAACTCACCCGGGGCCTCGGCGCCGGGGCGGCCCCGGAGGTCGGCCAGCGCGCCGCCGAGGACCACCGGGAAGAGATCGAAGAGGTCATCAAGGGCGCCGACATGGTGTTCGTGACCGCCGGCGAGGGCGGTGGCACCGGCACCGGTGGCGCGCCCGTGGTGGCGCAGATCGCCCGCAAGCTCGGCGCGCTGACCATCGGCGTGGTCACCCGGCCGTTCTCCTTCGAGGGCAAGCGCCGCGGCAAGCAGGCCGAGGACGGCATCCAGGCGTTGCGCAACGAGTGCGACACGCTGATCGTCATCCCGAACGACCGGCTGCTCCAGCTCGGCGACATCGGCGTCTCGCTGATGGACGCCTTCCGCTCGGCCGACGAGGTGCTGCTCTCCGGTGTGCAGGGCATCACCGACCTGATCACCACGCCCGGCCTGATCAACCTGGACTTCGCCGACGTCAAGAGCGTGATGTCCGGGGCGGGCAGCGCGTTGATGGGAATAGGGAGTGCTCGCGGTGAAGGCCGCGCGGTGCAGGCCGCCGAGAAGGCGATCAACTCGCCGCTGCTCGAGGCGTCGATGGACGGGGCGCACGGCGCCCTGCTGTCCATCGCCGGTGGCTCCGACCTCGGCCTGTTCGAGATCAACGAGGCCGCTTCGCTGGTCCAGGAGTCCGCGCACCCGGACGCCAACATCATCTTCGGCACGATCATCGACGACTCGCTCGGCGACGAGGTCCGGGTCACGGTGATCGCGGCCGGGTTCGACGCCGGCGCGCCCACGCACAAGAAGCTCGACCCGTCCGCGGTCGGCTCGCGCAGCACCACCGTGTCCGCCGAGGCGGGCCAGGTCGGTGGCTCGGGTGGGTCCTCGCTGCCGTCGGCTTCGTCGTCGCGGCCGGGTGTGCCCTCACCGGGGCAGCGGTCGCAGCCGCCTGCTCCCGGTGGTGAGCGGCTGACCGGTGGTTTCAGCGGCGGCACCGGCTCGATCTCCGGCGGCCTGCCGCAGCCGGGCGCGAGCCGTCCGGGTTACCCGACCCCGCGCACCACGGCGCAGAGCACCCAGGGCAACCTGCCCGGTCGCGCCGTGCCGGTCACCGACGATCCCAGCGACGACGAAGTGGACGTTCCGCCCTTCATGCGCCGCTAGGCTGATCCGGTGCGTATTCGGAGGGTCGTCACGACCAGGGCGGGCGGTGCCTCGCGGGCCCCGTACGAGAGCTTCAACCTCGGTGACCACGTCGGCGACGACGAAGCGGCGGTGGCTGCCAACCGCCGCCGCCTGGCTGCGGAACTCGGCCTCGCCGAGGGTGACCTGGCGTGGATGGAGCAGGTGCACGGCCGCACGGTGACGGTGGTCGACGAAGCGGGCGGTCCGCCCGCCGAAGCGACCGACGCCCTGGTCACCGCGCGCCCGGGTGTCGCCTTGGTGGCGCTGGTCGCCGACTGCGTGCCGGTGCTGCTCGGCGATCCCGAGAACGGGGTCGTGGCCGCGGTGCACGCGGGCCGCGTCGGCGCCAGGGTGGGCGTGATCCCGGCCGCGCTCGACGCGATGAAGTCCGCCGGTGCCGAACTCGACCGGGTCGAAGCGCTGCTCGGCCCGGCGATCTGCGGTGAGTGCTACGAGGTGCCGAAGGCGATGGCCGACGACGTCGAGGCGCACCTGCCCGGCAGCGCGTGCAAGAGCCGCAACGGCACGCCCGGCGTGGACCTGCGGGCGGGGTTGTGGCGCCAGCTGGCCGACGCGGGCATCGCCAAGATCGGCGTCGACCCGCGCTGCACCGCCGAGGACCGGACGCTGTTCAGCTTCCGCCGCGACGGCACCACCGGCAGGCTCGCCGCGATCACCTGGGTCGAAGCCGGATGAGCACCGACCGCCAGACCGAACTGGCCGAGTCGCTGGAACTCGTCCGCGAGCAGATCCGGGAAGGCTGCCGGGCCGCCGGGCGGGATCCCGCGGAAGTCCGGCTACTCGCCGTGACGAAGACGTTCCCCGCCGTGGACGCGGCCCTGCTGACCGACCTCGGCGTGACCGATCTCGCGGAAAACCGCGACCAGGAGGCAGGCGCGAAGGCCACCGAGGTGTCCTCGATGCGCCCGGACGTCCGCGTGCGCTGGCACATGGTCGGCAGGCTCCAGCGGAACAAGGCGCGCTCGGTGGTCCGCTGGGCCGACGAGGTGCAGTCCGTGGACTCGATCCGGCTCGCCGAAGCACTGGGGAAGGCCGTCCGGGCCGCCAGGGAGCGCGGAGAACGTGATCAGCCTCTCGATGTGCTCGTCCAGGTCAGCCTGGACGACGAGGAAACCGCCCGCGCCCGGGGTGGCTGCCCGCTGCCGGAACTCCCCGCACTGGCGGAAAACCTCACCCAGTCGGGTGATTTGCGGCTCCGCGGCCTGATGGCCGTCGCCCCACTGGGTACCGATGCCGGAGAGGCCTTCTCCCGCCTTGCGGCAGCCAGGGAAAAGTTCCTTGAAGACCACCCCGGCGCCGTGGAACTCTCTGCGGGGATGAGCGGTGATCTTGAACAAGCCATCGCGTGCGGCTCCACCTGTGTGCGTGTCGGAACCGCGTTGCTCGGACGGCGAGGTTTAGCCTCACCGTAGTGAAAACTCCGAGCGGCGTCGGTTTCGGTGACGCAGGGTAGTGGGTGAGGGCGCTGGCGTGGCTTTTCGGGCGTGAGTGGCCGCGAGGGTCGAAGAAGGCAGGGAGGCACACCGCATGAGCGCGCTGCAGAAGCTGAAGGCGTACTTCGGCATGGTCCCGGCCGACAGCGACGGCTACGACGGGTACGACAGCTACGACGGCGACTACCGGCGTGAAGGCTCCCGTGACGCTCGAGACGCCCGTGACCGCGACTACGACTACGCCGACGACGGCGACGAGTACGAAGCCTACGAGGAGCCGGCCGCGCCGCCCGTGCGCACCCGGTCGAGGGGGCGTTACCGCGCGATGGACGAGTTCGACGACGAGCCACGCCCGCGGAGCCGCGTGCCCGCCGCCACCCCGGCGGTGCAGGGCGCGCTCGCGGTCGACCGGCCCGACCCGGTGGCCCGGCTGCGGCCGGTGCCGGAGCAGTCGCGGGTGCCCAGCCGTGATCCGCTGAGCCGGATCACCACGCTGCACCCGACCAGCTACGCCGAGGCCAGGGCGATCGGGGAGCACTACCGCGACGGCATCCCGGTGATCATCAACCTGACCGAGATGGACAACGCCGACGCCAAGCGGCTGGTGGACTTCTCGGCCGGGCTGGCGTTCGCCCTGCGCGGGTCGATGGACAAGGTCACCAACAAGGTGTTCTTGCTCTCACCGCCCGATGTGGACGTGACCGCCGAGGACCGCCGCCGGATCGCCGAAGGCGGGCTCTTCCTCCGCAACTGAGCGCACTCGCGACCAGGGGTACCGGCCGGCTGGCCGGTGCCCCTGTTCCGCGTTCCCCGGTGTTGTACGGTGTTGTGCGCCACGCCGATCCGGCCCAGGTCAGCCCGCTGCCCGCGCGCCGGGGCACGGGTGTGGCAGAGTGGAGACGTGCAAGCGGTCTGGATCGTCCTCTACTACGTGCTGTTCGCGTTTTGGCTCCTGCTTACAGCACGAGTCGTGGTCGAACTCGTGCGCGCCTTCGCGCGCGAGTGGCGCCCCGCCGGAGGGGTTGCGGTGACGCTGGAGACCATCTACACAGTTACGGACCCGCCGGTCCGATTGGTCCGGCGGATCATCCCGATGGTGCGGATTGGCGGCGTCGGACTGGACTTATCGATTATGGTGCTGCTGTTGGTTGTGTTCATCTTGATGCAACTGGCGTATCCAGGGTGATCGGGGACCCTGGTGACCTGCAGGCCATGGAGTGCGTGAGGTGATCTGATGTCGTTGACCCCCGCTGACGTGCACAACGTCGCGTTCAGCAAGCCGCCCATAGGCAAACGGGGCTACAACGAGGACGAGGTGGACGCGTTCCTCGACCTGGTGGAGACCGAGCTCGCCCGGCTCATCGAGGACAATAACGAGCTGCGCCAGCAGGTCGAGCAACTCGATGCCGAGCTGGAATCGACCCGTGGCGAGTTGGAGACCGCGCGGTCCGCCGGACCGGTGGGCAGCGTGCCACCGCCCGCGCCGGTGCGCGAGGAACCACGGCGGCTGGCACCCGTACCGCCGCCCAGCGCGATGGAGCAGACCCAGGCGCACGGCATGGGCCCCGACAACGGGGAACCCAACGTGCAGGCCGCGAAGGTGCTGGGGCTGGCGCAGGAAATGGCCGACCGGCTCACCGCCGAGGCCAAGACCGAATCCGACGGCATGCTGGCCGAGGCCAGGACCAAGTCGGAGCAGCTGCTCTCGGACGCGCGGGCGAAGTCGGACTCGATGGTCAACGAGGCGCGCACGCGTGCCGAGACCATGCTGAACGACGCTCGCACCAGGGCGGAGACCCTGGAGCGGCAGGCACGCGACAAGGCGACCACGGTCGAACGCGAGTCGCAGCGCAAGTACACCGAGACGATGAACAGCCTGAACTCCGAGAAGAACACGCTGAACAAGCGGATCGAAGAGCTGCGGACCATTGAGCGGGAGTACCGCACGAGGCTGCGTGGGTTCCTCGAGTCGCAACTGCGTGAGCTGGACGACCGAGGCTCGGCCGCGCCCGCCTCGCCGGGTGGGAACCAGTCCGCCAGCGGTTCCAGCAGCGGACAGGGCTACTCGTTCGGCCCGCGGGCCGAAGCGGGCTGAGGCCACACGTTCGAGTGAACCGACGGCTCCGACCTTCCTGCCGGGAGGGTCGGGGCCGTTTCGGCATGTCGTCCGTGTTGTAATTCACCGTGCTCTACGTCGTGCTGGTACTGGTGCTGGTAGCCGCTGGTCTGGTTGTCGCGGGTCTGATCACCGCGAACACCCTGTGGGCCTGGGTCTCGGTGGGCGTGTCCGTGCTGGCGGGACTGGTCATGCTGGCCGAATGGCTGCGACGCCGTAAACAAGCCGCGGTGGCTGCCGGGAAGCCCGCCGCTGTGCCGGACGAGTCCGAAGACGACGAGAAGCTGAAAGCCGACCTGAATCCCGACACGGTCGAGGGCGAGGTCGCCGGCGAGCTACCCGTGGACGAGCCTGTCGAGGAACCTGCCGCCGAGCCCGCGGCGACTGAGCCGACCGCCGTCCTGCCCGCTCCCGACGACGAGCAGCCGGAAGAGCCCGCCGCTGTCGCCGAAGCCGGTGACCCGGGCGAAGAGGACACGGACGCCGCCGACCTCCTGATCGTCGCCGAACTGGACGTCGAAGTCCTGGTCGTCGACGAATACCCGCGCTACCACCTCGCCGAATGCGCCTGGCTGACCGACCGGGAAACCATCCCCATCGCCGTCGCCGAGGCCAGGGACCTGGGCTTCACCCCCTGCTCCCGCTGCACCCCCGACGCCCACCTGGCCGCCACCCACCGCGAGACCACCAAAACCCCCTGACCCCTCACCCATCCGGCCACCCGAACGTCCAACTCGGCTACCCGAGCGCAGGACTCAGGCGCCCGAACGTGGGGTTCAGCAGCCTGAGTGTGCGACTCGGCTGCCTGAGTGTGGGGTTCGGGTGCGTGAGTGTGGGGTTCGTGAGGGCGGGGTGGTGGGTGAGTGTTGCGTTCGTGCAGCCGAGTTGCACGTTGGGGTAGCTGAGTTGCACGTTGGGGTGGGCGAGTTCTGCGTTCGGGTGGCTGAGTTCGACACTCGCGTGGGCAACTGCTGGGCGACCTCCTCGGAATCGGGTTGCGCGGGCGCGTTAACCTGGTGGAACACAGGCGTTGATCCGGCCATCACCGGGGAGCTTCCGGAAGAACGGGCCTCGGCCCCAGTAGAACCGGACGGGTGCGGCCCGTGACAGCCGTCGAACGAGCGGCCCGTGCCTTCGCGTGCGGGCAAGCGGGGTGGTACCGCGGAACGCGGCCGAAAACCGGCCGGGCTTCGTCCCCGTACTTACGGGACCACTGGACACCGCGAGGAGCGCTCGATGTACCCCAAGGCCGAGGCTGGTGAACCGACCGGTCAGGTGCCGTCCCAGCCGTCCTTCCCGGCGCTGGAGAAGGACGTGCTGGCCTACTGGGAGGCCGATCGGACCTTCCAGGCGACCGTGGACGCCCGCGACCCCGGCAAGAACGGCGCCAACGAGTACGTCTTCTACGACGGCCCGCCCTTCGCCAACGGCCTGCCGCACTACGGGCACCTGCTGACCGGGTACGTCAAGGACATCGTGCCGCGCTTCCAGACCATGCGCGGCAAGCACGTGGAGCGCCGCTTCGGCTGGGACACCCACGGCCTGCCCGCCGAACTCGAAGCCGAGCGGCAGCTCGGCATCACCGACAAGTCGCAGATCGACGAGATGGGCGTGGCCGCGTTCAACGACGCGTGCCGCGAGTCGGTGCTGCGCTACACCGGCGAGTGGCGCGACTACGTCACCCGCCAGGCGCGCTGGGTCGACTTCGACAACGACTACAAGACGCTCGACGTCACCTACATGGAGTCGGTGATCTGGGCGTTCAAGCAGCTGTGGGACAAGGGCCTGGTCTACGAGGGCTACCGCGTGCTGCCGTACTGCTGGCGCGACGAGACCCCGCTGTCCAACCACGAGCTGCGGATGGACGACGACGTCTACGCCAGCCGTCAGGACCCGGCGGTCACCGTCGGCTTCCGGCTCGAGGGCAACGGCACCGACCTGGACGGCGCGTACCTGCTCATCTGGACCACGACGCCGTGGACGCTGCCGTCGAACCTGGCCACCGCGGTGCACCCCGAGGTCTCCTACGTGCTGGTGTCCTCCGGTGACCAGCGCTTCGTGCTCGCCGAGGCCCGTGTCGGTGCCTACGCCAAGGAACTCGGCGAGGCGCCCGAGGTGCTGGCGCGGTTCACCGGTGCCGAGCTGCTCGGCACCCGGTACGCGCCGCCGTTCCCGTACTTCGTCGGCCAGGAGAACGCCCACCGCGTGCTCGCCGCCGACTACGTGACCACCGAGGACGGCACCGGCGTGGTGCACATCGCGCCCGCCTACGGTGAAGAGGACAAGGTGGTCACCGACGCGGCCGGGATCACCCCGGTCACCCCGGTGGACTCGAAGGGCCGGTTCACCGCCGAGGTGTCCGACTACGACGGCCAGCAGGTGTTCGACGCCAACCCGAACATCATCAAGGACCTCAAGAACGGCACCGGTTCGGCCGGGCGCCAGGGCGCGGTGCTGCTGCGCCACGAGACCTACGAGCACCCGTACCCGCACTGCTGGCGCTGCCGGAACCCGCTGATCTACCGCGCGGTCTCGTCGTGGTTCGTCGCGGTGACCGAGTTCAAGGACCGGATGGTCGAGCTGAACCAGCAGATCACCTGGTACCCGGAGCACGTCAAGGACGGCCAGTTCGGCAAGTGGCTGGAGAACGCGCGCGACTGGTCGATCTCGCGCAACCGGTACTGGGGCACGCCGATCCCGGTGTGGCAGTCGGACGACCCCGGTTATCCGCGCACCGACGTCTACGGTTCGCTCGACGAGCTGGAGCGCGACTTCGGCGTGCGGCTGGACAACCTGCACCGGCCCTACATCGACGAGCTGACCCGGCCGAACCCGGACGACCCGACCGGCAGGTCCACCATGCGCCGGGTGCCCGACGTGCTCGACGTGTGGTTCGACTCGGGCTCGATGCCGTATGCCCAGGTGCACTACCCGTTCGAAAACGCCGAGTGGTTCGAGCACCACTACCCGAGCGACTTCATCGTCGAGTACATGGGCCAGACGCGCGGGTGGTTCTACCTGCTGCACGTGCTGGCCACCGCCTTGTTCGACCGGCCGGCCTTCCGCACCTGCGTCTCGCACGGCATCGTGCTGGGCTCGGACGGGCAGAAGATGTCGAAGTCGCTGCGGAACTACCCGGACGTCAACGAGGTGTTCGACCGGGACGGCTCCGACGCGATGCGCTGGTACCTGATGGCCAGCCCGATCCTGCGCGGCGGCAACCTGGTCGTGACGGACAAGGGCATCCGCGACGCGGTGCGCCAGGCGGTGCTCCCGCTGTGGAACTCGTACTACTTCCTCGCGCTCTACGCCAACGCCGAGGGCACCGAGGGCCGGTGGCGTACCGACTCGAAGCACGTGCTCGACCGGTACGTGCTGGCCAAGACGCACGAGCTGGTGACCGACGTGGGGGCGGCGCTGGAGGTCAGCGACATCGCCGGTGCCTGCGCCACCACGCGCGAGTTCCTCGAGGTGCTGACGAACTGGTACGTGCGCCGCTCGCGCGACCGGTTCTGGGCCGGGGAGCAGGACGCGGTGGACACCCTGCACACCGTGCTGGAGGTGACCTGCCGGGTGCTGGCGCCGCTGCTGCCGCTGACCACGGAGTCGGTGTGGCGCGGGCTGACCGGTGGCCGCTCGGTGCACCTGGCCGACTGGCCGGGCACCACCGAGCTGCCCGCGGACGCCGCGCTGGTCACCGCGATGGACCGGGTGCGTCAGGTGTGCTCGTCGGCGCTGTCCCTGCGCAAGGCGAACAAGCTGCGCGTGCGGCTGCCGCTGGCGAAGCTGCTGGTGGCCGCCGAGGACGTGGACGCGCTGCGCCCGTTCACCGACATCATCCGCGACGAGGTCAACGTCAAGTCGGTCGAGCTGACCGAGGACGTGGCCGCGCACGGCGGGTTCGAGGTGGCGGTGAACGCGCGGGCCGCCGGGCCGCGGCTGGGCAAGGACGTGCAGCGGGTGATCAAGGCGGTCAAGGCGGGCGAGTGGTCCACTTCGGACACCGGCGCGCTGGTGGCGGCCGGGATCGAGCTGCTGGACACCGAGTACGACCGCAAGCTGGTGGCCAAGGACACCGGCGCGGCGGCCGAGCTGCCTGCCGGGTCCGGCCTGGTGCTGCTGGACACCGCGGTGACACCGGAACTGGCGGCCGAAGGCCTCGCGCGTGACCTGGTGCGCGTGGTGCAGCAGGCGCGCCGGGACACCGGGCTCGAGGTGGCCGACCGCATCGAGCTGACCGTCGACGCACCCGCCGAGGTGACCGAGGCGGTGCGGGCGCACGAGGAGTTCGTCGCGGGGGAGACCCTGGCGGTGGCTGTGGCCTACGGCGACGTGCCCGACGGCTCCACCGGGACCGTCGGCGACGGGGTCAAGGTGACCGTGGCGGTGCGCAAGAGCTGAGAGGGGGCCCGTGAGTGGTGGTGGGGATTTGGCGGGGACCGGGGGCCACCACCACTCACGGGCCGAGCGTGACCGCTCGTATGTTGTTGATCACAACAAATCCACTGCGTCCATGACACCGCGTTCCCAGTGGTCTGGACAAGCGGCCATTCGGGCTAACGAGCCGAACGGTCGTTCCCGGCACCTATGCTCGATCCGCGCGATCGCGCCACGAGCTGGGGAGAAGTGCGTTGACGCCTGCCGCCAAACGCTGGGTACTGGCGGTCGCCTCGGTGGCCGTGGTCGCCATCGTGGCGGCCGCCGTGGTGTTCCTGTCCCGGGGCGATGAGCCGCCACCCGCGTCCGCCACTGCGCCGATCGCGGAGGGACCTCGGGAAATCGGCACGCGGTACCTCGCCGCGCTGTCCGGCGGCGACCAGCGCGCGGCCGCGAACCTGACCGACGACCCGGCTGCCGCGCTCGCGGTGCTCGACGCCGTGCGGGCCGGGCTCAACGCCGAGCGGCTGACCGCGAAGCTCGGCGAGCAGGACCCCGGCGGATCCTCGGCGAAGGTCCGGTTCGACTGGCAGCTCGGCGCGGGCGCGTGGGGCTACGACAGCACCATCGAATTCGCGCAACGGGACGGCAGGTGGCTGGTCCACTGGACGCCTGCGCAAATCCACCCCCAGCTCACCGCGGACCGGCGGCTCGCGGTCAAGGGCGCCGAGGGCAGCCCGGTGCTGACCGACCGCGACGGCAAGCCGATGTTCGTCCGCGAGGGCAACGGGACCAAACCGGCGGACGGCGTACGGGTCGACCCGCTCACCTCGCGCCTCGCCAAGCACGCCGCGGACAACGCCCCGGCGGCCTGGTCGGTCGAACTCCGCGACGCGGCGGGCACCACGCTGGAGAAGCTCGGCGGCGCGGAGGGGGTGGAAGCCGAGCCGCTCGGGTCCACGCTGAGCAGCGGGATGCAGCAGGCGGCGCAGCAGGCTGTCGACACCGCCGGCGGCCCGGCGATGCTGGTGGCCATCCAGCCCTCGACCGGGCAGGTGCTGGCGATGGCGCAGAACGCGGCCGCCGGTGACCAGCCCAAGGCGGTGTCCGGGCTCTACCCGCCGGGGTCGACGTTCAAGGTCGTCACCGCCGCCGCGGCCCTGGAGGCGGGCACCGGGCCGGACACCGTGCTCGACTGCCCCGGCGAAGCGCGGATCGGCACGCGCACCATCCCGAACGACGACCGGTTCTCGCTCCCGCCGTCCCCGCTGCACACCGCCTTCGCCCGTTCGTGCAACACCACCTTCGCGCGGCTCGCCGCGGACCTGCCCGCCGACGCGCTGGCCGGGGCGGCGGACCGGTTCGGCCTGAACGCCGACTTCGACGTCCCCGGCATCGCCACCGAGACGGGCAAGGTGGAGCCGTACGGCGACCAGGCCCAGCGCGTCGAGGCGGGGATCGGGCAGGGCGAGGTGCTGGCCAGCCCGTTCGGCGTGGCGTTGATGACGGCGACCGTGGCCAGTGGTGAGGCGCTCACGCCGTCGCTGTGGCGGACCGCCGAGACCGGGCTGATCACCGGCTACGAAGCGCCGGACGCGAGCGTGCTCGGGCCGCTGCGGGTGATGATGCGCGAGGTGGTCACCGAGGGCACCGCGCGCGAGCTCGCCCGGTACGGCGAGGTGCGCGGCAAGACCGGCACCGCGCAGTTCGGCGACGGCCGCGGCGCGCACGGCTGGTTCACCGGGTACCGCGGTGACCTCGCCTTCGCGGTGCTGGTGGAGAACGCCGGGTCGTCGGGACCGGCACTGAAGGTGAGCGGACGGTTCCTGAGCGGCGTCTGATCCGGCGGTCGCTTGTGGATCCGTTGGCGGGCAACGGTTTTCGCTGATTTGGCTGCGCGAAGCCGATATTCACCGAAAGCACCGGGAACCTGCCGGGTGTCAACCATTCGGACGAATGCGGGCTCGGCCATTTTCTGTTGCGCCGCACCGATGTCACCGGGCGAACGCGCGTTCACTATTGTTGACCGCGATCAGGTGACGAGGGGAGGCGGCGGATGGACCAGCTCCCGCTCGTTCTCGGTGCCGGTGCGGCGGTCCTGCTCGTTTCCGTGCTCGCGGTGCGGGTTTCCATCCGGCTCGGGCTGCCGTCGCTGCTGCTCTACCTGGGAATCGGTGTCCTGATCGGCGAAGCCGGGCTCGGCCTGGAGTTCGACGACGCCACGCTCACCCAGTCGCTCGGCCTCGCCGCGCTGGTGATGATCCTCACCGAGGGCGGGCTGACCACGCGCTGGCAGACGGTCAAACCCGCGTTGTGGCCGGGAATCGCACTGTCCACTGTGGGCGTTGCGGTGAGCGTCGCGATCACCGGCGCGGCACTGCACTGGCTGCTCGGCCTCGACTGGCGGATGGCGCTGCTCTGGGGTGCCGTGCTCGCCTCGACCGACGCCGCCGCGGTGTTCTCCGTGCTGCGCTCGGCGGGCATCGGCAAGCGGCTGGTCGGCACGCTGGAGGTGGAGTCGGGCATCAACGACGCGCCCGCCTACATCGCCGTGGTGGTGCTCGCCAGCGGCACCACAGTGGACTGGACGCTGCCGCTGCTGGTGCTCTACGAACTGGGCGCGGGCCTGGTGATCGGGCTGGTGCTGGGCTGGCTGGGCGCGGTCGCCCTGCGCAAGGCGGCGCTGCCGGCCACCGGCCTGTACCCGGTGGCCACCGTCGCGGTCTGCGTGGTCGCCTATTCGAGCGGGCAGCTCGCGCACGCCTCGGGTCTGCTCGCCACCTACGTCGCCGGGGTGGTGCTGGGCAACTCCCGCCTGCCGCACCGGTCCGACACGCTGTCCTTCGCCGAGGGGCTCGGCTGGCTGGCCCAGATCGGGTTGTTCGTGCTGCTCGGCCTGTTCGCCTCGCCGGGCAGGCTGCTGGAAAGCCTGGTCCAGGGCCTGGTGGCCGGGGCCGTGGTGCTGCTGCTGGCACGCCCGGCGTCGGTGCTGCTCTCCGCGCTGCCGTTCCGGCTGCCGTGGCGAGAACAGGTGTTCCTGTCCTGGGCCGGGTTGCGCGGGGCGGTGCCGATCGTGCTGGCGATGATCCCGCTCGCCCAGGGGGTGCCGGGCGCGCAGCAGCTGGTCGACGCGGTGTTCGTGCTGGTCATCGTGCTGACCCTGCTGCAGGGTGCGACGCTGACCCCGCTCGGCCGGTGGCTCGGGTTGTCCGACTCGACCGAGGCCAAGGAGATCCAGGTCGACGCCGCGCCGCTGGACGAGCTCGGTGCCGAACTGCTCCAGGTGCGCATCCAGCGCGGGTCGCGGATGCACGGCGTCTACGTCTCCGAGCTGCGGCTGCCGCCGGGGGCGTCGGTGAGCCTGGTGGTCCGCGACGGCAAGTCGTTCACCCCGCAGGCCACCAGCCGGTTGCAGGAGCTGGACCAGCTGCTCGTGGTCACCACCGAGGAGGCGCGCACCACGGCCGAGCGCCGGCTGCGGGCCATCGACCGGGCGGGCAGGCTGGCCCGCTGGCGGGGCGAATCCGGCACGTAGATGTGACTTGCATCACAGTGAGCATACTCTTTTGAGCTTCGTGTACTCCGAATGCGGCCGAATGGCCTACATTTCACCCGCCTCTATTAGCCCGAAAGGCTGATAGCCAGTGCAAGGAGTACGAAGCGTGGCTGACTTCCGCAACCTGCGCGGCCTGGCCGCCGCCGCGGTGCTGACCGGTGGTTCCCTGCTGGCCCCACCCGCTGCCTCGGCCGCCGGTCCCTTCCCGGCCTTCACCCTGCCGTTCGCTTCCGGGCAGGAAGTCACCTCGGCGGGCATCCACGCCGACAACAAGGCCGCCGAGGTCAAGAACGCGATCGATCTCAGTCCGCACGACGAGGTGGTGCGGGCGCCCCTCGCGGGCACCGTGCGCTTGCAGCACTGCGACGAAGGCGACTGGGTGACCGTCGACCACGAAGGTGGCTGGCGCACCGGCTACTACCACCTGGAGGAGATCACGGTCCGGGACGGGCAGGCCGTCGAGGCGGGCACCCCGCTCGGCAAGAGCGGCAACGCGCTGCCCTGCGGTGGCACCAGCACCGGCGCCCACGTCCACTTCACCCTGTGGACGCTGCCGGCGAACGCTCGTGACGCGCTCGAGTCCGGCGAGTGGGACGGCTTGAGCTACGAGCGGGTCCACGGCGAGTTCGCCGACGCGCACGGGGAGCCGGTGGACGGCAAGGTCTTCGGCGGCTGGCGGTTCGACGAGGGCCAAGGGGAGTACAGCGGGGTCGCGACGCACGTCGCCGACGGCCGGGTGGTCGAACTCCCGGGCCGGTTCCAGTACGAGTGATCGCCCTCTCACCCACTGGGCGGCCCTGGCGCGGGCGCCGCCCAGTGGGTTACCTTTCCCCGTAGGTCATGAGTGCCAGCGTCAAGCCCCGGTTCGCTGGCCGGCAACCCTCCAACCGCGGTGGGGTGCCCCGGGTGAGGACCTGGTTCGTCACGAGGTGTGGCGGGCAAGCGCGGATCTCCTCGGTCGGAGGTCCCGACCTCGAGGAGGCCTCCCATGACAATCGCCCACCCGTCGCCCGCCGCCACCCTCAACGGAGCTGCGCGCTGTTCTGTGCTCGAACGCACCGCCCTGGTCCCGTCCGTCGCCGGTGCGGAACTGTCCGTGCCGCTGGTGACCGGCACGAGCATCGGTTACGCGAACCTCGACCACGCCGCGAGCGCGCCCTGCCTGCAGCGGGTCCGCACCGCCGTGGACGAGTTCCTGCCCTGGTACGCCAGCGTGCACCGCGGTGCCGGGTTCGCGTCGCAGGTCTCCACCAAGATCTACGAGCGCACCCGTGGGGTGCTGCGGCGCTTCGTCGGCGCCCGGTCGTCGGACGCGGTGGTCTTCACCCGCAACACCACCGATTCGTTCAACCTGCTGGCGAAGTGCCTGCCGCGTGAGACTTCCGTGGTGCTGTTCGACACCGAGCACCACGCGGCCCTGCTGCCGTGGCGCGGCCCGCGCGTGCACCGGATCGAACCGCCGCGCACCCGGCTCGCCGCGGTGTCCGCTGTGGACAGTGCGCTGGCCGCGTGCGCCCAGGGGCCGCGGCTGGTGGTGCTCACCGGCGCGTCCAACGTGACCGGGGAACTGCTGCCGGTGGCGGAAATCGCCGCGGTGGCGCGGAAGCACGGCGCGCGGATCGCGCTGGACGCGGCACAGCTGGCACCGCACCGGCCGATTTCCTTGCGCGAGCTGGATGTGGACTACGTGGCGCTGTCCGGGCACAAGCTGTACGCGCCGTTCGGGGCGGGCGCGTTGATCGGCCGCGCCGACTGGTTGCGTGCCGGGCAGCCGTACCTCGCCGGCGGTGGCGCCACCAAAGTGGTGCAGCGCCAGGGGAACGAGTTCGGTGTGGTGTGGAATTCCGGGCCGGAGCGCCACGAAGCCGGTTCGCCGAACACGGTCGGCGTGTACGCGCTCGGCGTCGCCTGCGAGACGCTCGCGGAGAACTGGGACGCCGTCCGTGAGCACGAGGACGCGTTGCTCCGGCGGTTGCAGCGCGGGCTCGCTTCGGTGCCGGGGTTCGCGGAACTGTGCCTCTTCGACGCCGACGTCGACCGGGTCGGCACGCTCAGCTTCGTGATCGACGGCTTCGAGCCCGGCTGGCTGGCCGCGGTCCTCTCGGCCGAGTACGGGATCGGCGTGCGCGACGGCGCGTTCTGCGCGCACATCGCCACCCGCCGCTTGATCCGCGAAGCCGGTGGCGAGGGGCAGCAGGCGGTGCGGGTCAGCCTCGGCCTCGGCAGCACCGAGGAACACGTCGACCGGCTGCTGCTGGCCCTGCGTCAGATCGTCGCCAGGGGAGCGCGCTGGGACTACGCCAAGCTCGATGGCCGCTGGGCGCCGACGCCGGACCCGCGTCCGCTGCCGGAGTTCCTCGACTGAGGCTGGACGGGTGACGGCGGACGTGATCTTCTGCGGGGATGGGTGATCCGCTGGAGGAACGTGAGTCGGCCGCCGAAGCGCTGCGGCTGGTGGCCGACGCCGCCGGGCCGTACCTGGCTTCGCTGAGTGATCGGCTGGTGCAGGACCCGGCGGCGGCGCCACTGCTGGACGCGCTGGACGGCCCGTTGCCGGAGCAGGGCGACGGCACACTGGCGAGCGTCCGCGAGTTGTTGCGCGTCGGCACCGGGGCGGCGACCCATTCCTCCGGGCCGCGGTTCTTCCACTTCGTCGTCGGCGGCTCGACTCCCGCCGCGCAGGCCGGGGACTGGGTGACCAGCCTGCTCGACCAGGTGGCCGGGCTCTGGCCGAGTTCGCCGTTCGCGGCGCGGGTGGAAACCGTCGTGCTGGGCTGGCTGAAGGACCTGTTCGGGCTGCCCGCTTCCTACGGCGGTGTGCTGACGCCGAGCGCGACGCTGGCCAACCTGACCGGCCTCGCCGCCGCCCGCCACTGGTGGGCGGAGCGGCACGGCGTGGACGTCAGCGCCGACGGGCTGGCCGGCCTGCCACGCCTGCCGGTGTTCTCCAGCGGTTACGTGCACCCCAGCAGCCGCAAGGCGTTGCAGATCCTCGGGTGCGGGCGCGACACCGTGCGCGTGTTCAGCCGGGACGACGCCGGCCGGGTCGACCTGGCCGCGATGGAAGCCGACCTCGCCGCGGTCGGCGGTCCCGCGGTGCTCATCGCGAACGCGGGTGAGGTGAACGCGGGCGACTTCGATCCCGTCGCCGACTTCGCGGACCTTGCCGAGAAGTACGGCGCGTGGCTGCACGTCGACGGCGCGTTCGGCTTGTTCGCGGCGCTCTCACCCCGCACCGCGCACCTCGTCCGCGGGGTGGAGCGGGCGGACTCGGTCGCCGCCGACGGGCACAAGTGGCTCAACGTCCCGTACGAGAGCGGGTTCGCCTTCGTCCGCGAACCCCGGCGCATGGCGCAGGCGTTCGCCATGCCCGACGCGGCCTACCTGCCGGTCGGCGACGAGGCCAGGATCAACTACAACTCCCTCGGCCCGGAGTCGTCCCGCCGCGCCAGGGCGCTGCCGATCTGGGCGACGCTGCGGGCGTACGGCCGTGAGGGCCACCGCGCCATGATCGAGCGCCACCACGACCTCGCGCTGCTGCTCGGCAAGCTGGTCGACGAGGCACCGGACCTGGAACCGCTCGCGCCGCCGGGGCTGAACGTGGTGTGTTTCCGCTACCGCCGAGACGGGCTCGACGACGACCGGCTGGACGAGCTGAACCGCCGTCTGGGGGCCGAACTGCTCGAAGACGGCCGGGTCTACGCTGGCACGACCGTGTACCGGGGGCGGACCGCGCTGCGGCCGGCGATCGTCAACTGGCGGACCGGCGAGACCGACATCGAACTGCTCGTTTCGGTGGTGCGGGAGATCGGCGCCCGGCTGGACTGACTGGGGGCGTTTCATGCGCGAACCGATCTCGGCGGGACGGCGGGACTACTGGGTCCCGCTGGTGCTGACCGCGGCGGTGCTGCTCGCCGGGCTCTTCGTGCCGGAGCCGGACTTCGGCTGGTTCGCCTACGCCCCGATCGGGGAGGACGGCCTCGACCAGTCCGTCGCGCACCTCTACGCCTACGCCCCCGCGGACAGCGCGATCGCCCTGCGGATCCCGCAGCCGTTCGACGCGTTCGGCTGGTGGCCGGTCGGCGCGCTCGCGGCCTTCCTGCTGACCGTGGCGTGGTACCTGTTCCGTTTCCGCGCCGGGAACCGGCCGTCGCCGTGGCGGATCGGGCTGCTCGTGGTGGGCGGGAGCGCGGCGATCCTCCTGCTGTCGTCCTTCGGCGCGGCGAGCTGGAGCCTGATCGACGAGTCCGGCTTCGTCAACGCCTTCGTGCTCCCGCTGGGCGCGCTCGGGCTGTGCGGGGTGGCCTGGGCGTACTTCGGCACCGGCCGCGGCCGCCGGGTCGCCGGCTGGCTCGGCGGGGTGCTGCTCGGGCTGGTGGTGAGCATGCTCGTGGCGATGGCCCTGCCCGGCTTGGACGACCTCCTGGTTTTCGCCGCCGGCCTGCTGGTCCTCGCCTGGCTGGAGCGCAGCGTGCTGCTCGCCGCGGTCACCGTGCTGACCGTGGTCGCCTCGATCGACCTGGCGCCCACCCCGCCCGGCCTGCTCCCCGCGCTGGTCCTGCTGGCCGGGGCGATCGCCGCGCTGGCCACCCGCCGTGGACAATGGCGTGGTGAGCGACCAGCCGACACCGTCTGAAGCCGAGCCGAGCGAGGGCACCGAAGTGCCCGCCGCGCCCGAGGCACCACAGCCGAAGCGGCGGGTGGCGTTGCTCGCGGTGATCGCGGTGCTGGTGCTCGCCGCCGACCAGGTGACCAAGGCGATCGCGGTGGCCGAACTGGAGTTCGCCGAGCCGGTGCGCGTCCTCGGCGGCGCGGTCTACCTGCAGCTGATCCGCAACTCCGGGGCCGCCTTCGGCATGGCCTCTGGCATGACCTGGCTGCTGGCGCTGCTCGCCTGCGCGGTGGTGATCGCGCTGATCTGGTTCGCCAAGCGGCTGCGCTCGCCCGGCTGGGCCATCGGCCTCGGGCTCATCCTGGCCGGCGCGCTGGGCAACCTGACCGACCGGTTCTTCCGCGCGCCGGGGGTGCTCCAGGGGCACGTGGTCGACTTCGTCTCGGTGTTCGCGCCCAACGGTGATGTGTGGCCGGTCTTCAACGTGGCCGACTCGTCGCTGTTCGTCGGCTGCGGCCTGATCATCCTGCTCTCGCTGCTGGGCAAGGACTACGACGGCAAGACGATCGAGAAGAAGGCCAAGAAATCGTGAGCGGGCGGATGCTGCCGGTCCCCGACGGCCTGGACGGGATGCGGGTCGACGCCGGGCTGGCCAAGCTGCTCGGGCTCTCCCGCACCGCGGTCGCCGACCTGGCCGCGGCCGGGGACGTGCTGCTCGACGGGTACCCGGTGGGCAAGTCCGACCGGCTCACCGCGGGCGGCCTGCTCGAGGTCACCCTCCCGGAGCCGCGGACCGTCGAGGTGGTCGCGGAGCCGGTCGAGGGCATGCGGATCGTGCACGACGACGACGACATCGTGGTGATCTCCAAGCCGGTCGGCGTGGCCGTGCACCCGAGCCCCGGCTGGACCGGCCCGACCGTGGTCGGCGGGCTCGCCGCCGCCGGGCTGCGCATCTCCACCTCCGGTGCCGCCGAGCGCCAGGGCGTGGTGCACCGGCTCGACGCGGGCACCACCGGGGTGATGGTGGTGGCCAAGAGCGAGCACGCCTACACCGTGCTCAAGCGGGCGTTCAAGGAACGCACCGTGGACAAGGGCTACCACGCGCTGGTGCAGGGCCACCCGGACCCGACCAAGGGCACCATCGACGCGCCGATCGACCGGCACCCCCGGCACGACTACAAGTTCGCCGTGGTCGCCGGTGGCCGGCCGAGCGTGACGCACTACGAGGTGGTCGAGGCGTTCCGGGCGGCTTCGTTCGCGCACATCAAGCTGGAAACCGGGCGCACGCACCAGATCCGGGTGCACTTCGCGGCACTGCGGCACCCGTGCGTCGGCGACCTGACCTACGGCGCCGACCCGGTGCTGGCCAAGCGGCTGGGCCTGACGCGGCAGTGGCTGCACGCGCGGACGCTCGGGTTCGCGCACCCGGCGGACGGCCGCTGGGTGGAGTTCGAGGCGGAGTACCCGGCCGATCTGGCCGACGCGCTGGAGAAGCTGCGCGCGGAGTCCTAGCGGCCCTAGTCCTCGATGGACCAGGTGAGCGACCGTTCGTCCACTTCCGGCCGCGCGTTCCAGCGCACCGAGACCACCCGCGTGGCCTCCGGTAGTACGTAGACGGTGTGCCCACCGGCGGTTTCGCCCGGCTGCACGCCGATCCGGTGCGGCGGCCGGGAAGACAGGGAGACCGGCGCCTTGCCGATGGCCTTGCCGTCGGCGGTGATCAGCTCCAGGTAGTTGTCCGGCAGCGAGGCGAACGGGGTCTGGCCGCGGTTGGTGATCTCGGTGTGCACCACCACCGCGCGCTCACCCGGCTCCAGGCTGTACCCGGCCGCGCTGAACAGGAAGTCCGCCGGATCCTGCACCTCGAGCAGTTGCAGCGCGAGGCGTTCGCCTTCGAGCCCCTGCGTTTCCAGCACCTCGCCCGCCTTCCCGGTGCGCTTGCCCGCGGGCAGGCCGGTGGACGGCGGCTGGTCGCCACGGGCCCACGACGCGCTCTGCGGCGGACCCCAGGTGCTCATCACCGGGTCGGCGGGCGGGGGTGGCATCGGCGGCCGGTGGAACTGCTGCTGCTGGTGCGGTGCCGGGGGTTGCTGCGGCGGCCGTGGCGGGGCGGGTGGCGGCTGGTAGCGGCCGGACGGCGTGCCCTGCACGGCGTATGCACCGCTCGGCAGGCCCTGCGCACCGGGCCGCTGCGGGGGCGGGGTGTGCACGTTGTACCGGCCGGACGGGGTCCCGGCGACGTTCTGCGGTGGCTGCTGCGGTTGTGGCTGGGCGACCGGCGGCCGCGGCCCGGCCCCGCCGACCAGCGCGGCACGCAGCCCGTTCGGATCGCTTTCCACGCCGACGAGCAACGGCAGTCCGCTACCGGACAGCGCCACCAGCCGGTAGGCCACCTCACGCGGGTCCATGCCGACCTTCGCGGCCAGTTCGTGCACGGCCGTCTTGCCCACCTCGGCCAGCGCGGCGAGCAGGCGGGCATCCACGGGATCGGTCACGGCCACAGCCGGTCACGCTACCGCCTCGGCCGCCCTGCGGTGTTCAGGCCCTGTCGTGTGTTCAGGCCCGGCGGCCCCGGTTCCGGTTAGGGTCTGGGGGAGACACCAACCGACACTGGGGGACGCCCGATGACCGAGGCCGTCGCACTCGCCGACGAGTTCACCGACCTGCTCTTCGAAGCCGAGCCGCTGACGCCGGTGCTGCTCGGGCTGGACCAGACCCGACCCGGCCTCGGCGATCCCGGCGCCGAGGCCGAACAGCGCCAGCGGGCCAAGCTGGCGGACATCGCCGAGCGGGCCGCCGCACTGGACCGCGCCACGCTCGGCGAGGTCGACCGGGTCACCGTCGACGTGCTGCTTTCCCAGGCACAGGCACACATCGACGGGATCGACTCGGGGCTGATCGAGTTCACCATCACCGACATGTTCATCTCACCGGCGGTGGGCCTGCTGACCACGCTGCCGATGATCACGGTGACCGAGGGCGCTTCCGCCGAGGCGCACCTCGGCCGGATCGCCGCGATCCCCGAGTACCTCGAGCGGATCGCCGACCGGCACCGCGCCGGGGTCGCGGCCGGGCGCACGCCCGTGGCGCACCTCGTCGAAGCCGCGATCCAGCACCTGGACCGCTACCTCGGCGACCCCGAGCACGACCCGCTGCTGCGCCAGGCGGCGCCGGACGAGGAGTTCGGGCGCCGCCGGGCCGAGCTGCTGGAGTCTGTGGTGCGGCCCGCCTTCGCCGCCTACCGCACGGTGCTCGCCGAGGAGATCGCCCCGCACGGGCGCCCGCTGGACCAGGTCGGGCTGAAGTGGCTGCCGGGCGGCGACGAGATCTACACCGCGCTCGCCCGCAAGCACACCACCACCGACCGCACCCCGGAGGACCTGCACGCCACCGGGCTGCGGCTGATCGGTGAGCTGGCCGAGGAGTACCGGGAGCTCGGCGCGCGGGTCTTCGGCACCAAGGACCTCGCGGAGATCTTCGACCGCCTGCGCACCGATCCCGCGCTGCGCTGGGAAAGCGCGGACGAACTGCTCGACTCCGCCCGTGCCGCGATCACCCGCGCCGAGGCGGAGGCACCGAAGTGGTTCGGCCGCATCCCGCCGCAGCCGTGCGTGGTCGAAGCCGTGCCCGAGGCGGAAGCACCCGGCGCCGCGGCGGCGTACTACCTGTGGCCCGCGGCGGACGGCTCGCGGCCGGGCACCTACTTCGCGAACACCCACCAGGCGACCGAGCGGTTCCGGCACATGTCGGAGGCCGTCGCCTTCCACGAAGCCATTCCCGGGCACCACTTCCAGCTCAGCACCGCGCTCGGGCTGGACCACCTGCCGCTGCTGCGCCGGGTCGGCGACTTCAACGCCTACTCGGAGGGCTGGGGCCTGTACTCGGAGCGGCTGGCCGAGGAAATGGGGCTGTACTCCGACGACGTGGCCCGGCTCGGCATGCTGAGCTGCGACTCGATGCGTGCCGGGCGGCTGGTGGTGGACACCGGGCTGCACGCGCTCGGCTGGAGCCGTCAGCAGGCGGTGGACTACCTGGTGGAGCAGACGCCGATGCCGCAGGTGGAGATCGAGTCCGAAGTGGACCGTTACATCGCCTTCCCGGGGCAGGCCCTGTCGTACATGGTGGGGCGCCTGGAAATCCAGCGCATCCGCGCCGAAGCCGAACGTGTGCTGGGCGAGAGGTTCGACATCCGTGCCTTCCACGACCTGGTGCTCGGCGGTGGTGCGTTACCGCTGTCGGTGCTGGACGCCGTGGTGACCGAGTGGGCGGCGAAATGAGCGCCGTCGACGAGCTGGCCCAGGAGTTCCTCGACCTGCACTTCGAGCACCAGCCGATGCTGCCGCTGATGCTCGGCCTCGGCATCCCGGACCGGCAGCTGCCGGACTTCGGCGCCGAAGCACAGGCCGGGTACCGCGCCCGCTACCTCGAACTGGGCCGCCGCGCGCGGGAAGCGAGCCCGCAGTCCCCCGAAGAGGAGACCACGCGGCTCGCGCTGATCGACTTCGCCCAGTCCGAAGTGGACCTTCTCGACGCGCGGGTGACCGACTTCTCGGTCAGCGACATGCAGGTCGGCCCGGCGCAGCACCTGCTGCTGTTCCTGCCGGTGCCCTCGGTGGCCGACGAGGCGAGCGCCCGTGCCCACCTGGACCGGCTGCGGGAGGTCCCGGCGTACCTGGCCGCGGCGATCGTCCGGCACCAGGCCGGTCTCGCCGACGGGCTGCGGGCGCCGGAATTCCTCGTGGACGCGGGAATCGCCAGTTTGAACCGGTATCTGAACGCGCCCGAGGACGACCCGCTGCGCCGGACGCCCGGTGTCGAGCTGGACGGGTACGCCGAGGAGCAGGACCGGTTGCTCACCGAGGTGGTGCGCCCGGCACTCGAGCGGTACCGCGATTTCCTGGTGCGGGAGCTGAAGCCGGGGGCGCGGGGCGCCGACCAGCCCGGTATCTGCTGGCAGCCGGAAGGCAAGGCGCGTTACGCGGCGCTGGCGCGGGTGTACACGACCACCGACCGGACGCCGGAGGAGCTGCACGCCACCGGTCTGGAGATGATCGAGAAGCTGGCGGGGGAGTGCCGCGAACTGGGCGCGCGTGTCTTCGGCACCGACGACCTGCCGGAGATCTTCCGGCGGCTGCGTGAGGACCCCGAACTGCGCTGGCGGGACGGCGAGGAACTGCTCGAGGGCGCGCGGGCGGCCATCCGGCGGGCGGGAGCCGTTGCCCCGCAGTGGTTCGGCCGGGTGCCGGAGCAGGTCTGCGAGGTGACCTCCATCCCGGAGGCCGAGGCCGAAGGCGGCACGATCGCGTACTACATCGAGCCGTCGCTGGACGGTTCGCGGCCGGGTGTCTACTACGCGAACACCCACCGCGCCGAGGAACGGCCGCGGTACACCAGTGAGGCGATCGCCTTCCACGAAGCCATCCCCGGGCACCACTTCCAGTTGTGCACGGCGCTGAACCTGACCGAGCTGCCCCTGGTGCGGCGGGTGATGAGCGTGGACGCCTACCTGGAGGGCTGGGGCCTCTACACCGAGCGGCTCGCCGACGAGATGGGCCTGTACTCCGACGACCTGTCGCGCTTCGGCATGCTCACCCAGGACTCCATGCGCGCCGGGCGGCTCGTGGTGGACACCGGGATGCACGCGCTGGGCTGGAGCCGTCAGCAGGCGGTGGACTTCCTCGTGGAGCACACCCCGATGGCGCGGCTGGAGATCGAGCTGGAGATCGACCGGTACGCGGGCTGCCCCGGCCAGGCACTGGCGTACATGGTGGGACGGCTGGAAATCCAGCGCATGCGCGCCGAAGCCGAAGCGGCGCTGGGCGATCGTTTCGACATCCGCGCCTTCCACGACGTGGTACTGGGCGCGGGGATCGTCCCGCTGCCCGTACTGGACCACGTCGTCCGAACCTGGGCCGCCTCCGCCGCCTGATTGCTATGAGTGGGGCATTACTTGCGTTGAATGCAAGTAATGCCCCACTCATAGCGTTCGCTACTCGACTTGGCTGGCTGGAGGCTCTCTGAACGTGTGGTTCGGCTGCTCGGGGCACCCGACTGGACACAAATGTGGCTTTGGGGGCCGAATCCGCCCCCAAAGCCACATTCGGGGCACTTCGGCTACAGGCCGGCGCGGTTGAAGTTCCGGACCGACAGCGGCGCGAAGACCAGCAGCATGAGGACGGACCAGCCGATCGACGCGAGGACCGGGTTCGCCAGTGGCCACGCGACATCCGGGCCCGTCGGCACGCCCGGGTTGCCGAACAGCACCCGCAGGGCGCCGACGGTCGCGCTGATCGGGTTCCACTCGGCGATCACGGCGAGCCAGTCCGGCATGCCGCTCGTCGGCACGAAGACGTTCGAGATCATCGTGACCGGCATCAGCAGCGGCCCGACCCGCGACGCGGTTTCCTCCCGCTTGATCACCGAGCCGAGGAACACCCCGACCCACGAGACCGCGAAGTTCATCAGGAACAACACGCCGAACCCGGCCAGCGTCATCCAGAAACCGTGGTGCGCCCGCCAGCCGAAAGCCAGTCCGCACAACGACATCACGATCACGCCGGTGGCGCCGACGAGCAGGTCGGCGGTGGTCTGGCCGAACGGCACCGCCGAGCGCGACATCGGCATCGAGCGGAAGCGGTCCATCACGCCGAGGCCGTTGTCCTTGGCGATCACCGTCAGCGTGCCGGCGATCGACATGGTCAGGCTCATCACGAACAGGCCCGGCATCAGGTACTCGCGGTAGTTCGCGCCGTTGTCGATCGGGATGGCGCTGCCGAAGACGTAACCGAAGAGCACCACCGCCACCAGCGGGAACGCCAGCCCGGCGATCACCTGCCCCGGGCTGTGCTTGAGCTTGAGCAGGTTCCGGTACAGCACGGTCAGGCCGTCGTGCACGGTGAAGCGCAGCTTCGACCACTCGGGCTGCGCCAGCGGGTACGTCATACCGGGACCTCCGCCACGGGCTGGGTGCGGTGGGTGAGTTCGAGGAAGACCTCGTCGAGGGTGGGCGTGCGGCGCCCGATGTCGGCCACCTCGATCCCGGCCATGTTCAGCCAGCGCAGCACGTCCGGCAGGCTCAGCGTGGCCGAGCCGGTGGCCACGCTGACCCGCCGCTCGTCCGGGTCGACGTCGGGGGCGGCGCGCGCGATCTCCGCCATCGCCCTGGCCGCGCGCATCAGGTCCGCGGTGGGCGCGATGACCACGTCGAGCCGGCCACCGATGCGGGACTTGAGCTGCGCCGGGGTGCCCTCGGCGATCACCTTGCCGGTGTCGATCACCGCGATCTTGTTCGCCAGCTGGTCGGCCTCGTCGAGGTACTGGGTGGTCAGCAGCACCGTGGTGCCCCCGGCCACGAGCCCGCGGACGGCGTCCCAGATCTCGTTGCGGCTGCGCGGGTCGAGGCCGGTGGTCGGCTCGTCGAGGAACAACACGGCGGGCGCGATGATCAGGCTGGCGAGCACGTCGAGCCGCCGCCGCATGCCACCGGAGTAGGTGCGCACCTGGCGGTCGGCCGCGTGCGTGAGGTCGAAGCGCTCGAGCAGTTCGTCGGCGCGGCGGGCGGCCTGCTTGCCGGTCAGGTGGAACAGCCTGCCGAACATCCACAGGTTCTCGCGCCCGGTCAGCTCCTGGTCGACCGCCGCGTGCTGCCCGGCCAGGCCGATGCGGCGGCGGACCTCGCCGGGCTGGGTGGCCACGTCGAAACCGGCGATCCTGGCGCGCCCGGCGTCCGGCTTGGTCAGCGTGGTGAGCACGCGGATCGTGGTGCTCTTGCCGGCCCCGTTCGGCCCGAGCAGGCCGTACACCGTGCCCGCCGGGATGTTCAGGTCCAGCCCGGAGAGCGCCTGCGTCTCCCCGAACCGTTTCCTCAGCCCCTCGGCGACCACGATCGGCTCGTGCCTTGGTGCGCCCATCCCGCTGACCTCCGAACGAACTCCGAGCACTCCCCGGCGAACCGGGTACGTCGTACGCAGAGGCTAGCCAACTGGGTACGACGTACGCAACAATGAATCCCCCAGTCTTCGGAGAGGAGGATGCGCGCAATGAGCGAGCCCAGCGCCCCGTGGAACATCTGGATGCGGCCCGAGTGGAGCGGCCGTGGTCCGAAGCCGTCCTACAGCCGGGAGCAGATCGCGGAGACGGCCATCCGCCTCGCCGACGCCGACGGCATCGAAGCGCTGTCCATGCGCAAGGTGGCCGCGGAGCTGGGCACCGGCGCGATGACCATCTACCGCTACGTGCCGAACAAGGAGGAACTGCTCGAGCTGATGATCGACCAGTGCTTCACCGGCGCGGTGCTGCCCGAGCGCACCGGTGACTGGCGGGCCGACATCAGCGAGCTGCTGCGCGGGCACCGCGCCACCCTGCTGAGCCACCCGTGGCTGAGCCGGATGACCGTGAGCCGCTCCAGTGCCGGGCCGAACATGTTGCGCCGCATGGAGTTCGGCATGTCCATTTTGGACGGGCTGGGGCTGGACACCGGGCAGGTGCTGGAGACCTTCCTGGTGCTCGCGGCCTGGGTCTCCGGTTCCACCGACGCCGAACTGGCCGAGCGGGAGGCGCGCCGCCGCTCCGGCATGGACCGCGACGCCGCCCACGCGGCGATCGCGCCCTACGTGGAGCAGGTGGTGGGCAGCGGCGCGTTCCCGTACTTCGAGCGGACCGTGCGCGAAGCCCGGTTCCGCAACCCGGAGGAACGCTTCGAATCCGCCCTCAAGCTGATCCTGGACGGGATCGAAGCGAACCTGCCGTGAACTACCTGGTGTAGAGGGTCTCGATGTCGGTGGCGTAGTTCTTGGTCACCACGTTGCGCTTGAGCTTCATGCTCGGCGTGACCTCGCCACCGGCCTCGGTGAAGTCCTGCGGCAGGATGGCGAACTTCTTGATCGCCTCGGCGTGCGAGACCAGCCGGTTCGCCTCGTCGACCGCGGCCTGCACCTCGGCGCGCAGGTCGGCGTCGTCGGCGAGTTCGGCCACGGTGGCGTTCTCCGGCTTGCCGTGCTGGGACTTCCACGAGGGGAAGTACTCCTCGTCGATGGTGATCAGCGCGCTGATGTAGGGCCGCTGGTCGCCCACGACCATCGCCTGGCTGATCACCGGGTGCGCCTTGAGGCTGTCCTCGAGCCCGGAGGGGGCGACGTTCTTGCCGCCCGCGGTCACGATGATCTCCTTCTTGCGGCCGGTGATCTTGAGGAAGCCCTCGTCGTCCAGCTCGCCGAGGTCACCGGTGTGGAACCAGCCGTCCTTGAGCGATTCGACGGTGGCCGCCGGGTTGTTCCAGTAACCCGCGAAGACCACCTCGCCCGACAGCAGCACCTCGCCGTCCTCGGCGATGCGCACCGAGGTACCGGCGATCGGCTTGCCCACGGTGCCGACACGGAAGGCGGCCTCGGTGTTGACGTTGGACGCCGCGGAGGACTCGGTCAGCCCGTAGCCCTCGAACACCGGCACGCCGATGCCGCGGAAGAAGTGCGCCAGCCGCGCGCCCAGCGGGGCCCCGCCGGACACCGCCGCGATGCACCGGCTGCCCAGCGCCGCGCGCAGCTTCGAGTAGACCAGCTTGTCGAACACCAGGTGCTTGACGCGCAGCCCGAGGCCCAGGCCGCCGTTGTCCTTGGCCTGGCTGTAGGCGACCGCGGTGGCTTCGGCGGCGTCGAAGATCTTGCCCTTGCCGTCGCCGTGCGCCTTCTGCTTCGCGCCGTTGTAGACCTTCTCGAACACGCGCGGTACGGCGACGACGAAGGTCGGCCGGAAGGTGCCCAGGTCGGCGACCAGGTTCTTCACGTCGGAGGTGTGGCCGAGGGTCACCCGCGCGGTCACACCGGTCAGCGCCAGCGCCCTGGCCAGCACGTGCGCCAGCGGCAGGAACACCAGCAGCGAGTTGCCCTGCTCCATCAGCTGCGGGAAGGCCTGGATCGCGCCCTGGATCTCCGAGAGCAGGTTGTGGTGCGTCAGCTCGACGCCCTTGGGCCTGCCGGTGGTGCCGGAGGTGTACACGATGGTGGCCGTGTCGGTGGACTTCACCGCGCGGCGGCGCGCGTGCAGGTCGTCGTCGCTGATCCCGGCGCCCAGCTCGCCCAGTTCGTCCAGCGCCGGGGTGGCGCCCTCGAGCTGCCAGGTGTGCTCCAGCGAGTCGAGCCGCGAGCGCACCTCTTCCAGCGTGGCGCGGTGCTCGGCGGTCTCCACGAACACGGCCTTGGCCTGGGCGTCGGAGAGGATCCAGTGCACCTGCTCGGCGGCCGAGGTGTCGTAGATCGGCACGGTGACCGCGCCGGCCGCCCAGATGGCGAAGTCGAGCAGGGTCCACTCGTAGCGGGTCTTGGACATCAGCCCGACCCGGTCGCCCGGCTCGATGCCCGCGGCGACGAGGCCCTTGGCCGCGGCGAGCACCTCGGCGGCGAACTCACGCGCGGTCACGTCGAGCCAGGAGCCGTCGACCAGGCGCCGGAAGCTGATCACCTCGCCGAAGCGCTCGGCGTTGGACCAGACGACGTCGGCGAGGCTCTCCTCTTCGGAAACCTTCCGGGCAGCGGGAGCGCTGAATTCGCGCACGTGGGACCTCCGAATCGACCACCGGCTTTGGTGTTACTCGCGGGTTAACCTAGCTTGCCCAATCCCGCTTGGCCACGGTGGGCGCACGGCCGTTACGCGTGACATGACATTCTGCACGTCGTGTCCGCTTCGAACCAGGCGCCGCCGGCGCTCGACATCGTCGACGAGACCTTTCTCGCGGTACCGCCGCCGACCGTCGCCGCCGCTTTCGCCGATCCCAGGTCCTGGACCAGGTACTGGCCCGATCTGGTGCTCGAGGTCTACACCGACCGCGGCGAGCGGGGACTGCGCTGGACCGTGCGCGGAGCGCTGGTCGGCACCATGGAGGTGTGGCTGGAACCGGTGCTCGACGGCACGCTGCTGCACTACTTCCTGCGGGCCACCCCGACCCGCGAGGTCACCCAGCGTGAGCTCCGCCGGGAGTTCGACCGGCGGGCCAGGGCGGCGAAGGCCATCGCGCTGGAACTCAAGGAGATCCTGGAGGACGGCCGGGCGCCCGGGGTGCCGCCGTCGGCCGGTTGAGGCGGGGGAGCAGGGGAACAGATGCGGGTACACGTGGTGTCCGACGTGCACGGCAACGCCGAGGCGCTGGCACGGGCGGGGGAGGGCGCCGACGCGCTGGTGGTGCTCGGGGACCTGCTCGACTTCGTCGACTACCGGCGCCACGGCAACGGCATCCTCGGCACGCTGTTCGGTGAGGAGAAGGTGGGGGAGTTCGCCCGGCTGCGCCGGGAGGGCACCCGTGACGAGACGGTCGCCTTCGCGCGCTCGCTCTGGGGCAGCCTCGAGGACCCCGGTGCCGCGGTGGACGAGGCGATCCGCGGTCAGTACGAGACGCTGTTCGGCGCGCTGACCGCCCCGGTCTACCTGACCCCCGGCAACGTCGACACGCCCGCGCTGTGGCCCGAGTTCGCCGGGCCCGGCGCCCAGATCCTGGACGGCGAGGTGGCCGAGATCGGCGGCCTGCGGTTCGGCTTCGTCGGCGGCGCGCTGCTGCCGGACGGGGTCAAGCCGCGGGCGAACCCGGTCTGGCGGCCCTACCTGCGCCCGCGTGACGAGTTCGACGCCTCGGTGGCCAAGCTCGCCGACATCGACGTGCTGTGCAGCCACATCCCGCCGTCGGTGCCGGAACTGACCTACGACGTCATCGCGCGCCGGCACGAATTCGGCTCCGACTCGCTGCGCGAACTCATCCTTTCCGCGCAACCGCGCTGGTCCCTTTTCGGCCATGTGCACCAGCCGCTGGCCGCGCATGCGCGCATCGGGCGGACCGAGTGCCGTAACGTCGGTCACTTCAAGGAGACGGCACAGCCGTACGTGCTGCGCTGGTAGTCCTTCTCGGACGGTAGCCTTTGCCCATGGCCGAGCAGTCCACGCAGTCCATCGAGGTCGACGCGTCGCCGGAACGGATCATGGAGGTGATCGCGGACTTCCCGGCCTACCCGGAGTGGACCAAGGCCGTCCGCGAGACCGAGGTGCTGGCCGAGGCCGGGGGCGGCCGGGCCAAGCAGGTGAAGATGACCCTCGACGCGGGTCCGGTCAAGGACGTCTACACCCTGGAGTACGACTGGGCGTCCGACGGGCTCTCGGTCAGCTGGCACCTGATCAAGGGCCAGATGCAGAAGGCGCAGGACGGCCGGTACCTGCTCGAGCCGCTGGGCGGGGGCCGGACCAAGGTCACCTACACCCTGTCGGTGGAGCTGGCGCTGCCGATGATCGGCCTGCTGCGCCGCAAGGCCGAGAAGATGATCATGGATACCGCGCTGAAGGAGCTCAAGCGCCGAGCTGAGGGCTGATCGTGCGCATCCTGCTGTTCACCGGCAAGGGCGGGGTCGGCAAGACCACGCTCGCCGCCGCCACCGCCGCCGCGCTCGCCGCGCGGGGCCGGAAGACGCTCGTGGTGTCCACCGACCCCGCCCATTCGCTCGGTGACGCGTTCGCCACCGGGCTCACCGGTGAGCCGTCCGAAGTGGACAGCGCACTGCACGCCGCGCAGATCGACTCGCGCGCGCTGGTCGACGACGCCTGGGGCGAGCTCCGCGGCGAGCTGCGCGGCCTGCTCGCCGGTGCCGGGATCGACGCGCTGGACGCCGAGGAACTGACCGTGGTGCCGGGCGTGGACGAGCTGCTGTCGTTGACCGAGGTGCGCCGGCTCGCCGAGGCCGGGCCGTGGGAAAACGTGGTGGTCGACTGCGGGCCGACGGCGGAGACGCTGCGCCTGCTGTCGCTGCCGGAGGCGATCTCCGGCTACCTCGGCAGGCTGCGCGGGCGCGGTGGCCTCGGCCGCTCGGTCCGCCGGTTCGCCACCCACCTGGCCGGCCTGCGCACCCTGCTCACCGACCCGTCGACGACCAGCGTGCGCCTGGTGCTCACACCGGAACGGCTGGTGGTCGCCGAGACCCGCCGCACGCTCAGCTCGCTCGCGCTGCGCGGCATCGCCGTCGACGGGCTGATCGTCAACCGCCTGATGCCCGCGCCCGGCCGCATGCCCGGCTCCGCGGCGGCGTGGCTGCGCACCCGCCGCGCCCAGCAGGACGCCGTGCTCACCGAACTGACCTCGAGCGGGCTGCCCGCGGGTGCGCTGCGCCGGGTCGAGCACCGCGCGGTCGAACCGGTCGGCCTGCCCGCGCTGCTGGAGATCGCCGCCGGCCTGTACGGCACGGCCGACCCGCTGGCCCGCTCGGCGGTGCCGGTGGCGCCGCTGCTCTCGGTGGCGGATAGTTCCACTGTGGACGGTGGACACGAGCTGCGGGTCGGCGTGCCGCTGTCCCGGTCGGCGAAGGTGGACCTGGCCAGGGTCGGCGACGACCTGGCGATCACGGTGGACGGGTTCCGCCGGGTGATCGCCCTGCCCGAGCTGCTGCGCCCGTGCCGGATCACCGGCGCGGAAGCCGATTCCGCCGGGCTGGTGGTCCAGCTCGAGCCGGCCGGAGGTACCTGATGCCCGACGCGGAGACGACCACCGGCGCGCATTCGCTGGCCGAGGAGCTGCGGCTGCTCATCGAGCTGGTGGTGGAGCGGGCCGCGCCCTGGCTGGACGGGGTGGTCGCGGCCGGGCACGACGAGAACGCGACGGGCCACCAGGAGCCCTCGGGCAGCTGCGGCTGGTGCCCGCTGTGCGCGGTCGTCTCGCTGGCGCGCGGGGAACGCCCGGAGATCGCCGCCCGCGTGCTGGAGCAGGCCGCGCAGCTCGTCGCGCTGCTGCGGGCGGTGCTGGCCGACCGCTGGGCGCCGGAGGAGGGCGTGCACATGCCCGGGTACACCCCGCCGCGGCCGGAGCCGCCGTCCGGCGCCACCGGGTCGGCGCGGGTGCAGCACGTGCCGGTGCGGCGCCGGGAAGACTGGGATACCGGCCGATAGATGGGTTCTCGTGGCTTGAAGAAGACGCTCAAACGGACGTTCCGCCGTCCCGAGCTGGCGATCGGGGTGGACGTCGGCGGCACCAGCGTGCGCGCCGGGGTGGTGGACGACCAGGGTTCGCTGCTGGACACCACTCGGGTCGGCACGCCCGGCGGTGAGGGCGCGCTCGAAGACGCCATCTCCGGGGTGATCGAGGACCTGCGCAACCGGCACGAGGTGACCGCGGTGGGCCTGGCGGTGGCCGGGTTCGTCGCCACCGACCGCCGTTCGGTGATGTTCGCCCCGCACCTGGCGTGGCGGGCGGCGCCGGTGGCCGACCGGATCGCCCAGCGCGTCGGCCTGCCGGTCACCCTGGAGCACGACGCGAACTCGGCCACGCTGGCCGAGCACCGGTTCGGCGCGGCACGCGGGTCGAAGGTGGTGGCGCTGATCGCGCTGGGCACCGGCATCGGCGCGGGCCTGCTGCTCGACGGTCAGCTCTACCGCGGTGCCCACGGCGTCGGTCCCGAGCTGGGGCACCTGACCGTGGTGCCGGGCGGGCGGCCCTGCCCGTGCGGCAAGTACGGCTGCTGGGAGCGCTACTGCAGCGGGACCGCGCTGGCCGCCACCGCGGTCGAGCTGCTGGCCCGCAACCCCGGCCGGTCCACCGTGCTGGCCAGGGAGACCGCCGGTGACCCGGGTTCGGTGACCGGGCGGCGCGTGGCCGGGGCCGCGCGCGACGGCGACCCGGTGGCCCAGCGCGCGATGGCCGAGATGGCGAAGTGGCTCGGGGAGGGGCTCGCGCTGGTGGCCGACGTGTTCGACCCGGAGATCATGGTGATCGGGGGCGGGGTGTCGGAGTCGGCGCCGCTGTTCCTCGACGAGGCCCGCGAGCACTACGCGACCGCGATCACCGGTGCCGGGCACCGGCCGCTGGCCCGCATCCGCACCGCGCAACTGGGCGACGACACCGCGATCGTCGGTGCGGCCACCCTGGCCAGGGAAGCCGCGGCGACGCCGGGTACGCGGATCGGTGTGCCAGGGTAGAAGGCGCGAAACGCTTCGTTGAGGGCGGTGGGGTGCGACGGGAGGGCCGGTGTTCGCCGAAGACACCTTCGTGACCTGTGCCCAGGGGCACCGGCACTGGGGCCTGCACGGCGCGGCCGGGCTGCTGCTCACCGATCCGGCGCGCGGGGTGCTGCTGCAGCACCGCGCGTGGTGGACGCACCACGGCCGGACCTGGGCGCTGCCCGGTGGTGCCCTGCGCCCCGGCGAGAGCCCGGCGGAGGCGGCCACCCGGGAGGCCGACGAGGAGGCCGCCGTCCCGCCCGCCGCGGTGCGGCCGGTGGCTGCGTCCACTGTGGACCACGGCGGCTGGGGCTACACCACGGTGCTGGCGGTGGCCACGGGTTCGGTGTGCGAGCGGGTGCGCAACCGGGAGAGCAGCGAGCTGCGCTGGGTGCCGGTCGACGAGGTCGGCGAGTACCGGCTGCACCGGGACTTCGCGCTGGCGTGGCCGGGGCTGCGGACCCAGGTCGGGCGGGAACTGGTGCTGGTGGTCGACGCCGCGAACGTGATGGGCTCGCGCCCGGACGGCTGGTGGCGGGACCGCGCCGGTGCCGCGGCGCGCCTGCGTGACCAGCTCGCGCCGCTGGCGCTGACCGGGATGACCGCGCCGACGCTGCCGGACTGGTGCTGGTGGCCGCGGATCGTGCTGGTGGTGGAAGGCCAGGCCCGGGGTGTCCCGGCGGTTCCCGGGGTCGAGGTCGTCCCGGCCGCGCGGGACGGCGACTCGGAAATCGTCTCCGTCGTCCGCGACGCCCGTCCGCAGGACCACCTCCTCGTGGCCACCGCGGACCGGGAACTGCGCTCCCGGATCGAAGCCGAAGGCGCCACCCCGATGAGCCCGCGCTCGCTCCTGGCACTCCTCACCTAGCGTTCCCCGCGACATCAACAGTCCTCGGCGATACCGTCCCGCATTTCGGCGATCAGTGAGGCGACCACGGCCTTCAGGCTGCCGTTGTGCTCCCGCGCCACCGCCCGCTGCCGCTGGTAGCTGGCACCGCAGCGCAGGATCTTCTCCACCCCGCGCAGCTCCCGCACGCAGTCGAGCTGCTTCGCCACCGGCTCCAGCCGCTCCAGCACCACGTCCAAGTCCTCGGTCACCAGCCGCTCGTGGCCCGCGGCGTCGAGGATGATGATGGCGTCCATGCCGTACCTGGCCGCGCGCCACTTGTTCTCCTGCACGTGCCACGGCGGCATGGTCGGCAGCTGCTCGCCCCGGTCCAGCCGCGCGCTGAAGTCGTCGACCAGGCACTGGGTGAACGCGGCGATCGTGGCCACCTCTTCGAGCGTGGGCAGCCCGTCGCACACGCGCATCTCGATGGTGCCGAAGTGCGGCGCGGGCCGGATGTCCCAGCGGATCTCCGAGAGGTGGTCGATCACCCCGGTGACGAACATGTCGTCGACGTAGTGCTCCAGCTCGGCCCATTCGGTGAACTGGAACGGCAGCCCGGCCGTGGGCAGCTGCTGGAACATCAGCGCCCGGTTCGAGGCGTACCCGGTGTCCTCCCCGCCCCAGTACGGCGACGACGCCGAGAGCGCCTGCAGGTGCGGCGCGTAGTTCAGCAGCGCGTTGAGCACCGGCAGCGCCTTGTCCCGGTGGTCGAGCCCGACGTGCACGTGGACGCCGTAGATCAGCATCTGCCGCCCCCACCACTGGGTGCGGTCGATCAGCTTGGCGTAGCGCTCCTTGTCGGTGACCTTCTGCTGGTACCAAGTCGAGAACGGGTGCGTGCCCGCGGAGAACAGCTCCACGCCCAGCGGGTCGGTGTACCCCCGCAGCTCGGTCAGCGTGCCGGCCAGGTCCTCACCCAGCTCGGCGACGGTGTCGCAGACGCCGGTGATGATCTCGATGGTGTTGAGCAGCAGCTCCTGCTTGATCTTCGGGTGCTCGTCGGCCCCGTCCGGGCGGACCTCGTCGAGCACGCGCTGCGCCACCGAGGTCAGCTCCCCGGTGCGCCGGTCGACCAGCGCCAGTTCCCATTCGGCGCCCACGGTCGAGCGGCGGGACGGGTGGAAGTCGATGCGCATGACCAACCCTACGGCGGAACGCTCAGACCTGCGCGCCACTGTCCGGGTCGGCACCGTCCGGCGGGCCCTGCCGGACGCGGAGGAGCAGCAGGCCGATGCCCACCGCCAGCACCAGCAGCCCGATCGGGGTGCCCAGCGCGCTGCTCAGCCCGATCACGCCCGGCGCGATCAGCAGCAGCAGGCCGAGCACGAAGAACAGCAGCACCACCAGCGCGCCCTTGCGCGGCCGCGGCAGCGGCGGGGGCTCGGGCGGGACGAAGTGCTCGTCGTCGGCGGCCGGGTCGTCGCCGAAGACGGTGGCCTCCCACTCGCGCTCGGAACCGCGCCAGCCGCTGGCCGCCACCGTCTGCTCGGGCGGGCCCGGCGACGGGGAGGGCGGTGCGGGTGGCGGCGGAGCCGGGGGAGCGGGCTCGTCGTCCTGCTGCTCGAGGGTCGTGCCGATGCCTTCGGCCCGCAGGTCGGCCACGATCTCGGCGAACGTGGCGTCGATGTCCTCCGGGCCGTCGGCGGAGTTCGAACGGCTCATCTCGGGTCCACCTGCCCGGTGTGTGCGATCGATCGGAAGAAGTCGACGCTGCGGTCGAAGATCAGCGGGGCGTCGTTGTCGAGGGTGGCCACGTGGTAGCTGTCGGTCAGTTCGACGTCGATCAGCGGGTCGCTGCGCACACCCTCGGCGACGATGCGTGCGTTCACCGGCTCCACCACGTGGTCAACGACCGAGTGCAGCAGGAGAAGCGGCTGGGTCACCTTGCCGAGGTCGGCGCGGACCAGGCTCCACAACCGGCTCAGGCTGGCCGCGGCCCGCACCGGCACCCTGGTGTAGGCCAGTTCCACCGCGCCCGGCTTCTTGATGTCGCCCGCCACGCCCGGCACCGACGGCAGCACCCGGCCGAGCACCGGCAGCAGCCGGGCGTCCCAGCGCAGCGTGGTCACCGACGGGTTGACCAGCACCAGCCCGGCGATCCGGTCGCCGAACTCCTGGGCCAGCTTCAGCGCCAGCGTGCCGCCCATCGACTGCCCGCAGACGAACACCGAGGCGCAGGTGTCGAACAGCTCCAGCAGTTCCGCGCGGACGCAGCCGTACCAGTCGGTCCAGTTGGTCCGGTTCATCTCCTGCCAGGTGGTGCCGTGCCCGGGCAGCCGCGGCCCGCGCACGGTGTACCCGGCCTCGGCGAGGTGCGCACCCCAGGGCCGCATGCTGGCCGGGGTCCCGGTGAAACCGTGGCACAACAACACGCCGGCCTCGGTGGAGCCGGTGTGCGCGAAGGGTTCCGCGCCGGCGAGCACAGGCATGCTCTCGCCTTCCTGGAGGGGTTCGAGACCTCCATATTCGCACGGGTTCGGCCCGCCGTGGGGCGATGCCGGAGACTGGAGGGGACGCGGCCGGGTGTGAGATCGATCGCTGGGCACTCGCAACCGGGGGTCAAGCGTTGTGCCGGGTACGGACGAGTTCGTAGTCTTGCTGATCGGATTCGGCTGTCGGAGACCGTTTCGCCTGCGAGGAGGCCTGGAGCAAGGTGCTGTACCGGTTGATGAAGTACGTGCTGCTCGGGCCGCTGCTGCGGCTGCTGTGGCCGACCAAGGTCTCCGGGGCCGAGAACCTCCCGGCCTCCGGTGGCGCGATCCTCGCGGGCAACCACCTCGCCGTCGCCGATTCCTTCTTCATGCCGCTCTACGTCCGCCGGAAGGTGACCTTCCCGGCCAAGTCGGAGTACTTCACCGAAAAGGGCGTCAAGGGCAGGCTGAAGAAGTGGTTCTTCAGCGGGCTGGGGCAGATCCCCATCGACCGCTCGGGTGGTTCGGCCGCGCAGGCCGCACTGGACACCGCGATCCGGGTGCTCCGGGAGGGCCACCTGCTCGGCATCTACCCCGAGGGCACCCGCTCGCCGGACGGCAGGCTGTACAAGGGCAAGACCGGCGTCGCCAGGATCGCGCTGCAGGCCGGCGTCCCGGTGGTCCCGGTGGTCACCATCGGCACCGACAAGGTCAACCCGATCGGCTCGAAGATGTGGCGGCCGCGCCGGCTCGAGGTCCGCTTCGGCAAGCCGCTGGACTTCTCCCGGTACGAGGGCCTCGCCGGGGACCGCTTCATCGAGCGGTCGATCACCGACGAGATCATGTACGCGCTGATGGAGCTCTCCGGCCAGGAGTACGTGGACATCTACGCGGCCAAGGCCAAGGAGCTGGCCGCCGCCGAAGCCGCCGGGGTGCGCCCCGAGGTACCGCCGCAGCCGTCCGGGGTGGACGCCGACCGCGTGCCGGAGACGAAGGCTTCCTGATCGTCCGGAACGGCGCCGACTAGGGTTGCCCGGTGCGATTTTTCTACGACACCGAGTTCATCGAGGACGGCGTGACGATCGACCTGGTGTCGATCGGTGTCGTGGACGAGAACGGCCGGGAGTTCTACGCGGTTTCGACGGACTTCGATCCGGGCAAGGCGGGCCCCTGGGTGCGCGACAACGTGCTCCCCAAGCTGCCCTCGCCCGCGGACAAGGCCTGGCGCGACCGCGAGCGCATCCGCACCGACCTGCTCGAGTTCTTCGGCAAGCCGTCCGGCGGCATCGAGCTGTGGGCCTGGTTCGCCGCCTACGACCACGTGGCGCTGGCGCAGCTGTGGGGCCCGATGCCCGCGCTGCCCCGGCAGCTGCCCCGCTTCACCCGTGACCTGCGGCAGCGCTGGGAGGACGTGGGCAAGCCGAAGCTGCCCGCCGCCCCGGCGAACGCGCACGACGCCCTCGCCGACGCCCGCCACAACCTGGTGCGGTGGCGGGCGATCGAAGAGGAGTGGCACCGCCGGGGCCTGCCCGGCTGAGCCTCAGCGGGCGCGCACGGCCTCGGCGAGCCGGTCGAGCAGCCGGGCCGTGCTGGACCAGTCCAGGCACGCGTCGGTGATGCTCTGGCCGTAGGTCAGCTCGTCGGCCCGGCCGAGCGTGAGGTCCTGGCGACCGGCGGCCAGGAAGCTCTCCAGCATCACGCCGGTGAGGCCGCGTTCGCCCCGTGCGATCCGGTCGGCCAGCTCCCCGACGACCTCGCCCTGGCGCACGTGGTCCTTGCCGCTGTTGCCGTGGCTGGCGTCGATCAGCACGCGCTCGGGCAGCCCGGCCCCGCGCAGCCGGGCCAGCGTGCCCGCCACGGTGGCGGCGTCGTAGTTGGGCCCGGTGGCGCTGCCGCGCAGGATCACGTGGCAGTCGGGGTTGCCCGAGGTGGTCAGCAGCGCGGCGAGGCCGTCGGCGTTGATCCCGGCGAACACGTGCCCGGCGGCCGCGGCGCGGGTGGCGTCCACCGCCACCTGCACGTCGCCCTCGGTGGAGTTCTTGATGCCGACCGGCATGGACAGCGCGCTGCACAGCTGGCGGTGCACCTGGCTGGCCGCGGTCCGCGCGCCGATGGAGCCCCAGGTGACGATGTCGGCGATGAACTGCGGGGTGATCGGGTCGAGGAACTCGCAGCCGACCGGCAGGCCGAGCGCGGAGACGTCGAGCAGCAGCCGCCGCGCCATGCGCAGGCCGCGGTTGACCGCGAAGCTGCCGTCCAGGCCGGGGTCGTTGATCAGGCCCTTCCAGCCGAGCGTGGTCCGCGGCTTCTCGAAGTAGACGCGCATGACCACGTGGAGCTGGTCGCCGAGGCCCTCGGCGTGCGCGGCGAGGCGCTGGGCGTAGTCGAGCGCGGCCGCGGTGTCGTGCACCGAGCAGGGGCCGACGATGACGAGCAGCCGGTCGTCGGTGCCGTCGAGGGCACCGACCGTCCCTGCTCGTCCTTTATGGACTGTTCGGGCCACGGTCTCGTCGACGGGGAGTTCCTCGCGCAGCAACGCGGGCGGGATCAGCGGGCTGATGCTCGTGGTCCGCTGTGCGTCCAGCGCGAGGGTGGGGTCGAAGGTGATCGTCATGGCGGGGGTCCTTTCGACCCAGCCGCCCCGATCGCAGAATCACCCGAGCCGGCTGGGAAACCGGCTCGAGGGTGGAAGGTCAGCGCACGGCGTCGCCGACCGGCCCACCCGGGGCCGGCCTGCTAAACCAGAAATAGGAGCGCTGCACGCCGCGACCGTAGCACGGGTGGCTCAGCCGCCGAGGAAGAGCCACGCCACCACGGCGGCGGTGCCGATGCCGACGGCCAGCGCGGCCGGGAGCCGGTTCCGGACCAGCGGCCGGGCGGCGGCGAGCGTGCCGATGATGACCAGCAGCGCGACGACGCCCAGGCCGATCGGGATGTCGAGGCCGTCGTCGATCAGGCCGGGATCCCGCTCGGCCCAGCCCAGTTCACCGGCGAGGACCTGGCCCATCAGCACCACGAAGGGCGCGGCCAGACCCGTCACCCCACCGGCCGCGGCGCTCGCCGAGAGCGCGGCCACCCGTCCTGCCATGGTCCGGACGTTAGCTGCTGCACCGATCAAGTCCGGTGGCGGCTAGGCTGGCGCCGGATGTGTGACCCAACACAAAGCAGGCAAGCGGAGGTCTGAGTCTGATGCGAGTCGGTGTGCTGACCGGTGGTGGCGACTGCCCCGGGCTGAACGCGGTGATCCGCGCGGTGGTCCGCAAGGGCATCGAGGTCCATGGCTGGGAGATCGTCGGGTTCCGGAGCGGCTGGCAGGGCCCGATGACCGGCGACAGCAGGCCGCTGGGCCTCGGTGACGTCGAAGAGATCCTCACCAGGGGCGGCACCATCCTCGGGTCCTCGCGGACCAACCCGTACAAGACCGAAGGCGGCGTCGAGCAGATCCGCGGCGTGCTCGCCGAGCAGGGCGTGGACGCGCTGATCGCGATCGGCGGCGAGGACACCCTCGGCGTGGCGAAGCGGCTGACCGACGACGGCATCGGCGTGGTCGGCGTGCCCAAGACCATCGACAACGACCTCGGCGCGACCGACTACACCTTCGGTTTCGACACCGCGGTGCACATCGCCACCGAGTCGATCGACCGGCTGCGCACCACCGCCGAATCGCACCACCGCGCGCTGGTGGTCGAGGTGATGGGGCGGCACGCGGGCTGGATCGCGCTGCACTCCGGCCTGGCCGGTGGCGCGAACGTGATCCTGGTGCCGGAGCGGCCGTTCTCGGTGGAGAAGGTCGTCGAGTGGGTGGAGCGGCGGTTCGAGCGCCAGTACGCGCCGATCATCGTGGTCGCCGAGGGCGCCATGCCCGAAGGCGGCGCGGAAGTGCTGCACTCGGGGGAGAAGGACGCGTTCGGGCACGTGCGGCTCGGCGGCGTGGGCACCTGGCTCGCCGAGGAGATCGCGCAGCGCACCGGCAAGGAGTCGCGCGCGGTGGTGCTCGGCCACACCCAGCGCGGCGGCATCCCGACCGCCTACGACCGCGTGCTGGCCACGCGCTTCGGCCTGCAAGCCGTGGACGCGGTGGCCGACGGTGACTTCGGCGTGATGGTGGCGCTGAAGGGCACCGACATCGTGCGCGTGAAGCTCGCCGAGGCGACCGCGGAGCTGAAGACCGTCCCGGCCGCCCGCTACGAAGAAGCCGAAGTCTTCTTCGGCTGATCCGGCCCATCGAATGCTATGAGTGGGCATTACTTGCACGTGGGAACAGTGCGCAGCTCCGTTGAGGGTGGCGGTGGGCGACGGGAGGGCGCAAGTAATGCCCCACTCATAGCGTTTGGCTCAGATCGAGGCGAGGGTGTCCAGGATGGTGGCGGCCCGGGCGATGTCCTCGGTGAGCGGGCGGTCCTGCGTACTCGGGTCCAGTACCGCTCCCGCCTGTTCGAACGCCGCGCGTACCGGGATGTCCACCAGATCCGCCCGGCGCATCCGCAGCGCCCGCACCGCGGCCACCAGTTCACAAGCCAGCAGTTGCCGGTAGGACCGGCACGCCGCCGTGGTCGCCCGCGCGGCCTGGGTGGAGAAGCTCGCGTGATCCTCCAGTCCCCGCGAAACGATCGCGCTGCCCAGCGTCACCGGCAGCGCCGCCTGCCGCAGTTCGGTCAGGGCGTCGTGCGCCACGTACTCCAGGATCATCACGCCGGAGCTGCCCGCCGGCCCGTCCGCGAGGAACGGCCGCAGCCCGGTGAAGTCCGGTTCGACCAGATCGCCCAGCCGCGCGGCCGACAGTTCGGCGACCTGGTGCACGGTCGCCCGCGCCTGGTCCAGCGCCGAGGAGACGTACGCCGTGTGGAAGTGCGCGTGGTGGTACGCGTCGCCTTCCGGTACGCAGATCATCGGGTTCTCCGTGCCCGCGTTGACCTCGATCGCCAGCACCTCCCGCAGGTGGTGCAGGGCGTCCAGCGCGGGGCCCTGCACCTGCGGGAAAGCCCGTAGCCCGAAGGGATCCTGGATTCGACGACCGGGTGCGGGCGTGCCTTCCATGCCGAGCAGCCGCCGGATGTCCGCCGCGCAGGCGACCTGTCCCGCGTGCGGCCGGGCTTCGTGCACCGGGGTCGCGTAGGCCTCGGGATTGCCGTCGAGCGCGACGTAGGTCAGCGCGGTCACCGCGTGACTGGCCTTGGTCAGCGTGTCCAGTTCGAGCGCGGCCAGCGTCGCCTCGGCGAGCGTGGCCGCGTTGCTGCTCATGAACGCCAGCGCGTCCCCGGCCTGCACCGCCACCGGTGCCACGCCACCCCGGCGCCACGGGCGTTCCCCGGCCAGCGCCAGCCCGGTTTCGGCCAGCGGGGCCAGGTCGCCGGTGCCGATCGCGCCCAGCCGGTGCACCACCGGCAGCGCGCCCGCGCGCAACGCGTTCGCCAGCGCCTCGATCAGGCTGGGACCGATCCCGGACCGCCCGGCCAGCAACTGGTTCAGCCGGATCAGCATCATCGCGCGGACCTGGCCGTCCGGCATCAGCTCACCGCTGCCGCCGGCGTGGCTGCGCAGCAGGCGCAGGCCGTGATCGGTGGAGTGCTCCCCGGTCACCGTGTCGTCCTTGTTCGCGCCGACGCCGGTCGTCCGGCCGTAGACCACGCGCCGGGTGCTCAGCTCCTCGGCCAGCTCCCACGCGCGCCCGGCCGCCGCCAGCGCCCCCGCCTCGACCTCGATCCGCGAAGGACCCTCGGTCCTCGCCACCGCCAGCACGTCGTCGCAGCGCAGTGTGCGCCCGTCCACCCTGACCAAACCGGTCTCCTTCCCGCCGTCACCGGCCCAGGGTGCCGCTAGGCCGATCCAGTGCCCCCGGCGGGCCACCCGGTGACCAGCGGTAGCCGGGCCCGGCAACTCAGCTAACCGTGGTCTGGACCATTGACGAAGTGGTCTAGACCCATTTAGCTTGGGTGGATCGAGCGGTGCACCGTGGCACCGCCGGGCTCACGGAGGACACCGATGTTCTCTTCACACAGACGGAGATGGCTGGGTGCGGGCGGCGTGTTCGCCGCGGCACTGATGGCGCTCGCGGTCGTGGCTCCCGCCTCGGCCAAGGCACCCGCGGCGGCTCCGGCCGCCGACCTGGGGACCACCGCGCACGGCAAGACCCTCGGCTACTTCGCCCAGTGGGGCGTCTACGGCCGGAACTACCACGTCAAGAACATCCACACCTCGGGGTCGGCGGCCAAGCTGACCCACATCAACTACGCCTTCGGCAACGTGGTGAACGGCCAGTGCGTGCTGGGCGACACCTACGCCGACTACGACCGGTTCTACGGCGCCGGCGAGAGCGTCGACGGGGTCGCCGACACCTGGGACAACGGCGCGCTGCGCGGCAACTTCGGCCAGCTCAAGCGGCTGAAGAAGATGTACCCGAACCTGAAGGTGCTGTTCTCCTTCGGCGGCTGGACCTGGTCCGGCGGCTTCGGGCAGGCGGCGAAGAACCCGGCCGCGTTCGCGAACTCCTGCTACAACCTGCTGAACGACCCGCGCTGGGCCGGGGTGTTCGACGGCATCGACATCGACTGGGAATACCCCAACGCCTGCGGGCTGACGTGTGACACCAGCGGGCCCGCGGCGCTGACGAACCTCGCTTCGGCGTTGCGCACCAAATTCGGCTCGAAGCTGGTCACCGCGGCGATCACCGGTGACGGTTCGGCCGGTGGCAAGGTCGACGCGGCCGACTACGGCGGCGCGGCGCAGTACTTCGACTGGTACAACGTGATGACCTACGACTACTTCGGGGCCTGGGCCGCGCAGGGACCGACGGCGCCGCACTCGCCGCTGAACTCCTACGCCGGGATCCCGAACGCCGGGTTCACCTCCGACGCGGTCGTCCAGAAGCTCAAGGGCAAGGGCGTGCCGGCCAGCAAACTGTTGCTGGGCTTGGGTTTCTACGGTCGCGGTTGGACCGGTGTGACGCAGGACGCCCCCGGCGGCACGGCGACCGGCCCGGCACCGGGCACCTACGAACAGGGCATCGAGGACTACAAGGTGCTCAAGAGCAAGTGCCCGGCCACCGGCACCATCGCCGGCACCGCCTACGCCAAGTGCGGCAGCCAGTGGTGGAGCTACGACACCCCGGCCACGATCAAGGGCAAGGTCGGCTACGCCCGTGCCCAGGGCCTCGGCGGCACCTTCTTCTGGGAACTGTCCGGTGACACCACGAATGGCGAGCTGATCAGCGCCATCCAGGGCGGTTAGGACACACAGAGCGGCTAGCAGTGGCGGTAGCCGAGGAGCGGGCGGGGGAACCGAGTTCCCCGCCCGCTTTCTGTCGTGGGTGCCCTTTAGGGTGCCGGGGTGACGTTCACGGGCTTCGGCGAATACGCCATCGACTTCTACGACGGCCTGGTGGTCGACAACTCGAAGCCGTACTGGGAGGACAACCTCCGCACCTACCGCGAGGACGTGCGCGCCCCGATGGAGGCGCTGCTGACCGAGCTGGAAGCGGAGTTCTCCGACGGCTTCGGCAAGGGCAAGGTCTTCCGGCCGCACCGCGACGTGCGCTTCGCGAAGGACAAGCGGCCGTACAAGACGCACTGCGGCGGGGTGATCGAGCAGGGCCGCGGCGGCGGCGCGTACTACGTGGAGGTCAGCTCGGCCGGGCTGCGCGTCGGCGGCGGTTGCTTCCACCTGGCCACCGACCAGCTGGCCAAGTTCCGGCGCGCGGTGGACACCGAGCCGCACGGCCCGGAGCTGGAGCGGCTGCTGGCGAAGTTGCGCAAGCAGGGCTGGGAGATCCAGGGCGACTCGCTCAAGACCAAACCCCGCGGCTATGACGCCGATCACCCGCGGATCGACCTGCTGCGGCACCGCTCGCTCTACGCCATCCGGGTGTGGGAGCCGGACGACACCCTGCACGAGCGGGCCTGCCTCGACCGGGTCCGCAAGGCGTGGCGGCAGGTGCGGGCGTTCAACGAATGGGCCCGCGACCACGTCGGCCTCAGCGAGCTGCCGCGGCGCTGAGCCGGGGCCGGGGCGCCGTCGAAGCAGACACCGGGTTACTACGGAGCGAACACGGAAAGAAACAGGTCACATCGGTTTCGGGATCGGTAAAGACGTAGCCGCCGCGAGGGGCTACCCTGTCTGAACGTGAGCCGACGCGCGAAGATCGTTTGTACCCTTGGCCCCGCTACCGCCAGCCCGGAGAAGGTGCGGGCCCTCGTCGACGCCGGAATGGACGTCGCGAGAATGAACTTCAGCCACGGGAGCCACAGCGACCACAAGGAGGTCTACGACGTCGTCCGAGCGGCGGCGGCGGAGACCGGTCGCGCGGTCGGCATCCTCGGCGACCTCCAGGGCCCGAAGATCCGGCTGGGCACCTTCGCCAACGGCCCGGTCGAGTGGCGCAACGGCGACATCGTGCGCATCACCGTCGAGGACGTGGCCGGGACCCACGAGCGCGTCTCGACCACCTACAAGGGCCTCGCGCGCGACGCGAAGCCCGGTGACCGCCTGCTGGTCGACGACGGCAAGGTCGGCCTGGTGGTCAAGGAGGTCGACAACCAGGACGTGGTCTGCGAGGTCACCGAGGGCGGCCCGGTCAGCAACAACAAGGGCGTCTCGCTGCCCGGCATGGACGTCTCCGTGCCCGCCATGTCCGAGAAGGACATCGAGGACCTCGAGTTCGCGATGGAGCTCGGCGTCGACTTCGTCGCGCTGTCCTTCGTCCGCTCGCCCGCCGACATCGACCTGGTGCACCAGGTGATGGACCGGGTCGGCAAGGGCCGCGTGCCGGTGATCGCCAAGCTGGAGAAGCCCGAGGCGGTCTACAACCTCGAAGCCATCGTGCTGGCCTTCGACGGGGTCATGGTCGCCCGCGGTGACCTGGGCGTGGAGCTGCCGCTGGAGCAGGTCCCGCTGGTGCAGAAGCGGGCCATCCAGATCGCCCGCGAGAACGCCAAGCCGGTGATCGTGGCCACCCAGATGCTCGACTCGATGATCAGCAACTCCCGGCCGACCCGCGCCGAGGCCTCCGACGTGGCCAACGCGGTGCTCGACGGCACCGACGCGGTGATGCTGTCCGGCGAGACCAGCGTCGGCCGCTACCCGGTCGAGTCGGTGGAGACGATGGCCCGGATCATCCAGGCCGTGGAGACCGACTCGCCGCAGGTCCCGCCGCTGAGCCACGTGCCGCGGACCAAGCGCGGCGTGATCTCCTACGCCGCCCGCGACATCGGCGAGCGGCTCAACGCCAAGGCACTGGTCGCGTTCACCCAGTCCGGTGACACCGTGCGGCGGCTGGCCCGCCTGCACACCCGGCTGCCGCTGCTGGCGTTCACCCCGGAGGAGAGCGTGCGCAGCCAGCTCACGCTGACCTGGGGCACCGCCACCCGGATCGTGCCGAAGGTGGACTCCACCGACCAGATGATCCAGCAGGTCGACCACGCCATGGTGGAGATGGACCGGTACCAGGAGGGTGACCTCGTGGTGATCGTGGCCGGCTCCCCGCCGGGCACCGTCGGTTCCACCAACCTGATCCGCGTGCACCGCCTCGGTGAAGACGATCACGCCTGAGCGCAGCCCGGGCGGGTGCTCCGCCGGGATAGGGTTCCGTGCATGACTGAGGTCGCCAGAGCCGCCGCCACCGAGCTGGACAACGACGCCGGCCAGGGCGGTCAGGTGGTGCTCGACCGCCTGGTGTCGCTGCTCGACCTGGAGCGGATCGAGGAGAACATCTTCCGCGGCGTCAGCCCGCCGCACTCGCCGGTGCGGGTGTTCGGCGGGCAGGTCGCCGGGCAGGCGCTGGTCGCGGCCGGGCGCACGGTGCCGCCGGAGCGCACGGTGCACTCGCTGCACGCGTACTTCATCCGCGGCGGTGACCCGCGGGTGCCGATCGTCTACGAGGTCGACCGCATCCGCGACGGCCGCTCGTTCACCACCCGCCGGGTGGTCGCGGTGCAGCACGGCAAGGCGATCTTCGCGTTGTCCGCCTCCTTCCAGAAGGAGGAGCAGGGCATCGAGCACGCCGAGCGGATGCCGGACGTGCCCGCGGCCGAGACGCTGCCCACCGTGCGGGAGCGGATCGAGGGCTACCCCGATCTGCAGAGCCTGCACAGCAGGCCGCGGCCGATCGACATCCGGTACGTCAACGACCCGCCGTGGGTGACGCGCGGCACCGGCAGCCCGGCCACCCGCAACCAGGTGTGGATGCGCGCCGACGGCACCCTGCCCGACGACCAGCTGCTGCACGTGTGCGTGCTGGCCTACGCCTCGGACATGACCCTGCTGGACAGCCCGCTGGCCCGGCACGGCGCGTACTGGGAGCTGGACAAGGTGCTCGGGGCCAGCCTGGACCACGCGATGTGGTTCCACCGCCCCTTCCGCGCCGACGAGTGGTTCCTCTACGACACCGAGTCACCGTCCGCCTCGAACGCGCGGGCACTGGCCACCGGCCGCTTCTTCGCCGCCGACGGCACGCTCATCGCCACCGTGGTGCAAGAAGGCCTGCTGCGCGTCCTCTAACCGTCCCCAAAGGACCCCCACCCCACCCGAGTCGCACGCTCGTGCACCCGAACCCCACGCTCGTGCAGCCGAGTCGCACGTTCAGGCACCCGAATCCCGCACTCGTGCAGCCGAGTCGCACGTCCAGGCCCCTGAACTCCGCACTCCTGCGCCCGAACCCCACGTTCAGGCACCCGAATCCCGCACTCCTGCGCCCGAACCCCACGTTCAGGCAGCCGAACTCCCCACTCCCGTAGCCGAACCTCACGTTCGGACATCCGAGGCCCCTCCCTTCTGAACGTGGGGCTCGCCCGGGGGCGTTGAACGCTGTTGTCCGAACGTGGAACCCGGCTGCCTGAACGTGGGGTTCGGCTGCCTGAGTGTGGAACTCGGCTGCCTGAGTGTGGGGTTCGGACGTCTGAACGTGGGACTCGCGCCCCGAGGGCGGGGACGCGGCTGCCTGAGTGTGGGACTCGGCTGCGGGAGTGTGGGGTTCGGGTGTCTGAGGGTGAGGTTCGGGTGGGGGTGGGTTACGTACGTGGGGTTTGGGTCACTCGAAGGTGGGGTTCGCGGGTGGCCGTCGCGATTGCGAATGCCGGGCGGCGGCGGAGTTTGGCACTTGTGCCCCTGAGTTCTGCGTTCAGAGCCCCGAGTTCTGCCCCGACGAAGCCCGAGTTCTGCGCTCTGAAGCCCTTACGCGCCGCCGCCGTTGCGCCGGGCGGGTGATTTTCGCGGGTGAATCGTCGCCCAGGGCGAGGCGTGCGGCGACATAAGCGCGGCACGGGAGCGCCGGAAAGCCCCGCCGCCAGCGTCGCCAGCGACGGCCGCGGCACGCGACGCAGTGCCCTCGGGCGTCCGTTCGGTGCTCCGCGAGCACCGCCCGCAAAGCTTCCACGAGAACCGGGATTTCATGGCGTGCTACCCACGCGGCGACTTGCGTGTCATCGGTGCCCGCCGAACGGGTGAGGTCGCTCAGCCGAGCCTCCACAATGGCGGCTAATGGGTTCACGATGTTCAGCTCAGGGTGACCCATGACTGCCCACCCTCCCCGGAAGTGGTCTTCTCCGAATTTTGCCCGATGTACTGGCTCCAAGGCGGAAAATGGAGCACACTGCGAGCGTACAACGGCGAACTGCAATTTGCAGTCCACCATCTGGGGACGCGGCGAAATTGAAGTAGTCAATTCATCACGGCGAGTTCGGGCGGCTGGTTAGATATGACGACAGGGACATCGGCAGGCGAGCAACGCAGTGGAGGTGGAGCAGTGGCGCGAGGGCAGGGGCCGACAGTTCGCCGCCGTCGGCTGGCGGGTGAACTGCGCCGCCTCCGCGAGGCCGCCGAGCTGACCATCGACGAGGTGGGCGAGAAGCTCGAGTGTTCCGCGTCGAAGATCAGCCGCATCGAGACCGGCCACGTCGGCGTCACCCCGCGTGACGTCCGCGACATGCTCGAGCTCTACGGACTGGTCGGCGACGAGCGCGAGGCGCTGGTCCAGCTCGCCAGGGAAGCCCGCAAGCGCGGCTGGTGGCACGCCTACAACGAGGTCTTCACCGGCACCTTCGTCGGCCTGGAAGCCGACGCCAGCTCCCTGCGCGCCTACCAGGCCCTGCTGGTCCCCGGCCTGCTGCAGACCGAGCGCTACGCGCGCACGGTCATCCGCGCCCTGCGTCCGGACGCCGACGAGGCCGAGCTCAAACGCCGCGTGGCGGCCAGGATGGCCCGCCAGGAGCTGCTCACCGACCCCTCCCCGCCGGAGTACTGGGCGGTGATCGACGAGGCCGTGCTGCACCGGCGCGTCGGCGGGTGCGAGGTGATGGCGGAACAGGTTTCCCGGTTGGTCGAAGTGGCGGCGCTGCCCCACGTGACCCTCCAGGTCGTGCCGTTCGGCGCGGGTGCGCATCCGGGAATGGAAGGACCGTTTCTCATCCTCGGTTTTCCGGAGCAGGCAGATCCGGATGTGGTTTACGTCGACAGCACTTCCAGCGGCCTTTACCTGGAGATGCCGGATGATGTACGTCGCTATACGCTCATGTTCGATCACCTGCGTGCCACTGCCTTGAAACCGGATGACTCGGTGGAACTCATCGCCGAGTCCGCCGCCCGGCTGGGTGCGGAGCAAGCAAAGTAAGGAGTGGGGATCATGTCCGACAACTCGGTATTCCTGACCCGTTGGCGCAAGAGCAGTCACAGTGGTGGCGGCAATGACTGCGTCGAAATCGCATTCACCCGTGACGGCGCGGCCGTCCGCGACTCGAAGGATGTCGAGGGCGGTCTGCTCTCCTTCAGCTCGCGGGGCTGGCAGGGGCTGCTGGACGCCACGCGCGACGGCAGCCTCGACCCCAGCTGAGTCCGGCCGCACCCGGCCCCTTACACCCGCCGCGCAGGGGCAAGGCGGGGGTAAGGGGCCGGTTCGCGTCCGGAGTGCGTGATCGGCCGATGCACCGGCGGACCCCTCAGCACGACTCTGGGACCCGGCAGAGAAACCGGGATCCACAGAGGAGCAGACCATGAGGACCGAATGGATGTGGGACGCCGTGCAGGCCGAGGTCGCCTACCGCAACGACGAGCTGCGCCGCGCGGGCAGGCTGACCTGGGTGATGCGCTCCAGCAAGCCTTTCCGCTGGCTGAGCGGGCGGCCCGCGGTGCACATACCGAAGCAACGGGATGGTTCGCACGACAAAGCCGCCTGATGACGGGGGTGGTGGGTCGCGCCACAGCGAGCACGCTGTGCGCGAAAACCACGGGGCTCTCCGAGCGCGGGTAGGACACAATGCATGCCGTGCCCCGTCTCGGATCCGGAATCCCGCTCGTCGCGCGGACCAGTGAAATGCGCCGGCTTCGTGCCGCGCTCGCCCGTGCCGAGCGCAACGAAGCCGGCGCGGTCCTGCTGTCGGGGGACGCGGGGGTGGGCAAGACCCGCGTGCTGACCGAGCTGGCCGAGCACGCGGTGGGCCGGGGCGCGCTGGTGCTCACCGGCCGCTGCCTCGACGTGCGGGAGGGCGGCCTGCCCTACCTGCCCTTCGCGGAGGCGCTGACCCCGCTGGCCACCTCGGGGGACAGCGCGGTCGCCGACGCGGTCCGGGTGCGCCAGGCGCTCGGGCGCCTGCTGCCGCAGCTCGGCACGGTGGTGCCGCCGAGCGCGGAGTACACCCCGGTGTCCTCCAGCCACCACGAGACCATGGGCCCGGTGGGGGCCGAACGCGACCTGGGCCAGCTCCAGCTGTTCGACGCGGTGCTGGGCCTGCTCACCGAACTTTCCGAGCACACCCCGGTGGTGCTGCTGCTGGAGGACCTCCACTGGGCGGACGGCTCCACCCGCAACCTGCTCTCCTTCCTGCTTTCCCGGCTGCGCGCGCAGCGCCTGCTGGTGGTGGGCAGCTACCGCGAAGAGGACGTGCACCGGCGGCACCCGCTGCGGCCGCTGCTGTCCGAGCTGGTGCGACTGGCCAGTGTGGAGCGGATCGAGCTGCCGCCGTTCGGTGCCGCCGACGCCCGCCAGTTCGTCACCGCGCTGTCCGAGGCCGCGCTCACCCCCGAGGTGATCTCCGGGGTGATCGAGCGGTCGCAGGGCAACCCGTTCTTCCTGGAGGAGCTGATCGCCTCCTGCGCCGACGCCTCGGACCTGCCGACCGGGCTGGCCGAGGTGCTGCTGTCCAGGGTGGAACGGCTCTCCGGCGAGGCCCAGCGGGTGCTGCGGCTGATCTCGGTGGCCAACGGCGGGGTGTCCCACGCCGTGCTGAGCGATCTGTCCGAACTGGACGAACTGCCGCTGGACGAGGCGCTGCGCGAAGCCGTGCAACACCACGTCCTGGTGGTGGACAAGGGGTTGTACCTGTTCCGGCACGCGTTGCTGCGCGAAGCCGTCTACGGCGACCTGCTGCCGGGGGAGCGCACGCGGACCCACGCGAGGTACGCGGACCGGTTGCGCCGCAACCCCGACACCCGCGGCCGTGACGCGCTGCTGGCCTACCACAGCCTGGAGAGCAACGACCTCCCGACAGCGCTGGCCGCGTCCTACCGCGCGGCCTCCGAAGCCGAGGGCCTCGGCGCGCCGGCGTCCGCGCTCAAGCACATCGAGCAGGCGCTGGCGATCTGGGACGCGGTGCCGGAAAGCGAGCGGCCCGAAGGGGTCGATGAGATCAAGCTGCTCAGCGAGGCGTCCTACTTCGCCGGGACGTCCGGCGAGCCCGAGCGGGCGATCGCCTACGCGCGCAGTGCGGTCAAGGCGATCCACGACGACGTGCCCACCGAGCGCGCGGCGACCCTGTGGCGGCGGCTGGCGCAGGTGCTCGGCGCGATGGACAACACCTGGGACGAGTCGGTGGCGGCGATCGACAAGGCCTGGGAACTGGTCGAGCACGCCGAAGCCTCGCGGACCCGGGCCTGGGTGCTGTCCACCAGGGCGATCATCCAGCGCGGGGACAACCTGATCGCGGAAGCCCTGTGGAGCGCGCAGAGCGCGGTGGCCGACGCCCGCGCGGTCGGGGCGGACGGCGCCGAAGCCGACGCGCTGGTCACCCTCGGCACGCTCGCCGAGACCGAGGGACACTTGGAGGAAGCCCGCGATCGGCTCCTGCTGGCGCAGCGCAAGGCCGAGCAGGCCGGGGCGCTCAACGTGGGGCTCCGCGCGCGCTACTTCCTCGCTTCCGGTTACGACGAGCGCGCCGAGATCGACGCGGCACTGGCCGCCTACCGCGAAAGTTCCGACTACGCCAAGGAAAACGGGCTCACCTGGAGCTCGTTCGGGCTGGAGGCCCGGGCCAGGCACCTGTACCTGAGGTTCGTCAGCGGGGACTGGCCGACCGAGGACGGGCGCCCGCAGCGCGGGGTGTCCAGCGCGGTGGCCGCGCGGATGACCGCGTCCTGGGTGCACATCGTGGCGGCCAGGGGACGGCTCGCTGAAGCGGAGAAGATGGTCGAGAGCCTGCGATCCGACTGGCGCTCGGACATCCTGATCGCGATCGCCGGTGGCGCGGTCGGCATCGAGGTGGCGTACTGGCGCGGGGACCACGCCGAAGCGGTCCGCCGGACCGAAGAAGTGATCCAGTGGCTGGAGTACTTCGAGCCGTGGCTGCTCGGCGGGGTCCGGATGGCCGCGCTGGGACTGCGTGCCTGCGCGGCGATGGCGGCGGAGGCCCGGGTGCGCGGGGACGCCGATGCCGAAGCGGCGGCGGTGGCCAAGGGCGAGGGACTGCTGGCGCACGGCCGAGCCTGCCTGGAGCACGGCAAGCCGCGCTCGGGCGTGCTGGGGCCGGAAGGCCGGGCGTGGCGGGCGCGGTTGCAGGCCGAAGCAGCCGAGCTGTACGGCAGGTTCGAACCGGCCGCCTGGGCGGAAACCGTGGCCGCCTTCGGTTATGGCGCGGTCTACGAGCAGGCCCGCTCGCGGCAGCGGCACGCGGCGGCGTTGCTCAGCACCGGCAAACCCGCCGACGCCGAACTCGCGGCTTCGGAATTGCTGGCCGCGTACGAAGTCGCCGAACGGCTCGGCGCGAAACCGCTCGGTGACGCCATCCGCGAGCTGGCCCATCGCGCCCGCATCGACCTGCCCGGCCAGGAGCCGCGCCGCGACGTGGTGGACCCGCTGACCGACCGCGAACGCGCGGTGCTGGAACGGGTGGCGCTGGGCCGGACGAACCGGCAGGTGGGCGAAGAGCTCTACATCAGCGAGAAGACGGTCAGCGTGCACCTGTCCCGCGTGATGGCGAAACTCGGGGCGAGCCGGCGCGCCGAAGCCGTGGCGATCGCCAAGGACCGCGGCCTGCTGACCGGTTAACCGCCGTGGAACCGCACCCCGGGACGCGGGGTTTCGTCCACGGACAGGGAAAAGACGTCCGGCCGGGCGTAGTGGCCGGACACGTCGAGCTGCGCGCGTGAGGACACCGTCTCGTCCAGGTCGATCCTCGCGGTGACCAGTCCTTCGGCGCCGAGCAGCGGACCGGCCAGCACGTCACCGGACGGGCCGGCGATCAGGCTGCCACCGGCGATCGGATCGTCCCCTTCGGACTCGTACGGGCAGGCGCTGACCACGAAGCAGCGGCCCTCCGCGGCGATGTGGCGCATGGTCGCGCGCCAGACCTCGCGATCGTCCACTGTGGGCGCACACCAGACGCGCACCCCCTTGGCGTACATGGCCGCCCGCAGCAGCGGCATGTAGTTCTCCCAGCACAACGCGGCACCGGCGAGCCCGGCCGCGGTGGCCACCACCGGCAGCGTCGACCCGTCACCCCGGCCCCACACCAGGCGTTCCCGCATGGTCGGCACCAGCTTGCGGTGCCGGGCGGTGAACCCGGTCACCGGGTCGAGGAAGACCGCCGTGCAGTACAAAGTGGACCCAGCACGCTCGACCACCCCGGCCACGACGCTCGCCCCGGTGCGCGCCGACAACCCGGCCAGCGCCTCGAGCTCCGGCCCGGGAAGGTCGACCGCCTGCTCGAAGTACCGGGTGAACCCGTCACCCGACAGCTCGCCACGCGGATAACCGCCGAGCACGGCTTCGGGCAGGACCAGCAGGTCCGTGCCCGAAGCCCGGATCTCGTCCTCGTAGCCGAGGATCCGCTCCAGCGTGGCCGCGGTGTCCGCGCTCGCCCCGAGCTGCAGTGCCGAGACGGTGGCTTCGGGCATCGGCGGTCCTCCGGAACGGCTCAGCGGGGCAGGCGCCGCAAGGCTTTCATGCTCGAGGTCATGCTCTTCACCCACACCTTCGGCGGCATCCCGCGGAACGGCCGCAGCTTCAGCCCGCGCTGCACCGCGATCGACTGCGCCTCGGTGTACTTCAGCAGCCCTTCGGCACCGTTGCGGCGGCCGAACCCGGACTCCTTCATCCCGCCCATCGGCACGCCGACGCTGCCGAACGTGGCCGCGTAGCCCTCGTTCACGTTGACCGTGCCCGCCTTCAGCCGCGCGGCGACCGCCGCCCCGGCACGGGTGTCGCGGCACCAGACGCTGGCGTTGAGGCCGTAGACGGTGTCGTTCGCCCGGTCCACCGCGTCGTCGATCTCGGTGTAGCCGTAGATCGAGACCACCGGCCCGAAGGTCTCCTCGGCGAACAGCTTCGCCGCCGGGGTGACGTCGGTGAGCACGGTCGGCGCGTAGAACAGCGGGCCGACCTCCGGTCGCGGGTGCCCGCCGGTGAGCACGGTGGCGCCGTTCGCCCGCGCGTCGTCCACGTGGGCGGACACGTTCGCCAGCTGGCTTTCCGAGGTCAGCGAACCCATGTCGGCGGAGTGGTCGAGCTTCGCGCTGAGCCGCAGCGCCTCCGTCTTCGCCACGAAGGCCTTGGTGAACTCCTCGCGGATGCTTTCGTGGACGTAGATCCGCTCGACCGAGACGCACAGCTGACCGGCCGAGGAGAAGCAGGCGGTGACCGCGCCCGCCGCGGCCTTGGCCGGGTTCGCGTCCGGCAGCACGATCATCGGGTTCTTGCCGCCGAGTTCGAGCGAGTACCCGGTGAGCCGGCCGGCGACCTGCTCGGCGAGCCGCTTGCCGGTCGGCGTGGACCCGGTGAAGCAGAGGTAGTCGGACTCCTCGGCCAGCGCGTCGCCGATGGCCGAGCCGCGGCCGAGCACGATCTGCCAGATCCCGGCGGGCAGCCCGGCCTCTTCGGCCAGTTCGTGCAGCCACAGCGCGGAAAGCGCGGTCTGGTTGTCCGGCTTCTGCACCACCGCGTTGCCCGCCACCAGCGCGGGCAGCACGTCCATCGCGGTCAGCGCGAGCGGGTAGTTCCACGGGGTGATCACGCCGATGACGCCCTTGGGGTGGCGGAGCTCACCCGCCTTGGTCAGCACCGGGATCACCCCGGCGGCGCGACGCGGGGCGAGGATGCGCGCGCTGTGCTTGCCGTAGTAGGCGGCGACCAGCGCGGAGCCGCTGACCTCGTCGAAGGCGTCCATCCTGGCCTTGCCCGCCTCGACCTGGACCAGGTCGAGCGCTTCGTCCTGGCGCTCGAGCAGGAGGTCGTGCAGGCGGATGAGGATGCGCTGCCGTTCGGTCACCGGCACCGCAGCCCAGGCGCGCTGGGCGTTCCTCGCCGCGGCGAAGGCGGCGCGGGCCTCGGCGTCGGTCGCCTGAGGGAGTTCCGCGGTGATCAGGCCGGTGAACGGCGAGGTGATCTCGACGGGGGCGTTGTCGGCGCCGCCGGTGGCCCGGCGGACGAGCTGGGCGGCACGTGCGGCCGAGGGCGCGCCGACCACGCCGCCCACCGTGCTCGGCCGGGAAGACTGCTGGCCTGTGTGCGCGGGGGTGGTGCTGGTCATGAGCGGCTCCGTTCGGATAGCGAGGTTACCGGCCAGTACAGCATACCGGCGGTAGGTGAACGAGCCATGGAATGCGAAACCTGCTCACGTTACCCTGAGGGCGGGTGCCATGAACGGTCCACGCGGACCGTTCATGGCAGCGAGGGGACCTACTTCCGCGGTTCCTCGTCCTTGGCCGGTTCCTCCGGCGCCTCTTCCTTCGCGGTCTCGCCGGTGGTGGTTTCGGCCTTCTCCGGCTCGGGCTGCTGCGCCGTGATCGACTCGGTCGTGGCGACCTGGGTGAACGGCGAGATGTACGGCTCGGGCGACGAAGGCGCGACCGGCGGGGGCGGCGGCGCTTGATACTGCTGGTGGGGCGGCGGGTAGCCGGGCGGCGTGTTCGGCTCCAGGTACATCTGCACGCCCGGGTTCGGCGCTCCCACCGCCCGCGCGTTCGGATTGGGCAGCCACGCGACGACCAACCCGAGCAAGGCGACCCCGGCTCCGCAGACCAGCACCCACAACCCCGTACCGAGGTTGTAGACCGTGCGGAAGGACGAGGAGAAGCTCGAATCGTCTTCGCTCATCGTGGCCATGCTCTGCAGGCTCGAAGCGGTCAGCGCGACCATCCAGACGGCGACCACCGCGCCCACGGTCGAGGTGCTGAGCAGCAGCCGCGACATCGAGCGCACACCGGTGCTGGTCCGCTTGCCCGCCGCGGCGCCGGTGACGAACGCGCCGATGAGCAGGACCGCCGCGGCCACCGTCAGCGCGATGCCGAACCGCGGTGGGTGCGCGCCCACGGTCTCCTGGAAGGACGGGCCGTCGGAGGACCGCTGCTCCATGATCCACTCCCAGCCCGTGGTCTGCTGGGAGAAGCTCTGCTCACCGTCGTTGACCACCAGGTATTCGGTGTACGGCAGGAAACTGCCGAAGATCAGCAGCCCGGCCGCCACCAGCGCGAGCAGGGCGGCCGCCACGGAGAACCCGTGCACCCCCGGGCGCTGCGGTGGGGGTGGTGGCTGGTGGTAGGGCTGGAACTGCTGCGACGGCATCGCCGGCGGCTGGGGCGGCGGCGGGGTCGCGCCTACGGTCATCGAGAACTCCTGTCGATGCACAGCCCGTCATGGGGACGTTCTGACCATCGCGGGAAACACCCCGGTTCGTAGCCGAACCGCGACCTTCGAGACCTAACCGTGCCCGTACAGGACCACCGCGATGCGCTTCCACTCGTCGAGCAACTGCTTGCGCCGCTTGGGGTCGCCGCCCAGTTCGGCGTCGAGGGCCAGGCCGCGGGTCAGGTTCACGGTCAGCCAGAACAGCACCTCGGCGCGTTCTTTCGGCAGTTCACCGGCCACCGCGGTGATCTGTTCGAGGGTGGACCGGCCCAGCGCCCGGTCGACCGGGCGGATCGCGGCACGCAGTTCGTCATCGGTGCGTGCGGCCACCCACAGCTCGGTGACGGCGGTGGCCAGCGTGCCGGAGTAGCCCTCCCAGAGCAGGTCGATCGCGGCGGGGATGCCGTCCGCGCCCGAGGGCAGCCGCTCCAGCGAGGCCGCCAGTTCCGACTTCAGCCGGTTCGTCAGGTGTTCGACCGCGGCGGCCATCAGCTCCGCCTTGGCCGAGAAGTGGTGCTGCACGGCCCCTTTCGACACCCGGGCGCGGGCACAGATCTCCTGCACCGAGGTGCGGGCGTACCCGAGTTCCACCAGGCAGTCGATGGTCGCGTCGAGCAGGGCGGTCCGGGTGTGCGCCCGCCGCTCCGCCTGGGTGCGGTGTGTTGTGCCGGTCACAGCGAAACCCCGTTCCGGTGGGCTTTACCCGCCATGGGCTCCAGATGTACATTCCGAGCAGAACTTACATTCCGATTGGCATGTTTTCCAGTCCGGAGGGCCAGCCGTGCCACTGCAGATTCAGAAGAGCTCATGGAGCAACCCCGATCTCGAGGACTTCCGCGACCTCGCGCGCACCTTCTGCCAGAAGGAGCTGGTGCCGCACCAGGAACGCTGGATGGCGGAGAAGAAGGTCGACCGCGAGCTGTGGACCAAGGCCGGTGAGGTCGGCCTGCTCGCCCTGTCGATCCCCGAGGAGTACGGCGGCGGTGGCGGGAACTTCGCCCACGAAGCCGTGCTCTACGAGGAGCAGGCCAGGGCCGGGGACGGGGCCTGGGGCGTCACGGTGCACAACGGCATCGTCGCGCACTACCTCCTGCACTACGCGAACGAGGAGCGCAGGCGCGAGTGGCTGCCGAAGTTCGCCTCCGGTGAGTTCGTCGGCGCGGTCGCGATGACCGAGCCAGGCACCGGCTCCGACCTGCAGAGCATCAAGACCCGCGCGGTGCGCGACGGCGACGAGTACGTGCTCAACGGCGCCAAGACCTTCATCACCAACGGCTACCACGCCGATCTGGTGGTGGTCGCCTGCAAGACGGACCCGGAGGCGGGCGCGCAGGGCGTCTCGCTGATCGCGGTGGAGACCGACACGCCGGGCTTCCGGCGCGGCCGGGTGCTGGACAAGGTGGGGCTCAAGGGCCAGGACACCGCCGAGCTGTTCTTCGACGACGTGCGGGTGCCCGCGGCGAACCTGCTCGGTGAGGAGGGCCAGGGCTTCATCCAGCTGATGCAGCAGCTGCCGCAGGAGCGGCTGATCATCGCGGTGACCGCGGTGGCCGGCATGGAGGCGGCGATCGACCAGACCATCGCCTACACCAAGGACCGCACCGCCTTCGGCAGGCCGGTCTACAACTTCCAGAACACCAAGTTCAAGCTCGCCGAAGCGGCCACCGAGGCCGCGGTCTCGCGGGCCTTCCTCGACCAGTGCATCGAACGCCACCTCAAGGGCGAGCTGGACGTGCAGGGCGCGGCGATGGCGAAGCTGTGGACCACCGAGCGGGTGAACAAGGTGGTCGACGACTGCCTGCAGCTCTTCGGCGGCTACGGCTACATGACCGAGTACCCGATCGCGCGGGCCTGGGCGGACATCCGGATCTCCCGGATCTTCGGCGGGACCAGCGAGATCATGAAGGAAATCATCTCGAGGACGCTCTGACATGCCGCACTCCAAGACCGGCCCGCTCGCCGGGCTCAAGGTGCTCGAACTGGCCGGGCTCGCGCCCGCGCCGTTCGCCTGCACGATCCTGGCCGACCTCGGCGCCGACGTGATCCGCGTGGACCGCGCGAAGCCGGGCGAGGACGTGCTCGGCTTCGCGTACGACCCGCTGATGCGCGGCAGGCGCACGATCGGCGTGAACACCAAGACGCCCGAGGGCGTGGAACTGGTGCTCAAACTGGCCGAACAGGCCGACGTGCTGATCGAGGGCTTCCGGCCGGGCGTGGCCGAGCGGATGGGGCTGGGGCCGGAGCAGGTCCACGCCCGCAACCCGCGGCTGGTCTACGGCCGGATGACCGGCTGGGGCCAGGACGGCCCGATGGCGCCTGCCGCCGGGCACGACATCAACTACATCGGCCTGGCCGGTGCGCTGGAGCCGGTCGGCCGGGCGGGGGAGCGGCCGGTGCCGCCGCTGAACCTGGTCGGCGACTTCGGCGGCGGTGGCCTGCTGCTGGCGATGGGCGTGCTCGCGGCGTTGTACGAGCGCACGTCCTCGGGACGCGGTCAGGTGGTCGACGCCTCGATGGTGGACGGCGCGGCGCTGCTCACCACGCACCTGCACGGCCTGCGGGCGGCGGGGGTGTGGCCGGGCGAACGCGGCGAGAACATGCTCGACGGCGGTGCCCCGTTCTACGACACCTACGAGACGGCCGACGGGAAGTACGTCGCGGTCGGCGCGATCGAGATGCGCTTCTGGGCGGATCTGGTCAAGGTGCTCGGGCTCGACCCGGCGGAGCTGCCGGTGCACATCGACAAGAACGAATGGCCGCGGCTGCGCAAGATCCTCGCCGAGGCGATCGGCAAGCACACTCGGGACGAGCTGGTGGCCAAGGCCGAAGGCACCGACGCGTGCCTCACGCCGGTGCTCTCGCCGTGGGAAGCCGCCGAGCACCCGCACAACCAGGCGCGGGGCACGTTCGTGGAGATCGGGGGCGTGGTGCAGCCGGCCCCGGCGCCGCGGTTCGATCGGACGCCGCCCGGAACTCCGGAGGCGCCGCACGCCCAGGGTGCCGATACGGCCGAGGTATTGGCTGAGTTCGGCATGACTGAAGACGACGTGAGCACTCTTCGGAGTGCGGGAGCCATTAGTTAACGTGCGGTAACGGAGGGTAGGCGGGACACGCTCGGTCAACTCGGTTCACGATCGAGTACCGGGCGTGTCCGACCGGGTAAAGGGGTGCCGGACTTCTACACTGAGTAGGAGATCGTCACCTACCCGGCGTGAACGAGTGTGCGCATTGGCGTGAAAGCCTGTTCGAAACGGGTGCGCGGGTGCAGGATGACGGTCCTGGATGGTTTTCGAGTACGGCGACGCTGAGCGCGTGGCCGCCGGGCACATCAGGATGGAGCCATGTCGCCGCAAATCAAGAAGATTCTGCTCGTCGGCGTCGTCGCGCTCGTGCTCTTCCTGCTGATCACCCAGCCCACGCAGTCGGCGGAAGCGGTGCAGACCGCGCTCGGCTGGCTGCGTGACGGTGCCGAAGCCATCGTGACCTTCGTGAAGAGCCTGTTCGCCTGATCCCGGCACCGTCCACATCGGCCGGCCCCGCGGGTGCGCCCGCCGGGCCGGTCCGTGCTGTGTCCGGATAGCCCGGAATCACGCATAGTCACCATTCCCAGAATTCGGGCGGATCGCTCGACCATCCGGGTGGATATCGACGTTCAATGCACTGGTAGACCGATTCATCCGCGGCAAACACTGGCGGAAGCGGGCTCGGTCCCCCTACGGTGCTCACATTGCGTGATCGTCTGGTTCTCATGGTTCCGCGTCCGGTTCCTCGTTTCGAACAAAGTCCTTTCTGTTCGACTCGGGCTGAACCCAACGCGGCACATGAGTAAGGAGGCAGGGATGACCGGGGATCCCGGAGTTGACGCGTTGATCCAGCAGTGGGCCGCGGAGCGTGAGCAGAGCGCCGAGGACCGCGAAGCGGACCGGATCGCGTCGGCGTGGCTCGCCGACATGCCGCAGGCCCCGCCGGGTATTCCCGGGCAGCGGGCCCGCACCGGCTCGACCGGCTGGGCGCCCTTGGAGGCGGCCGACCCCGGTTACGTGGAAGCCATGCGCGACCGGCTGCCGGAGGTACCGGTCGACCTGCTCAGCGCCGCCGCGGGCTGGTGGCAGATGATCGGGCCGGTGGCCGAAGCCGAGAAGTGGTGGGACGCCGGGCTCAGCCCGCTCGACCAGCGCGCCCTCGACTACCGCGCGGCCGGGCTCACCCCGGCCGACCTGGGCAAGCGGCTCGGCCCGATGACCGTGCTGCAGCACCTGCGCCGCGGCAGCGCACCCGCGTGGTGCGTGGCCCGGCTCGCCCGGCAGCGCCGCGACGCCGGCTGAGCCGTCCCACCTGGCGAGGCGCGTCCTCTTCTCCGGGCGCGTAACGCTAGCCTGCGCCGAGTCGTTGTCCTGACGAAGTCGGTGTGGGTGGAGGGGTTCGCGAGTTGACCAAGGTCCGGGCCAGGGCGACGGCCGTCGCCGGGCGAGCGGGAATCGTGACCGCGGTGCTCGCGGTGGCCGGTGCCGGGGTGTGGGTGGTCGCCAAGGCCAGCGTGCCCGAGGCCGGTCCGATCACCACCGAGATCCCCGCGCTGCAGGTGCAAGCCGCCCCGGTCGAACCGGGCACGCTCGCGCCGGTGGGCGCTTCGGTCGGCGGGGCGCAGCAGCAGGGACAGCCGCAGCAGCGGTCCGGCCGGGACCTGCTGGCCGGCTGGTCCGAGCGGGCCGCGCCGGTGATGGGCATCCCCGCTCGGGCGCTGCAGGCCTACGGCAACGCCGAACTCGCGGCGCGGGCGGAACTGCCCGGCTGCAAGCTCTCGTGGGCCACGCTGGCGGGCATCGGCCGGATCGAGTCGAACCACGGCCAGTACGGCGGCGCCGCGCTCGGTGCCGACGGCCTGCCGTCGAAGCCGATCATCGGGGTGCCGCTGGACGGTTCGCCGGGCGTCAAAGCCATCGGCGACACCGATGGCGGCCGCTTCGACGGCGACTCCACGCACGACCGCGCGGTCGGCCCCATGCAGTTCATCCCGAGCACCTGGGCGAAGTACAACTCCGACGGCAACGGCGACGGGGTCGGCGACCCGCAGCAGATCGACGACGCCGCACTGGCCGCCGCCCGCTACCTGTGCGCCGGCTCGCGCGACATGTCCGCGGCGCAGGGCTGGTGGGCCGGGATCATGTCGTACAACAACTCGATCGAATACGCGCAGAAGGTCTTCGGCCTCGCGGACGGCTTCGCCAAGTCCGCCCGCACCCTCACCACCGGCTGACCCCACCGCGAACGTGAAGTTCGCCTTCCCCAACGTAGAACTCGGCTTCCTGAACGTGAGGTTCGGCTACCTGAGTGTGTGACTCGCCTACCTGAACGTAGAACTCACCCCCACCCGAACCCCACACTCACGCACCCGAACCGCACGTTCAGGAAGCCGAACCCCACACTCAGGCACGCGAGTCCCACACTCGGGCAGCCGAACCGCACGTTGGGGTAGGCGAGTTCTACGTTCGGACGGTTGGGGTGGGTGGGTCCGGTGTCACGAATGTGGCTTTCGGGGCGTAGGACGTCTCGAAAGCCACATTCGTGACATCTCGGGGAATCGGGCATATCGGGTGTGCGGTGGGTCACCTGGTGGGGAGTGCTAGCGTCGGAGCATGGCCACGTCTCCCGTCGCCCGGCGTCTGGCGATCGCCGGGGTGTGCCTGCTGAGCCTGGTGCTCTGCTGCGGGCTGGCCTGGTGGCAGTGGGAGAAGTTCTCCTCGGCGAACGGCACCTTCCAGAACCTGGGTTACGTGCTGCAGTGGCCGTTGTTCGGGCTGTTCCCCGCCTTCATGTTCTGGCGCATCCGCCAGCTCCGCCTCCGAGCCGAAGCCGCGCCCCCGCAGGAACCGCAAGAACCGGCGAAGCCGGTCCGGCTGCCCGAGCCCCGCGTGTCGAGGGAACAGCCGGCCGACCCCGAGGACGCCGAGCTGGCGGCGTACAACGCGTACCTCGCCGAACTGGCGGCACGCGACGAAGAAAGCAGGAAGTAGCAGATGGTGAGCACCGAAGACCACACCGAGCGCGCCGCGAACCTGCGCGGGCCGCTGACCCGGTTCCGCGTGGCCGCCTACGTCACCGGCGTCGGCCTGCTCGGCCTGGTCGTGGTGATGATCTGGCGCTACGTCTTCGACAACCCCGGCCCGTCGGCGGTCTACTCGCCGATCCACGGCGTCGTCTTCATGGTCTACGCCGCGCTCACCATCGACCTGGCCATCAAGGCCCGCTGGTCGTGGAAGGCGGTCGTCGGCGTGCTGCTCGCGGGCTGCGTCCCGTTCGTCTCCTTCCTCGTCGAGCGCAAGGTCACCGCGAAGACGCAGGCGGGCGAGAAGCTGTAACCGCCTTCCGCCGGAAGGTCAGCGCGACCAGCAGCGTGCCGGTGGCGATGATCGCCGCGGCGGTGAAGGCCGCGGTCATCCCGGCCGTCAGCACCTCGGCCGGGTCACCGGTGGTGTCGCGCGAAACCACGCCGAACACGGTGACCAGCACGGCCAGCCCCACGGTCGAACCGAGTTGCTGCATCGTCTGCAGCACCCCGCCCGCCGCACCCGCGTCCTGCGGTCGCACGCTCGCCATGATGATCACGTTGAGCGGGGTGAACGCGGTGCCCGCGCCCAGCCCCATCAGCAGCAGCGGCCCGAACAGGCCGGGGAAGTAGGCGGTGTCCGGCGTCAGCCGGGTCAGCCAGGCGAGCCCGGCGATCATCAGCAGGCAGCCGGTCACCGCCATCGCCTTCGGCCCGAACCTCGGCAGCAGCCGCGGCACGAACCGGCTCAGCCCGAACACCGCGCCCGCCATCGGCAGGAAGGCGAACCCGGTGGCCAGTGGCCCGAACCCGCTCAGCTCCTGCATGAACTGGGTGAGGAAGTAGAACATCGACATCATCGCCATCGGCCCGAAGAAGAAGTTCAGGTAGGCCGCCGCGCGATCGCGGTCACCGAACAGGGCCAACGGCATCAGCGGCTGCTTCGTCCGCAGTTCGACCAGCACGAACGCGCCCAGCAGCACGACGCCACCGGCCAGGCTGAGCACGGTGACGGCACTGGCCCAGCCGTCGGACGCGGCGTGGTTGAAGCCGTAGACCAGCGCCCCGATGCCGAGCGTGGCCAGCAGCGCGCCGGGCAGGTCGAGGCGGGCGCGGTTGCGGGGTGGTTCGATGACGAACCGCGCGGCGAGCAGGCACACCGCGATGCCGACCGGCACGTTGATGTAGAGCGCGGCGCGCCACGAGAACCAGTCGGTGAGCAGCCCGCCGACCAGCAGGCCGAGCGCGAACCCGCCGCTGGCCACGCTGGTGAACAACGCCAGCGCCCTGGTGCGGGCGGCCGGTTCGGTGAACGTGGTGGTGATCAGCGCGAGCGTGCTCGGCCCGGCGGCCGCGGCGCCGACGCCCTGCAGCACGCGGGCCGCGACCAGCCAGAACGCCGAATCGGCGAGGCCGCCGAGCAGGGACGCGGCGGTGAACACGGCGACGCCGGACAGGAACAGCCGCCGCCTGCCGAACAGGTCGCCCGCCCGGCCACCGAGCAGCAGCAACCCGCCGAAGACCAGGCTGTAGGCGGTGATCACCCAGGACAGGCCGGTCGGGGAGAAGCCGAGTTCGGCCTGGATGCCGGGCAGCGCCACGTTCATCACGGTGACGTCGAGGATGAGCATGAGCTGGGCGGTCAGCACGGTGGCCAGCGCGAGGCCGGGCCGGGTGACCGCCGGTGGGACGAGCGTGGGAGTGGACACGAAGTTGTCTCCAAGAAGATGCGGGAACCCCAGAAGAACTAAGCGGAGAGATTGTCCGGTTAGCCTGCGGTTAGCATAGGGAGAGAGTCTCCGCTTGCGCAAGCCTAACCGGAGAAACTATCCGGTTACTGCTGACGAGGAGGTCGCCGATGCGGGCCGACGCACGCCGCAACTACGAGCGGATCGTCGCCGTCGCGCGGGAGCTCTTCGCGGAGAAGGGCACCGAGGTGCCGCTCGACGAGGTGGTCAAGCGGGCCGAGGTCGGCGCCGGGACGCTGTACCGGCACTTCCCGAACCGCGACGCGCTGCTCGAAGCGGTCTACCGCGGGGAGATCGAGGCGCTGGCCCAGTACGGGCGCAAGATCTCAGCGGAGGCGGCGCCCGCCGAGGTGGTCCCGCTCTGGCTGACCGAGCAGGTCCGGTTCCTCAACCGCAAGAAGGGCCTGGTGGTGGCGCTCAAGGCGTCACTGGACCGGGACTGCGAGGTGTTTTCGTGGGCGCACCTGATCCTGCACGACGTCGCCGACGGGGTGCTCTCCGCGGCGGGTGACCACGTCCGCCCGGAGGTCACCAAGCTCGACCTGCTGCGCCTCGGACACGGGCTGTGCGTGGCCACCGAGCGCGCGACCCCGGAGGAAGCCGAGCGCCTGCTGGAAATCCTGGTCAGCGGCCTACGACCGGCCTGAGTGGCGCACCGAGTAGGGCGGCACGGTGCCGCCGCGCAGGGTTTCTTCGTCCAGTGAGGACGGACGGTAGGCCAGGTTTTCCAGTCGTGCGGTCATCGTCGCCACCGGCTCGGGCAGCACCTCGGCGCGCCCGGACAGGAACGCCCACTCGTGCTCGTCCGATCCGAAGTAGACGGTGGTGCCGAAGACCTCGGTGAACCGGCGGTACAGCGCCAGCAGGGTTTCGTTGCGCCAGAGCGTCGGACAGCCCGCCTGGCAGCACACGACTCCGCCGGGCGCCAGCACTCGCGCGCACTGACGCAGGAAATCCGTGCTGTACAGGCGATTGTGCTGCGCGTCCGGGTCGGTGTTCTCGTCCGGCAGGTCGATCACCACCACGTCGTAGCGGTTCTCGGTCTCAGCGAGGAAGGACCAGCCGTCCTGGTACCACACCCGCTCGGTGTCCGTCCCGCTCTCGGCCGCGGTGAGTTCGGCGGGGGAGTAGCCGTAGGGCAGGTGCGTGGCGCAGGCCCGGACAGCCTCGGTGTCGATGTCCACGTGGTCCACGAAGGCACCGGCCGCCACCGCGATCTGCGTGGCGACGCCCTCGCTGGAACCGACCACGAGCACCCGCTCACGGCCGTCGGCGAGCAGCAGCGGCGGCACCATCAGCGCTTCGTGGTAGACGAGCTGGCTGGCCTCGGTGCTTTGCCGTTCGTCGTCGCAGAACAGCGAGACGCCCTGCGCGGTCCGCGCGATCACCAGGTGCTGGTAGGCGGTGCGGGTGTCGAGCAGCACCTCGTCCAGTTCCCACACCCTGGTCAGCCCGGCGCCCACCGGTTCGGCGATGTTGGGCACTTCAGCTCCCGATGTTGTTGTGCGGCAGCACCACGCGGTGCCCGCGGTCGACAGTGGACGAGATGACCGACCGCGTGCCCAGCGCTTCGGCGAGCAACCGCACGGCCAGTTCCGGATCGGCGCGCTCCCCGCAGGTGAACACGTCGACGAACATCGCGCCGAGCTCCGGGTAGGTGTGCACGGAGGCGTGCGATTCGGCGAGCATCGCCAGCACGGTCACCCCCTGCGGTTCGAACCGGTGGTCCTGCAGCCCGACCACGGTCGCGCCGGCCGACTCCATCACCTCGCGCAGCGTGGTCCGCAGGAACGCCGCGTCGTCCAGCAGCGCCGGCTCCACCTCGTGCAGTTCGGCCAGGACGTGCCTGCCCGCGAACAGGCCCACTTCAGCCGTCATCGTCCACCCCCGTTCCGAGACAATACGTGCGCAGCGGCGGGATCCCGTTGAAGGCCACCGAGGAGTAGCTCGCGGTGTACGCACCGGCGTCGAGGATGTCCAGCCGGTCACCACCGCGCAGGGACAACGGCAGCCGGTACGGGGTGCGCTGGTAGAGCACGTCGTCACCGTCGCAGGTCGGTCCCGCCAGGATCACCGGCCCGGTTTCGCCCGTGTGCTCGCCGACCGGCTCCAGCCGGTACGCGATGGCCTCGTTCTCGGTCTCGGCGAGCCCGTTGTACCGGCCCACGTCGAGGTAGACCCAGCGCAGGGGATCCACAGTGGACTTGCGGGCGGTCAGCACCACTTCGGTGCGGAGGAGTCCGGCGGTGGCCACCAGCGCCCGCCCCGGTTCCATCAGCAGCTCCGGCACGCCGGCCGGGAAGTGGCGCCGCAGCGAGCCGGAGATGGCGGCCGCGTACTCGGCCACGTCCGGCGCGCTCTCGCGATAGGTGGTGCCGAGGCCGCCACCGAGGTTGAGCCGGCGTACGGGGACCTCGGCGGCGATCTTCGCCGCGGCCGCGATCCCGGCGTCCCAGGCGAGCGGGTCCAGCTGCTGCGAACCCACGTGGAAGGCCACCCCGGCGGCGTCGAGGCCCAGGTCGGCGGCGCGTTTGAGCAGGACGAGCGCCAGCTCGGGCTCGCAGCCGAACTTCCGGCCGAACGGGGTGACCGAGGCCGGGCCGTCCACCAGGAGCCGTACCGACACCGACGAGCCGGGCGCGTGGCGGGCGAGGTTCTCGAGGTCTTCCTCGGCGTCGAAGACGTAGTCCCGCACCCCGGCGGCGTAGGCGCCGGCGATGTCGGCGGGCTTCTTGATCGTGTTGCCGTAGGACAGCGACTCCGGCCGCGCGCCACACGCCAGGCACAGCTCGATCTCCGCCGGGCTCGCCACGTCGAACCGCGACCCGGCCTCGACCAGCGCCCGCACCACGGCGGGCTCCGGATTCGCCTTGACCGCGTAGTACAGCGCGACACCCTCGAACGCGCCCGACAGCTCGCGGCACCGGGCCCGCACCACGTCGACGTCGACCACCAGGCAGGGCGTCGGCGGGTCCGCGCGCGCCAGGAACTCGCGGATTCGATCAGTGCTCACCCGATCGAGGGTAGGTCAGCTACCGATGCCGGTGAGCGAGCGGACCTCCATCTCGGCCTGCTTGCGCGGATCGGGCTTGCTCCCGAGCAGTGCGCCGGCGAACCCGCAGAGGAAGGAGAACGGGATGGACACCAGGCCCGGGTTCCTCAGCGGGAACCAGCTGAAGTCCGCCTGCGGGAACAGCGAGTCCGGCGCGCCGGAGACCACCGGCGAGAACACCACGAGCACCAGGCAGGCGCCCAGCCCGCCGTAGATGGCCCACAGCGTGCCGGTGGTGTTGAACCGCTTCCAGAACAGCGAGTACAGCAGGGTGGACAGGTTCGCCGAGGCCGCCACCGCGAAGGCCAGCGCGACCAGGAAGGCCACGTTCTGCCCGTTGGCCAGGATGCCGCCCGCGATGGCCAGCGCGCCGACCACCACCGCGGTGAGCCGCGCCACCCGTACCTCCTGGGCGGGCTCGGCCTTGCCCCGCTTGAAGATGTTCGCGTAGACGTCGTGCGCGAACGAGGCCGACGCGGTGATGGTCAGCCCGGCGACCACGGCCAGGATGGTGGCGAACGCCACCGCGGCCACCACGCCGAGCAGCAGCGTGCCGCCGATGTGCAGGGCCAGCAGCGGGGCCGCCGAGTTCTCGCCGCCGGGGGAGCCGAGGATCTCGTCCGCGTCGACCAGCGCCGCCGCGCCGAAGCCGAGCACCAGCGTGCAGAGGTAGAAGACGAGCATGCAGGCGGTCGCCCAGACCACCGAGCGGCGGGCTTCCTTCGAGTTGGGCACGGTGTAGAAGCGCATCAGCACGTGGGGCAGCGCGGCCGCGCCGAGGATCAGCGCGACCGACAGCGAGACGAAGTCGAGCTTGCTGGTGCCGGTGGCGCCGTAGAGCCCGCCCGGTTCGAGCAGCCGGTCGCCCATCGGGCTGTTGGCCGCGGCCGAGTCCAGCAGGTCCGAGAAGCTGAAGCCGAACTTGCCGAACAGGAACACCGTCATCAGCGCGACGGTCAGGATCAGCACCGCGGCCTTGATGATCTGCACCCACGTGGTGCCCTTCATGCCGCCGACCAGCACGTAGAGCACCATCACCACGCCGACGACGCCGATCACCAGCGCCTGGCCGAACCCGCTGTCGATGTCGAGCAGCAGCGCGATCAGCCCGCCGGCGCCCGCCATCTGCGCGAGCATGTAGAACAGCGAGATCACCAGTGTGGAGGTGGCCGCGGCGGCCCGCACCGGGCGCTGGCGCATCCGGAAGCTGAGCACGTCGCCCAGGGTGAAGCGGCCGGTGTTGCGCAGCAGTTCGGCGATCAGCAACAGATCCACCAACCAGGCGACGAGGAACCCGATCGAGTAGAGGAAGCCGTCGTAGCCGTGGATGGCGATGGCCCCGGCGATGCCGAGGAACGAGGCAGCGGACAGGAAATCACCCGAAAGAGCGATGCCGTTCTGCCGTCCGGTGAAGGCGCTGCCCGCGGCGTAGTAGTCCGAAGTGGACGACGTGCGGCTGCTGGCGCGGTAGACCACGTACAGGGTGATGGCGACGAAGAGCGCGAAGACCACGATGTTGACCACCGGGTCGCTCTCACCGGCCGGGGCGGCGGGAGCGGTCACCGGCCGAGGCTCCGCCGGAGCGCGGCCACCCGCGGGTCCAGCCGCCGGTTGGCGAAGCGCAGGTAGGCGCCGGTGATCAGCACGGTGGAGGCGAACTGGGCGAGGCCGAGCAGCATCGCCACGTTGACCTCGCCGAAGACGCGGGTGCTCATGAACCCGTGGGCGTAGGCCGCGAGCAGCACGAACACCAGGTACCAGGCGAAGAACAGCAGGCTCATCGGGAAGATGAACCGGCGCAGCCGCGAACGCAGGCCGGTGAACTCGGGGCTGCGCTGGATGGCCTCGTAGTCCGGGCCCGCCGGGGCGGCCTGCGTGCCGCGCAGCAGCGAGGGGCCGGGGCCGCCGAACATGATCGGGAGCTGGCCGGTGTCGTCCGGGGCGCCTGGGCGGTGACTGGGGTGGGGCTCGTCGGGGAGCTCCGGCATCGTTCCTCCTACACGAGCGGGGGCGGCGGTCATCGTAGCCACGCGGAATTTACGTCCGTAAGGCGACCGCGCTGAATCGAGTGAGTGTGAGAAATGATCTTTGCCGCCCCGGGAAAGCGCAAAAGAATGGCCCCCGTCACACGATTTAGTGAGCCAGCCGGTGACGGAACGTCCCCATTTTCCGGCTGAGCTGCGGCATCCGCGCACTGTTCCGGATTAGTGTCACCCGGCTGGATCACCACAGGTGACCGTGGTTGTGTGTACCTCGGACGCGGTGGCACCCGCCGCGCCGCCGGGAATGATTCTCCATTTGCGACAGCGGCTGGAAAGAAGCTCCCGACTTCCGTTGAACCAGGGTCAACACCACATCTTCGGGGATAAATTGCAGCTCAAGTCCGGTCCCAGTGGCACGGTAGGTATGAGTTCGGCGGTGGTGACCGCGGGTGATGGGCTATGTGGGTGACATGTCGTTCGGGGAAAGGCGCGGGTGCGTAACCGGAATTGGCGCCGCCGCCCGTCCGGGTGCGACCGCTTCGGCCGCCGAGTCGTCCCGATCACCATTTTTGCAGGTCAGTACGTGTTTGCTGAGCCGATCGAACAATCACACTATTGGTGTACGATTCCGGCACCACGCTGACTTTTGTGATCGATTGGGTGCTGCTGTTGTCCCCGTGCACGTGCAGATGGCATGTTGCGTCGTGCCGTGCATCCGCCCGGGGCGATGCACGAGCCGCAGCGCTTGAGCGAAGCCGGTGGCCGCACGCCGGTGGTGGATCGACGTGCTCGACGATGGCGAACAGGGAGTCACTTTCGTGACCGGTGCAGGAGAAGGCCAAGTGCCTGTTGGAAAGCTGCTCGGCAGGCCGCCCCGGCGGCCGCCGAGGTGGCGCTCGCTGGCCCGCTGGCGCGACTGGAACCTGCCGGTCAAGCTCGGCGCGGTGACGCTGGTGCCGATCCTCCTCGCGATCGTGCTCGGGGTGCTGACCATCGGCAGCCAGGTCGAGCGTTCCAGCAGCTACCAGCGGATGGACCGGCTGGTCTCACTCGGCGGGGAGATCCGGACGACGCTGGAAAGCCTGCAGGCCGAGCGGGTGCGCACCGCCGAGCTCCTGGTGCAGACCACGGCACAGGACTCGCCGGAACTCGACGACCTCCGCACGCGCACCGACGGCTCGCTGCCCGGCCTGGACTCGGCGATCGAGCGGGCGACCGCGCTCGACCCGGGTGTGGTCAGCCCGGCCAGGGAAGCCGACGACCAGCTCTCGCGGCTGCGTCAGATCCGTGAGCAGGTGGACTCCGGCGGGCTCGAGCCCGCGCAGGCGATCACCGAGTACACCGCCGTCGCCACCGGCCTGCTCAAGCTGGACACCGCGCTCACCGCGGGCGTCAGCGACGACGCCATCGGCGGCACGCCGACCGCCCTGCACGACCTGATGGTGGCCAAGGAGGAGGTGTCGCTGGCGCAGGCGCTGGTGAGCTACGGCATCGCCCGCCGCACGCTCTCGCCCGCCGAGCTGAACCTGTTGCGCACCACCGAGGTGCGCCTCGCCGACCGGCTCGCCGACTTCCGCGCCGCCGCCTCGCAGGACCAGCGCCAGGACTTCGACACCACGGTCGCGGGGCCTAGCTTCGAAACCCGCGACACGCTGGTCCGGACCGCGCTCGGCGACCAGGGCCGGTCGCCGGAGGAAGCGCTGCGCGAGACCTCCGCGCAGCAGTGGACCGACAGCTCGACCGCGGTCGGCGCCCGGCTTTCCGAGGTCAGCGCCCGGATCGGCGGTCAGCTCGGGACGGTTTCGGCGAACCTGGCGGACAAGGCCAGCACCGGCGCCGGGGTGCTCACCGTGCTGCTGTTCGGCGCGCTGGTGCTGGCCGCGGCCGTGGTCTTCCTGATCACCCGGCAGCTGCTGCGTTCGCTGCGGGTGCTGCGGGCCAGCGCGCTGGACATCGCCGAGCGGCAGCTGCCCGCGGCGGTGGAGAACATCCAGGACGGCCGCCCGCAGAGCACCGACGTGCAACCCGTTCCGGTGACGGTGAAGGACGAGGTGGGCGAGGTGGCCCGCGCGTTCGACGCGGTGCACAGCCAGGCGCTGCGGCTCGCGGTCGAGCAGGCGGCGATGCGGACCGGCTACAGCAGCGTGTTCGTCAACCTGTCCCGGCGCAGCCAGAGCCTGGTGCAGCGCCAGCTCCAGCTGATCGAGCGGCTCGAACGCGACGAGGAGGACGCCGACCAGCTCGCCACGCTGTTCCAGCTCGACCACCTCGCCACCCGCATGCGCCGCAACAACGAGAACCTGATGGTGCTCTCCGGTGCCGAACCGGCGCGGCGTTCCGGGCAGCCGGTGTCCACAACGGACATGCTGCGCGCGGCGGTCTCGGAGATCGAGCAGTACCAGCGGGTGGTCGTGCAGCCGCCGCCACCGGCCAGGGTGGTCGGGTACGCCGCGAGCGACCTGATGCGCCTGATCGCCGAACTCCTCGACAACGCCACCGCGTTCTCCGCGCCGGAAACCCAGGTGACCGTGGCGACCCGGTTGTCGGAGGACCGCGTGCTCTCGGTGGACATCCTGGACAAGGGCATCGGGATGAACGAGGCCGAGGTCGCCGAAGCCAACGCGCGGCTGACCGAGGCCGGTTCGATCGATCTGGCGACCTCGCGCCGGATGGGCCTGTTCGTGGTCGGCAGGCTGGCCGGGCGGCACGGCATCGGCGTGCTGCTGCACGGTGGCCGTGACATCGTCGGCGTCCGCGCGACGGTGACCGTCCCTTCGGAACTGGTGATGGAGGCGGTGCCGGGCACCGGTACGCGCCCGCGCCTGGAACCGCGGCCCGCGCCCGCGGCCAGTCCGGTCACCACCCCGTCGGCCGGTGCGCTGCCGCGCCGGAAGCCCAACGGCGTCAGCCGGTCCGGCGTCCTGCCGGTGCCCGCGCCCGCCCAGGGCAGTGCGCTGGAACGGCGGCTGAGCGGGGAAGAGGTGCCGCAGGCATCGTCGGCGGAGATCTCCGGTACCGCGTTGTTCAGCCCGGTCACCCCGCACGAGGAACCGGCGGCCGAGCCGGAGCCGCGGCCCGAGCCGGAAGCCGCGCCGCTGACCTCGAAGCCGAAGCCCCCGGAAAGCGAGATCGAAGCCACGCTGCCGAGCGGCAAGGCGCTGTTCGTGTCCAGTTCGGACACCGGCAGCAGCAGCGGCGTGCTCAGCGACTGGTGGGCCGCGGCGGTGCCGCCGGAACCGCGGCCGGCGCCGGAGCCGGAGGAGTCGGAGAACACGCCGATCTTCGACGCGATGCTCTCGGCGTGGTTCCGCAAGAGCGAACCGGAAGCCGACGCGGAGGCGACCCCGGCCGAAGCCAAGCCCGAACCCCGCGCGGAAACCGAGGCCGGGCCGGACTGGAACTTCCCGTCGGACGAGAGCTGGCGGGCCGTCGAAGCGGCGGCCAAGACGGAGCCGTCGAGCTTCACCGCGGCCGGCCTGCCCCGGCGCCGTCGCGGGGAGAAGCTGCTGCCCGGCAGTGCCGCCGCGTCCAGCCCGGCGCCGGTCGCCAAGGGCACCGACCTGCCGGTACGCGACCCGGCGAACGTGCGCGGGCGGCTGAACAGCTTCCAGCAGGGCGTGACCCGTGGCCGGAAGGAGACCGGGAAGCTGGCGGACACGAGCGAGGTGCCCGCCATCGCCCAGGTCCCCCTCGGCCCGGCACCCGCCCCGGACCCCACCCGCCCCACCCCGGCGAAGCCCGCCACTCCCGACAGCTCCGCCACTCCCGCGGCCACCGACAAGCCCGCGGTGTTCGGGAAGGCTGCCACGCCCGCCACTCCCAGGGCGGCCGAGAAGCCCGCGGTAACCGGCGAGTCTGCGGCGACCGAGAACGCTGCGGCGACCGGCGAGTCTGCGGCGACCAGGAAGACCGTGGCCACCGAGAAGTCCGTGGCCACCGAGAAGTCCGCGGTGACCGAGAAGCCTGCCTCCACGGAGGAGGCCGCGTCGGACGCACAGGCCACAGCGACCGGAAAGACCGCAGCGGCGGACAAGGCTGCGGAGAGCGAGAAGGCCGAGGCGGCCCGGGAGGCCCCGAAGTCGCAGGCCTTGGCCCCCGAGCCAGCGGAGGCCGAGGAGGCTCAGCCCGCCAAGACGACGAGGGCGAAGCGCCCGACGCCGTCCGCCCAGCCCGCGAAGCCGGACGAAGGAGTTCCCCGGCCGAAGCCCGCGCCGGCCAGGCGCGTCCCGAAGTCCAGTGGGACCGACGAGCTCGCCCAGGCGACGAGGGCGCAGGAAGCCGCCCAGATCCTGAAGGCGTTGAAGGCCGAGGCCGCGGCGAAGCCGGTGACGGCCGAGGAGAACGTCCAGCCCGCCAAGTCCGCCACCGCGCTGCCCATGCGCAAGCCGAAGGCCGCGCGGTCCGGAGTGGACACCAGGGCCGCCGACTTGTTCGCCGACGCGGCCACCGAGGAGTACCGGGGCTTCGGCACCGACGAGGGGTGGCAGGCCGCGCAGGCGGTCGCCGAGGCGACGCCCTCCAGTTTCACCGCGGCGGGACTGCCCCGCCGGCGGCGTGGTGAGCACCTGGTGCCCGGCAGCGCCGCACCCGCTACCCCGGCCGCCGCACCGCGGCCGGGCCGTGACCCGCATGATGTGCGCGGCCGGTTGAGCAGTTTCCAGCAGGGCGTCCGCCGCGGGCGGCACCACAACGCTCAGGCCGCCGCGGACGGGAAAACAGAGAAAGTGGAGGGTGAATGACTTCCCCTAGTTCGGGCCAGCCCAACCAGTTCGGCTGGCTGGTCAACGACTTCGCCGAGCGGGTCCCCGGGGTCGCGCACGCCGTGGTGGTCTCGGCCGACGGACTGCTGCTGACCGCGTCGAACCGGCTGCCGCTGGACCGGGCCGACCAGCTCGCCGCCGTGGCCTCCGGCCTGGTCAGCCTGACCCAGGGCGCGGCGCGCTGCTTCGAGGCGGGCGCGGTCAACGAGACCGTGGTGGAGATGGAACTCGGCATCATGGTGCTGATGTCCATCAGCGACGGTTCCTGCCTCGCGGTGCTCGCCGCGCCGAACTGCGACATCGGCCAGGTCGCCTACGAGATGACCATGCTGGTCGACCGGGTCGGTCAGATCCTCACCCCGGAGCTCCGCGCCCAGTTGCAGGGAGCGGGCGGTTCGCTGATCGGCGAACCGGTGGGATGATGACCCGATGAGCACGGGACCGGCTCACGGGCGGGAGCAGCGGGACGACGGCACCTTCGCCGACGTCCTCAACGGCTTCACCCTGGATTCCGGTCGTGGACGTCGTAAGCGCAAGAAGGACAAGGACGGTCATGCTCATGTTCAGTCACCCGACGCACCGACGGCTGAAACGCGGGGGGACCCGATGACGCCCCCGCCGGCGCCGGTCGCCGACATCCTCGCGCCGCACCAACCGCTGTTCGGCACCGGGGCCCAGCGCCACGGTCACCACAGCGCGCCCGCCTACCGGCCGCCACCCGTGCCCGAGCCGCCGTCGGCGCTCGAGGAGACCGCCATCGTCCGCCCGTACGCGCTGACCGGCGGGCGCACGAAGGCCAACCGCGCACTCGAACTGGAGACGCTGATCTCCACGAACGCGGAGGAGCTCACCTCCTTCGTGCCCGAACAGATCGAGCAGACCTCGATCGTGGAAGAATGCCGGACCCCCCGTTCCGTCGCGGAGATCGCCTCGGCGTTGCGGGTGCCGCTGGGTGTGGCCAGGGTCCTGATCAGTGATGCCGCGGACGCCGGCCTGGTCATCGTGCACAAGACGGCCTCCGGCAGCGACAACGACGAGGCACATCTGATCTTGATGGAAAGGGTTTTGAGTGGACTCCGTCGGCTTTGAGGCTCCGCGGGAGAGCGCACCGGGCACCATGACCTCGGCGAAGATCGTGGTCGCCGGTGGTTTCGCCGCCGGCAAGACGACCTTCGTCGGGTCGGTGTCGGAGATCGTGCCGCTCACCACCGAAGCGATGATGACCGAGGCCAGTTCCGGTGTCGACGACCTGCGGGCGACCCCGAACAAGGCCACCACCACGGTGGCGATGGACTTCGGCCGCGTCTCGCTGGACTCGGACCTGATCCTGTACCTGTTCGGCACGCCCGGGCAGCAGCGCTTCTGGTTCATGTGGGACGACCTGGTGCGCGGCGCGATCGGCGCGGTGGTGCTGGCCGACACGCGCCGCCTGGCCGACTCGTTCGCGCCGGTCGACTTCTTCGAGGACCGCGGCCTGCCCTACATCATCGGGCTGAACTGCTTCGACGGGGAACTGCGCCACGACGTCGAGGACGTGCGCGAGGCGCTGTCGATCGATCCGAGCATCCCGATCGTCCAGTGCGACGCGCGTGACCGCGAGTCGACCAAGCAGACCCTGATCACCATGGTGGAGTACGCCATGCGCCAGTGGCTGGCCCGTCGCGGCGGGGTGACGGCCGGCGCGCGGTAGAAAAGTCTGGTGAGTCTGCTCACACGATGGTGGTGGCCTTCAAAATAGTAGGAAGTCCAAGTATTTTGGGGGGATGAGCACCGAGCTGCACCAGCCCGCGCACCCCGTCCGGTTCGTGACCGCGTCCAGCCTGTTCGACGGCCACGACGCCTCGATCAACATCATGCGGCGGATCCTGCAGTCGCAGGGCGCCGAAGTGGTGCACCTCGGGCACAACCGGTCGGTGGACGAGGTGGTCACCGCGGCCATCTCCGAGGACGTGCAGGGCGTGGCCATCAGCGCCTACCAGGGCGGGCACGTCGAGTACTTCAGCTACCTGGTGGAACTGCTCAACGAGCGCGGGGCCGGGCACATCCGCGTCTACGGCGGTGGTGGCGGCGTGATCGTGCGCGAGGAGATCGACCTGCTGCACTCGCGCGGGGTGGCCAGGATCTTCTCGCCGGAGGACGGCCAGCAGCTCGGCCTGCCCGGCATGATCAACCTGATGATCCGCGAGTGCGACACGGACCTGTCCGAGAACGGCTCCGGCTCGGTCGAGAAGCTGCTCTCCGGGGACGTACCCGAGCTGGCGAGGGCGATCACCCGGCTGCAGCTGGGCACGCTGCCGCAGGACCACCTCACCGCGATCACCGAGGCCGCCAGGTCCCGGCCGGTGCCGGTGCTCGGCATCACCGGAACGGGTGGTTCGGGCAAGTCCTCGCTGACCGACGAGCTGATCCGCCGGTTCCGGCTGGACCAGGAGGACAAGCTGCGCATCGCGGTGCTCGCGGTGGACCCGTCGCGGCGTCGCGGCGGCGGCGCGCTCCTCGGTGACCGGATCCGGATGAACTGCCTGGACGGCTCGCCGGTGTTCTTCCGCTCGCTGGCCACCCGCACCACCAGCGGCGAGATCCCCGCCGGACTGGACGAGTCGGTGCTGGCCTGCAAGGCGGCCGGCTACGACCTGGTGATCGTGGAGACCCCCGGTATCGGCCAGGGTGACGCGGGCATCGTCGACCACGTGGACCACTCGCTGTACGTGATGACGCCGGAGTTCGGCGCCGCGTCGCAGCTGGAGAAGATCGACATGCTCGACTTCGCCGACGCGGTCGCGATCAACAAGTTCGAGCGCCGAGGGGCCGAGGACGCCCGCCGCGACGTGGCGCGCCAGCTGGTGCGCAACCGCGAGGCCTTCGGTTCCGCGCCCGAAGACATGCCGGTCTTCGGCACCTCGGCCGCGAAGTTCAACGACGACGGCGTCACCGCGCTGTACCAGCACCTGCGTGACGCGCTGGCGGAGAAGGGCCTGTCCGTCTCGGCCGGGGTGCTGCCGCGGGTCGAGGGCAAGGTGTCGACCGACGCCAGCACGATCATCCCGTCCTCGCGGGCCCGCTACCTGTCCGACATCGCCGACGCCGTGCGCGGCTACCACCAGCGCACCATCGACCAGGTCGCGGCGGTGCGCCGGCGTGAGCACCTGGAGACGGCGCGCGAGGCGCTCGCCGAGGCCGGGGACGACGTGGCCGCGGTGGAGAAGCTGGCCGAGCGGGCGGCCGCCCAGGTCGACGCCGACATCCGCCGCCTGCTGGAGGACTGGGCCGGGCTGGCCGAGTCCTACCGCGCCGACGAACTGGTGGTGAAGATCCGCGACAAGGAGCTGCGCACCCAGCTGTGGCGCGAAACCCTGTCCGGCAGCCGGATCCCGCGCGTGGCGCTGCCGCGCTACACCGAGACCGGCGAGCTGCTCTCGTTCCTCCGCCGCGAGCACCTGCCCGGTTACTTCCCCTACACCGCGGGCGTTTTCCCGTTCAAGCGCGAGGGTGAGGACCCGGCCCGCATGTTCGCGGGGGAGGGCGACGCGTTCCGCACCAACCGCCGGTTCAAGTACCTGTCGTCGGACTCCGAGGCCAAGCGCCTGTCCACCGCGTTCGACTCGGTGACGCTGTACGGGCACGACCCGGACACCCGCCCCGACATCTACGGCAAGGTCGGCACCTCGGGTGTGTCGATCGCGACGCTGGAGGACATGCGGGCGCTCTACGACGGCTTCGACCTCACCGCGCCGAACACCTCGGTGTCGATGACGATCAACGGCCCGGCGCCGACGATCCTGGCGTTCTTCCTGAACACCGCGATCGACCAGCGGGTGGAGGCGTTCAAGGCCGAGCACGGCCGCGAACCGGCCGAAGCGGAGGCCGCCGAGCTGCGGGAGTGGGCGCTGCGCAACGTCCGCGGCACCGTGCAGGCCGACATCCTCAAGGAGGACCAGGGGCAGAACACCTGCATCTTCTCCACCGAGTTCAGCCTGCGCATGATGGCCGACATCCAGGAGTGGTTCATCGAGCACGGGGTGCGGAACTTCTACTCGGTGTCCATCTCCGGCTACCACATCGCCGAGGCGGGCGCGAACCCCATCTCGCAGTTGGCCTTCACCCTGTCCAACGGCTTCACCTACGTCGAGTCGTACCTGGCGCGCGGCATGGACATCGACGACTTCGCGCCGAACCTGTCGTTCTTCTTCTCCAACGGCATGGACGCGGAGTACTCGGTGCTCGGCCGGGTGGCGCGGCGGATCTGGGCGGTGGCCATGCGCGAGCGCTACGGCGCCAACGAGCGCTCGCAGAAGCTCAAGTACCACGTGCAGACCTCGGGCCGGTCGCTGCACGCGCAGGAGATGAGCTTCAACGACATCCGCACCACGCTGCAGGCGCTGTGCGCGCTCTACGACAACGCGAACTCGTTGCACACCAACGCTTTCGACGAGGCGATCACCACGCCGTCGGAGAGCTCGGTGCGCCGCGCGATGGCCATCCAGATGATCATCAACAAGGAATGGGGCCTGTCGAAGAACGAGAACCCGCTGCAGGGCGCGTTCATCATCGACGAGCTGACCGACCTGGTCGAGGAGGCCGTGCTGGCCGAGTTCGACCGGATCTCCGAGCGCGGCGGCGTGCTCGGCGCGATGGAGACCGGCTACCAGCGCGGCCGCATCCAGGACGAGTCGATCCTGTACGAGCGGCTCAAGCACGAGGGCACGCTGCCGATCATCGGCGTGAACACCTTCCGGAACCCGCACCCGGAGGAGGACGAGGTCGAGGTCGAACTCGCGCGGGCCACCGAGGACGAGAAGGAGTCGCAACTGCGCCGGCTCGCCGACTTCCAGCAGCGGCACACCACCGAGGCCGCGGAGGCGCTGCGGACCCTGCGCGAGGCCGCGACCCGCGGTGACGAAAACCTGTTCGGTGTGCTGATGGACGCCGCGCGCGTGTGCTCGCTCGGCCAGATCACCGAGGCGTTCTTCGAGGTGGGCGGGCAGTACCGCCGCAACGTGTAGCGGCTCAGCCGTTGCCGGTGAGCCGGTCCGCGGTGATGAACACCGCGGCCCGGCGCTCGGCGGCCATCACGCGGTCGTACTCGGCCCAGTCGTCGTGCGTGCCGGTCGCCGCGCGGAAGACCTCACGCAGGAGCGTGGGCAAGCCGTCGGGGTCGAAGCCGGGTTCGGCGTCGTCCGGGCCGATGATCCGCACCGGACCCTGCGCGCCCGCCCAGTTCCAGCCGCGGCGGAAGACGATGGTGGCGTGCCCGGCGGTGCGCAGCAACCGCAGCTTCAGCGAATCCCCGCGGGCGACGAACCCGACCGACGGCACCCCGCTCACCGGATCGTCGATGAGCCCGGCGTTGACCACGGACGAGTGGACCGTGCCGTTCGCCCGGACGGTGGAAATGGTCGCCAGTCCGTGCTCTTCGAGCGCGAGGCGGCGGAGGAGCTCCAGATCGGCTGGCATGGCGTCACCCTACTGGTTTGTCGGCGGAATGCCCGGGGTAATCGTCCCCATCGACTCCGTGAAGGGGAAACGACATGGCTCGCGCAACGACCGAGAAGACCCTGCGTCCGCACCGGGCCGGCCTCCAGCCGGTCCAGATACTCGCCGGGCTGGTCGGGCTGGCGTTCCTGGTGTTCGGTGTGGTCGGCCTGGTCCGCACCGGCTTCGGCGACTTCGCCGGGCACTCCCACGGAACCCTGCTCGGCTTCGCCATCAACCCGTTCCACAACGTGCTGCACATCCTCAGCGGCCTGCTGGGCGTGCTGATGGCCACCGCCTCCGGGCTGGCCAGGATGTACGGCTGGATCCTGCTGATCGCCTATGGCGCGGTGTTCGTCTGGGGCCTGATGATCACCGGGGTGATCGCCACCAACCCGATCTCGGGCATGGGTGACCCCCTGCACATCAACGTCGCGGACAACTGGCTGCACGGTGGCCTGGCGCTGCTCGGCCTGATCATGGCCGTGCTGCCCGCGCGCAAGGTGGTCAAGACCGAGATCCCGCTGGACGACGGGCACGACCGGGAAACCCCGGCGGAGACCACCGGCGAGACCCGGTTGACCGACCGGACCACCGGCGAGCACCGGCTGACCGACCGGACGGCCGAGCACGAGCCGGTGACCGACCGCACCGCCCGCACCGAGCCGGCCACCGCGCCGATCTCGGCGCCGAAGCACCGCCGCTGGGACCTCCGGACCCGCTGACGGGAATAACCGCCGGGGCGGCCCTGGTTCGCCACGAACATGGACTTCGGTATCTCCACGTTCGTGACCGACGAGGGCATCCGCCCCGGCGTGCTCGGCCGGGCGCTGGAAGAGCGCGGGTTCGACTCGCTCTTCCTCGCCGAGCACTCCCACATCCCGGCGAGCCGGGAGTCGCCCTATCCGGCGGGTGGTGACCTCCCCCGGATCTACTACCGCACGCTCGACCCGTTCGTCACACTGGCCGCCATCGCCGAGACCACGTCGAACCTGCTGCTCGGCACCGGTGTCGCCCTGCTCGTCCAGCGCGACCTGTTCCACACCGCCAAGGAAGTGGCGAGCCTCGACCTGATCTCCGGTGGCCGCGTGCTGTTCGGGGTCGGCGTGGGCTGGAACCGCGAGGAGATGCGCAACCACGGCACCGACCCGCGCACCCGCGGCTCGCTGCTGGATGAGCAGTTGCAGGCCCTCAAACTGCTGTGGACGCGGGAAGAAGCCGAGTTCCACGGCAAGTTCGTCGACTTCGACCCGGTGTTCTCCTGGCCGAAGCCGGTGCAGGAGCCGCACCCGCCGATCTACATCGGTGGCGAGAGCGAGGCCGCGCTGAACCGGCTGGCGAAGTACGGCGACGGCTGGCTGCCGCGCCCGGGCACCACCCCGGAGGAGATCCGCCGGGTGAAGGGCTGGCTGGCCGAGCAGGGCCGCGGAAACGTGCCGATGACCATCTTCGGCGCCCGGCCCGACGCCGGCGAAGCGGCCGCGCTGGCCGAAGCCGGGGTCGACCGGCTGACCTTCCTGCTGCCGACACTGCCGGAAGCGGAGTCGCTGCGCAAACTCGACGAGTTCGCGCGCTTCGCGGGCGGATTCCGGTGAGCGGAGTAGGTTGGCGAAGCGAGACCACGGGTGAGAAGGGGTAAGAGTTCGTGAGTGAAGTCCAGATCGGAATCGCGGCGGCGCTGGAGCAGTTCTCGCCGCGGGAGTCCATCGAGCTGGCCGCGCTGGCCGAGCAGCACGGGTTCTCCGGGCAGATGGCCGCCGACCATTTCCAGCCGTGGGTACCGGCGCAGGGCGAGGCCTCGTTCGTGTGGAGCGTGCTGGCGTCGCTGGCCGAGAACACCACCGGCGACCTCGGGCCGGGCGTGACCTGCCCGTCCTTCCGGCTGCACCCGGCGATCGTGGCGCAGGCCGCGGCGACGCTGGAAGCCACCTACCCGGGGCGGACCTGGCTGGGCATCGGCTCCGGTGAGTCGCTCAACGAGCACATCATCGGCGGCTACTGGCCGGAGGCGCCCGAGCGGGTGCGCCGGATGTTCGAGGCGCTGGAGATCATCAAGAAGCTGTTCAGCGGGCAGGACGTCAAGCACAGCGGGGAGTTCTTCAAGCTGCACACCACGCGGCTGTGGACCCTGCCGGACGCGCCGCCGCCGATCTACATCGCCTCGGCCGGGCCGTACACCTCCCGCAAGACCGGGGAACTGGCCGACGGCCTGATCACGCCGGGCGCGTCGCTGGAGAAGCTGGCCGGCATCCTGGACAACTTCGGCAAGGGCGCGAAGAAGGCCGGCAAGGACCCGGACGCCATGCCGAAGCTGCTGCAGGTCCACCTGTCGTGGGCGTCGACCGAAGAGGAGGCGCTGAGCAACGCGATGGAGCAGTGGCCCAACGGCGGCATGAAGTTCCCGAAGGCCGACGTGCGCTCGCCGTTCGACTTCGAGCAGATGGCGAAGCTGGTGCGCCCGGAGGACTTCGAGGGCCGGATGGTCATCTCGTCCGACCCGGACGTGCACCGGGCCTCGCTGCAGAAGTTCGTCGACGCCGGGTTCAACCGGATCTACGTGCACAACGTGGGCCGGAACCAGAAGGAGTGGATCGAGGTGTTCGGCCGGGAAGTCCTGCCGAAGCTGCACGCCTGAGTGCCATGACCTGAATGCTAGGAGTGGGGCATTACTTGCGTCCATTGCAAGTAATGCCCCATTCATAGCGTTCGGCGGCCCTTGGGCCGGGTGTGGCTTCAGCGCCGGAGCGTTTCGATCAGACTGGTGAAGCTGTCGCCGGCGTGGCCGTCGGCGATCCCGCGGCGGACGATCTCCAGCATCGCGGTGGGCAACGTGGCGTCCACCCCCGAATCCCCGGCCGTGCGCACGACGTGCTCGATGCTCGCGGCGCTCATGGACAGCCGGTCCACGTCGCCGGAGTGATCGCCCGCGTCGATCCGCGGTGCGTAGAACTCGAAGAACTCCGTCATCCCGGCGAAGGTCTTCGCTGCGGTTCCCGCGAACTCCGTCGCGGAAATGCCGTTCGCCCGCGCCATCGCGGTCGCGTGCAGGTAGCCGAGCAGCGCGGTCCAGAACATGCTGATCTCGAGTTGGTAGTACAGCGCCGCCAAGCCCGGGTCCTCGCCCCGGTAGTCGATGCCCGTCAGCAACTCCAGCGTCGCCCCATGCGCGTCGAGCACCTCGCGCGGGCCGCTGTACAACGTCACCGGACCGGGTGTGCCGATGCCGGACGGCGGGGTGAGCACACCGCCGGTGAGGTGCGCGGCCCCCAGTGCCGCCAGCCAGTTCGCGGCCTGGCGAGCCTCGGCAGGGGTGGCCGAACCCAGGTTGACGAAGATCCGGCCGGCGAGTTCGTCCTTCGCCTGCTCGAGGATCGCGTACGCGGCGGCGTAGTCGGTCAGGCTGAGGATGGTCAGGTCGCCCGCCCGCACCGCTTCGCCGACCGTGGGCGCCCGGATGGCGCCCTTCGCCACGAGATCATCGGCCCGCTCCGGAGTCCGGTTCCACACGGTGACCTCGTACCCGTGGTCGAGGAACACGTTCGCCATCGCCTGGCCCATCGGGCCGAGGCCGAGCACCGTCACTGCTTGATGCCGCACGTCGACTCCTCCTAAAACGAACGTTCTATTCAGAGGGCAAGGTAGCACAGCTCTAAAACGAACGTTCTATCCGATAGGATGGCCGCATGGAGACCAAGTCGCCGGGCACTCGCGAGCGCATCGTCCTGGCCACGTCACGGCTGATGCAGCGGCAGGGCTACGACGGCACCGGCCTCAAGCAGATCTCCCGGGAGGCGGAGGCCACGCTGGGCTCGGTGTACCACTTCTTCCCCGGCGGGAAGCGGGAACTGGCGGTGGCCGCGGTCCAGCACGGCGACCGGGAGTTCGCGGACCTGCTGCGGAAGGTCTTCGCCGACCACGAAGACCCGGCCGAAGCCGTGACCGCCTGCGCGGTCGAGCTCGGCGCCGGGTTGAAGGAGTCCGGCTGGGTCGACGGCTGCCCGGTCGCCACGACCGCGCTGGGCGCGGCCGATCGCGAAACCGGCATCCAGGAGGCCGCTGCCGCCGCCTTCGCGCACTGGCAGGACCTGGTGTGCGCCAAGCTCCGCGGCGCGGGCATCGCGGAGGGCGACGCCCGCGCGCTGGCCACCACGGTGGTCAGCGCGCTGGAAGGCGCCGAGCTGTCCGCTCAGGTGTCGAAGAGCGAGGAGCCGCTGCTGGCCGCGGGCAGGCACCTCGCCCAGCTGATCGGCCTCTACCGGCCGTAGCTCACTTGTCCAGGAGCAGGTGGACCGACAGTTCCAGCCGGTTCGCCACGTCCGCGGCCGAGGCCCGCCGGGTCACCCAGGCGACCAGGTTCGCCATCCAGACGTCGGCGATCACGTGGAAGATGTCCCGGTCCGCCTCGGTCGGGTCGTCGATGCCCATCGCGGTGGCGAACATGTTCTCCATCAGCCGCCCGACGTGCTCGACCTCGGTGGCCGCGGTGGTGTCGGCGAACATGAACGCGCGCACCATCGCCTCGGTCAGGTGCGGGTCGCGCTGCATCAGGCGGGTGTTGCGCCCCAGCACGAACAACAGCCGCTCGGTGGGGGAGTCGCCGGGGATGGCGCCGCGCTGCAACTTCTCCTGCGCGCGCTCGAACTCCCTGGCCAGCCCGGAAACCAGCAGGTGGATCTTCGACGGGAAGTACCGGTAGAGGGTGCCGAGCGCCACATCGGCGCGTTCGGCGACGGCCCGCATCTGCACGGCGTCGTACCCGCCCTTGGACGCCAGCGCCAGCGTGGCGTCGACGATCCGCTTGCGACGGTCGCGCTGGGCGGCCGAGCCCAGCTCGTCTCCGTTCAGCGTGCCCATGGGGGCCTTCTGCTTGCTCATCGGGCGGTCCCCCGGTCCGGTCGAAACTTGTTCCAGTTTGTCCCTGAAGAGTACCTAACCTGACGGGGGGTTCAAACCAGGGGGCTTGACGTCCTAAAGTGGAACACGTTCTATTTATGGGTCTGGCTGGTTCGTGGACGTGGAGGTAACCGTGCCGATCGCCATCACCGAGGAGCAGCGGGCGCTGGCCGACTCGATCCGCGCGTGGGCCGCGGATGACCGGCCGGTGGAACTCCTCCGCGGTGCTCAGGGCTTCGACGGCTGCCTCGTGGCGCTGGGGCGCATCGGCCTGTTCTCGGTGGCTGTGCCGGAAGCGCTGGGCGGCGCCGGTGCCGGGGTGGTGGACGCGGCCTCCGGCCTCGAGGTTACCGCCGAAGCGCTGGTGCCCGGTCCGGTTTTCAGCAGCCTGCTGGCCGCCTTGGTGCTCGGCCGGGCCCCGGACACCCCCGCGGCCAAGGAACTCGTGCCCGCCTTGACCGACGGCTTGGCCACCGCGGCCGTCGCCTGGACCTCCCTCGAAGCGCGGCCCGGCCCCGGCGGTTCGATGCTCTTGAGCGGCGACACCGGGCCCGTGCTGGACGCCGATTCGGCCGCTCACCTGCTCCTCCACGCCGGTGATCAGTGGTTCGTGCTGCCGCCGGGGACTGTCGGGGTGGAGGTCACCGCCGTCGATTCGATGGACCTGTCCCGCTCCCTCGGCACGATCCGGCTCATTGATGTCGTCGTGCCCGCCGACGCACTGATCCCCGTATCGGGTGACATCCGGGCACTCGCGGCCACTTTGGCTTGTGCCGAGGCCGCCGGGATCACCCAATGGTGTCTGCGCACGGCCGTCGACTACGCCAAGGTCCGCGAGCAGTTCGGCCGTCCCATCGGTTCGTTCCAGGCGATCAAGCACCTGTGCGCGGAAATGCTCTGCCGCGCCGAGGCCACCGCCGCGCTGGCGTGGGACGCCGCGCGCGCGGCCGACGAATCCGACGCCGACCAGCAGGAGTTCACCGCCGCGACCGCCGCCGGGTTCGCCCTCGACGCCGCGGTCGAGAACGCGAAGGACTGCATTCAGGTGCTCGGCGGCATCGGTTTCACCTGGGAACACGACGCCCACCTCTACCTGCGGCGCGCGGTCACCCTGCGTCAGGCGCTCGGCGGTGGTGCGTACTGGCGGCGTCGCGCGGCCGAACTCGCGCTCGGCGGGGTTCGCCGTGTTAGCGACACCGCCACCGCGAGCGACCCCGGAATCCGGGCGCTGGCCGAGGAAATCGCCGCGCTGCCTCCTGACCAACAACGCCGGAAGCTGGCCGAGACCGGGCTGCTCACTCCACATTGGCCGGAGCCGTACGGGCTCGGTGCGTCCGCGGCCCGTCAACTGGTCATCGACGCCGAACTCGACCGCGCCGGGGTCACCCGGCCGGAGCTGATCATCGGTGCCTGGGCGGCTCCGACCATCCTGGAACACGGCACGGACGCGCAGCGGGAGAAGTACGTCGGCCCGACCCTGCGCGGTGAAATCACGTGGTGCCAGCTGTTCAGCGAGCCCGGTGCCGGATCGGACCTGGCTTCCCTGCGCACCAAGGCGATCCGGGTCGACGGCGGCTGGCGGATCTCCGGGCAGAAGGTGTGGACCTCGCTGGCCGACCAGGCGGACTGGGGGATCTGCCTGGCGCGCACCGATCCGGAAGCACCGCAGCACCGCGGCATCACCTACTTCCTGGTCGACATGCGCGCGGATGGCATCGAAATCCGGCCGTTGCGGGAGATCACCGGCGAGGCGCGGTTCAACGAGGTGTTCCTCGAGGACGTCTTCGTGCCGGACGAGCAGGTCGTCGGCGAGGTGAACGGCGGCTGGCGGCTCGCGCGCACCACGTTGGCCAACGAACGCGTCGCGATGGGCTCGGGCACGCTGGTGGGAGAGGGCGTCGAACGGCTCGTCCGGCGACTGCGGGGCAGGACAGCGGATCCGCTGCTGCTGGACCGGCTCGGCGCGTTGATCGCGGACGGTTCGGCAGGCTCGTTGCTGGGGCTGCGCGGCACGTTGCGGACGCTGGCGGGACAGGACCCCGGCCCGGAATCCAGCGTGCGCAAGCTGATCGGCGTGCGGCACCGGCAGGAGGTCGCCGAGACCGCACTCGAAGTCGTTGGTCCGCAAGGGGAATCAACGAAGGAAGCGCAGCACGAGTTCCTGGTCTCGCGCTGCCTCAGCATCGCCGGGGGCACCACCCAGGTACTGCGGAACGTGGCCGCCGAACGACTGCTGGGCCTCCCTCGCGCGTAATTGTCGGGGGCGCGTCCTACGGTGACCGCCATGGAGCTCGCTCCCGGAACCCAAGCCCTGTTCGTGCCGTCCGACCCACCTCGCGACGGTGTGCTCGCCCTGTGGGGCCACGGCGGCGGTGATACGCCGATCGACCTGGTCCTGCCCAGGGAACAGGCCTTCCGCCGCACCCAGGTGGACGCTTCGGTGCTGCCCGTCGCCGACGCGGTCCGCGTGCTGCTCGCCGCCGGGGAGCACGCCAGCGCCACCATCACGGCCTGGGCGGAGGTGGTGGCGGCCGGGCTGAGCCTGGTCGCCCGCGGCCGGGTCGAGCCGGACGGCGCGAGCTGGCGGGCCGGGCCGCTCGAAGTGGACGACGCGCTGCGCCTGACCGAACTGGCCGAGGCGCTGCCGCCGGAGGCGCTCGCGCTGCCGTTGTCCGGGTTGAAACGGGTGCGGTTGCACTCGCCGGAGTCACTGGTGCGGGCGTTGTGGGACGCGATCGCGGACCTGCTCGCCGAGGACACCGCGGTCCGGCTGGTGCTCCGCGTGGACCTCGCCGAGGAGCGCTTCGCCGGAGTGCTCGCGGTCCGCAGCGCGGCCGATTCGGGGTTGGTGCTGGACGTCGCCGAGTTCGGGGACGCGCCGGAGGTGGTGCGTTCGCTGTTCGGCGAGCACGTCCAGGTACGGCTGGCACTCGCACTGCGACGTGGGGCAGAAGTGTGGCCACCGCTCGCGCGGGTGGCCGGCGGCGTGGTCGAGCTGACCGACGACGAGGTCGCCGAGCTGCTGCGTGGCGGTTCGTCCCGGCTGGGCGCGGCGGGCATCGAGGTGCTGTGGCCGAAGGACCTGTTCGAGGGGCTGCCGCGCGTCCGGGCTTCGGTGCGCGTGCCTTCGGAGTCGCCGCCGCAGCTCACGCTGACCCGGTTGCTCGACTTCCGGTGGCAGGTCAGCGTGGGGGAGGAGGAACTCACCGACGCCGAGGTGACGGCGCTCGCCGAGGCGAAACGCCCGCTCGTGCGATTGCGGGGGCGCTGGGTGCGGGCCGATTCGTTGCTGCTGGCGAAGCTGCGTGCGAGACGTTCCCCGGTGACGGAAGCGGCCGCGCTGGCCGCCGCGCTCACCGGGGAGCTCGAGGTGGACGGTGAACGCGAGGAGTTCATGACGCCGTCCGTGATCACCGGGCTGCTCGCCCGGCTCCGCTACACACCCGACGAGGTGGTGGTGCCGCCGGAGGGGCTGCACGCCACACTCCGCCCGTACCAGCTCAGCGGGCTCGCGTGGCTGTCGAAGATGGCCGCGCTGGGCGTGGGCGGATGCCTGGCCGACGACATGGGCCTGGGCAAGACGATCCAGCTGATCGCGCTGCACCTGCACCGGCGGGCCTGGCGGGAGGGGCCCACGCTGGTGCTGTGCCCGGCTTCGCTGCTCGGCAACTGGGAACGCGAGTTCGCCCGGTTCGCGCCGTCGGTGCCGGTGCGGCGGTTCCACGGTGGCCGGCGCAGCCTGGACGGGCTCGCCGAGGACGAGGTGGTGCTGGCCACGTACGGGGTGCTGCTGCGTGACCGGGAGACACTGGAAACGGTGGAATGGGGGCTGATCGCCGCCGACGAGGCGCAGCAGGTGAAGAACGCGGCGTCGAAGACCGCGCGGGAGCTGCGCAAGCTCTACGGGGTGGCGAGGATCGCGCTGACCGGCACGCCGATGGAGAACCGGCTGACCGAACTGTGGTCCATCCTGAACTGGACCACGCCCGGCCTGCTGGGCAGCCCCGAGGAGTTCCGGCGCCGGTTCGCCCGGCCGATCGAACGCCACGCCGACGAGGCCGCGACCGACCGGCTGGCCGCAGTCGTACGCCCGTTCCTGTTGCGGCGCAAGAAAACCGACCCGGACATCGCCCCGGAACTGCCCGCCAAGACCGAAACCGACCGGTTCGTCCCGCTGACGCGCGAGCAGGTGACGCTGTACGAGGCGGTGGTACGGGAAAACCTGGCAGCGATCAGGGGCACCGAGGGCATCCAGCGCAAGGCGCAGGTGCTCAAGCTGCTGACCGAACTGAAGCAGATCTGCAACCACCCGGCGCAGTACCTGAAGGAGCCCGGTCCGCTGGACGGGCGTTCGGGCAAGCTCGCGGCCTTCGAGGAACTGCTGGAGGTGATGCTGGACGCCGGGGAGAGCGTGCTGGTGTTCAGCCAGTACGTGGGCATGTGCCGGTTGCTGGAGACTTGGCTGGCCGAGCGGGGGCTGCCCGCGCAACTGCTGTCCGGCTCGGTGCCTTTGGGGGAGCGGGACCGCATGGTGCAGCGGTTCCAGGCCGGGGAAAGCCCGGTGTTCCTGCTGTCGCTGAAGGCCGGCGGGGTGGGCTTGAACCTCACGCGCGCGACGCAGGTCATCCACTACGACCGCTGGTGGAACCCGGCGGTCGAAGACCAGGCGACCGACCGCGCCTACCGCATCGGCCAGGACCGGCCCGTGCAGGTGCACCGGCTCATCACCGAAGGCACCGTCGAAGAACGCATCGGCACCCTGCTGACCCGCAAACGCACCCTGGCCAACACCATCATCGGCACCGGCGAACACTGGCTGACCAACCTGACCGACGAGGACCTAACCACCCTGATAACCCTGAACCTCTAACCCCCATCCCGACCCCCACGCCCGCGCACCCGAACCCCACGTTCAAACACCCGAGTTTCACGTTGGCGCAGCTGAGTTCCACGTTCAGGCACCCGAACTACACGTTCAGGCACCCGAGTTCCACACTCGGGCACCCGAACCTCACATTCGGGAAGGCGAGTTCCACACTCGGGCACCCGAACCTCACATTCGGGAAGGCGAGTTCCACACTCGGGCACCCGAACCTCACATTCGGGAAGGCGAGTTCCACACTCGGGCACCCGAACCTCACATTCGGGAAGGCGAGTTCCACACTCGGGCACCCGAACCTCACATTCGGGAAGGCGAGTTCCACACTCGGGCACCCGAACCTCACATTCGGGAAGGCGAGTTCCACACTCGGGCACCCGAACCTCACATTCGGGAAGGCGAGTTCCACACTCGGGCACCCGAACCTCACATTCGGGAAGGCGAGTTCCACACCCGTGCACCCGAATCCCACGTTCAGGAAGGCGAGTTCCACGTTCAGGCAGTTGAGTTCTGCATTCGTGCAGCCGAGTCTCACACTCGAGCGTCCACAGTCAGGCAAGCAGAGCCGCAATCCGGTGGCCGAAGCCGACTGGAGAAACCGGCCACATCCCTCCTCGCCCCGGTCCAAAGCCCAAACACGGTGGGGATGGTGGTGTCAAGGCAAGCTTTCCCGCCTTGACACCACCATCCCCACCGTAGTCACAATCAGGCGCCGGGGTGGTAGTGCACGCCCAGCCCGCTCAAACCTGGCGCAAGAGAACCCCGCAGCACCAGGTCACCATCGTAATCGCCGCCGTTCTGAGAACGGTAAGGCAAAGGGGCATCCTGCTCAGCGGACAACACCTTCGAACGCACCAAGGAAACAGCAGCGGCATGATCCTCCGCGCTCACCCGGTCCGCGCCATAAACGGCAACCGGCGGCAGTATCGACATGCCCGTGTACCACAGCGTCCCGTGTAACAAGGGGAAGAGCGCCAGGTCCAGTTGTCCGTTGATCCCCCGCGGGCCGAAAGCGGGTTCCTGGCTGCCCGCGGTCAACACCACCAGCGCACGCTTACCGGCGAGCGTTCCTTCGCCGTATCGCAGGGTCCGCCCGTCCGACGGATCGGTGACCCCGTAAGCGAAACCCTTCACGAAGACGCGGTCCACCCAGCCCTTGAGGATGGCCGGCATGCTGTACCACCACAGCGGGAACTGCAGCACCACCAAGTCCGCCCAGGCCAGTTTCTCCTGCTCACCACGGATGTCCGCGCTCAGCGTGCCCGCCTCATAAGCCCGCCGCGAGGCCGTGGTGACCCGCAGCTGAGGTGAGGTCTCCTCGGGGAAGTCATCCCGGTCGACCACGGCCTTCCACTTCATCGCGTACAAATCCGACATCCGCACCTCGTGCCCGGCCTCGACGAGTGCCTGCACGCCCTCATCCCGCAGCGAACCGCTGAGCGAGGCCTGTTCCGGATGCGCGAAAACCCACAGCACGTTCATGCCTCGACCATGCGCCGCGACCACCACGCGGACCAGTGGCCCAAAGGACAACATGTGTCAGAATTGGGCCATGTCGCTCATCGTCGCGTTCGTGCGTCACGGGGTGATGCCGTTGGAGCTGGGCATCGTCCACCAGCTGTTCGGCAGCGCCGCCACCCCGGACGGCGCGCCCCTCTACGAGGTCGTGACCTGCGCGCTCACCCCCGGGGAGGTGCGCACCGACGCCGACTTCCCCATCCACGTCGCCGCCGGGCCCGAGGTGCTGGGCCGGGCGGACACGGTGGTGGTGCTCGCCTCCCACGAGCTGGACGAGACCGAGACCGAGGGTCGCCTGCCCGCCGAGCTGGCGGAGGCGTTCGGGCGCATCCGGCCGGGGACGCGCATCGCGTCGATCTGCACCGGGGCCTTCGCGCTCGCGGCCGCCGGGCTGCTCGACGGCAGGCGGGCGACCACGCACTGGAAGTCCGCCGAGCACTTCCGCCGCCTCTACCCGCGGGTCGACCTCGATCCGGACGTGCTCTACACCGACAACGGCGACGTGCTCACCTCGGCGGGCGAGGCCGCCGGTCTCGACCTCTGCCTGCACATGATCCGCTGCGACCACGGCGTCGCGGTGGCCAACGAGGTGGCCAGGACCACGGTCGTCCCACCCCACCGCGAGGGCGGCCAGGCCCAGTACATCCCGCGCCCGGTCCCGCCGCAGCGCGCCTCGTCCACCGGTGACGCCCGCGCTTGGGCGCTGGCTCACCTCGACCGCCCGCTCACCCGCCACGACCTGGCCGAACAGGCCGCGATGAGCGTCCGCACCTTCACCCGGCGCTTCCGCGAAGAGGTCGGCATGTCCCCGGCGCGATGGCTCACCCAGCAGCGCATTGAGCGAGCGCGCCAGCTGCTCGAGGAGACCGACCTCCCGGTGGATCGCGTCGCCGAGAAATCGGGGTTCGGCACGGCCTCCTCCCTGCGCCAGCACCTGCAGGCCGCGCTGGGTGTCTCGCCGAGCAGTTACCGGGTGACCTTCCGCGGGGGCTTGCCGTGATCGCCGATCCGGGCTAAAACTAGAACAGGTTTCAGTTTGGTCCGGCGTCAGGAGGCCCGAGTGGACTTCACCCCCGGTGCGCACGAGGCCGCGGTCACCGAGCTGGCGGCGCAGATCCTGCGTGGTGAAGCCGACTCGTGGCCCGCGCTCGCCAAGGCGGGCCTGCTCGCCCTGTCGCTGCCCGCCGACCTGGGCGGGGACGGGCTCGGCGCCGCCGAAGTCTGCGCCTTGCTCACCGAGGTCGGCCGGACCGCCGCCGACGTCCCCGCGTTGCCCGCGCTCGCGCTGGGCGCGCTGCCGGTCGACGCCTTCGGCAGCCCGGAGCAGCGCGCGGCTTTCCTGCCCGGTGTCGGCGACGGCACCGAGGTGCTCACCGCCGCGCTGCACGAACCGTCTGCGCCCTTCCCGCGTAAACCGGCCACCACCGCGCGGCAGGCGGACGGCGGCTGGCTGCTCAGCGGCGTGAAGACCGCGGTGCCGCGGGCCGCCGAAGCCACCCGGATCCTGGTCCCGGCGTCCTTGCCGGTCGGCACCGGCGTCTTCCTGGTCGACCCGAACGCGCCCGGCGTCACCGTCGAGGATTCGTACCACTCCGGCACCACCCCCGAGCACCGGCTGACCTTCGCGGAAACGCCGGTGACCGAGCGGGACCTGCTCAGCGGCACGATCGACGGCGTGCACCGGTTCGCCCTCGCCGGCACGCTCGCGGTGCTCGACGGACTGCTCGCCGGGGCGCTGGAGCTGACCACCCGGCACGTGCGCGAGCGCGTCCAGTTCGGCAGGCCGCTGGCCACTTTCCAAGCCGTCGCGCAGCAGATCGCCGACGTCTACACCGCCTCGCGGACCGTGCACCTCAGCACCACCTCGGCGATCTGGCAGCTGGCGACCGGCCGGGACGCCGACGAGGAACTCGACATCGCCGCGTACTGGGCGGCCGAGCAGGTGCCGCTCGCCATGGGCGTCTGCCACCACCTGCACGGCGGGCTCGGCGTGGACACCAGCTACCCGATGCACCGCTATTCGGCCGCTGCCAAGGACCTCGTGCGCTTTCTCGGCGGGCACGCGCACCGGCTCGGCGAGCTGGCGGGGAGGGCCTGATGCACCTCGAACTCACCGCGGACCAGCAGCGGCTCCGCGACGAACTGCGCGCGTACTTCGCCGATCTCGTGTCCCCGGAGGAACGCCGGGCCATGGTGCGCGAGCGCCACGGCGCGGTCTACCGGGAGATCGTGCGGCGCATGGGCCGCGACCGCTGGCTCGGCGTCGGCTGGCCGAAGGAGTACGGCGGCCGCGGCTTCGGCGAACTGGAGCAGCACATCTTCGCCGACGAAGCAGCACGGGCCGAGGTGCAGCTGCCGTCGGTGACCCTGCAGACCGTCGGCCCCACGTTGCAGGCGTTCGGCACCGACGAGCAGAAAGCCTTCTTCCTCCCCAAGATCCTCGACGGCGAGCTGCACTTCGCGATCGGCTACACCGAACCCGAAGCGGGCACCGACCTCGCCTCGCTGCGCACGACCGCCGTGCGCGACGGTGACGAGTACGTCGTCAACGGCCAGAAGATCTTCACCACCGGCGGCCACGACGCCGACTACGTTTGGCTGGCCGTGCGCACCGATCCCGAGGCACCCAAGCACAAGGGCATCTCGATCCTGATCGTCGACACCACCGATCCCGGGTACAGCTGGACCCCGATCATCACCTGCGACGGCGCCCACCACACCAACGCCACCTACTACTCCGATGTGCGGGTACCGGTGAACCGCCTGGTGGGCGAGGAAAACGCGGGCTGGCGGCTGATCACCACCCAGCTCAACCACGAGCGCGTGATGCTCGGCCCGGCCGGGCGCATCGGCGGCCTCCACGACCGCGTGCGCGCGTGGGCGGCGCGGAGGTCCACACCGGACGGTATCCCGTTGCTCGACCTGCCCGACGTGCGTGTGGTGCTGGCCGAAACCCGCGCCGTGACCAGGGTGAACGAACTGCTCAACTGGCAGGTGGCGAGCGTGGCCAAACCGTCCGGAGTGGACATAGCCGACGCCTCCGCGACCAAGGTGCTCGGCTCGGAGCGGGTGCAGCGGATCGGCAGGCTGGCCGAGGAGATCGTCGGACGGCACGGCGACCTCGCCGATCCGGAGACCGCCGAACTCGCCGAGCTGCTCGACCGCCTGGCCAAGCGCAATCTGGTGCTGACCTTCGGTGGTGGCGTGAACGAGATCCAGCGCGAGCTGATCGCCACCGCCGGGCTGAAACTGCCGAGGGTGCCGCGATGACCGACGTGGAGATCAAGGCCGCCGCCGAGCGCATCGCGGCCGGTGGCGAGTCCGGCAGGCGGTTCGCCCGCGACCCGGTGAACCAGGCGTCGGTGCACAGCTGGGTCGACGCGATCGGGGACACCAACCCGGTCTACGTCGATCCGGAGTTCGCGGCGAAGTCGGTGCACGGCGAGCTGGTGGCCCCACCGGCGATGGTGCAGGCGTGGACGATGAACGGCCTGCGTGGCACCCGATCCGCCGACGACCCGCTGGGCGCGATGATGTCCGTCCTGGACGACGCGGGTTTCACCTCGGTGGTGGCGACCAACTCCGACCAGAACTACCACCGCTACCTGCGCCCCGGTGAGCAGGTCGCGGCCACCACGCTGCTCGAAGACGTCACCGGGCCGAAGAGGACCGCGCTGGGCGAAGGCTGGTTCGTCACCACCAGGACGAACTGGTACGTGGGCGAGGAACTGGTGGCGGACATGGTGTTCCGCGTGCTCAAGTTCCGCCCGCGCCCGGCGCCGGACATCGTCGAAGCCCCGGGTGCCGCCGTGCTGCGGCCGGTGATCAGCCCGGACACGGCGTTCTTCTGGGAAGGGACCAAGGTCGGCGAACTGCGGATCCAGCGCTGGGGTGACGTGCTCCGCCACCCTCCGGGGCCGATGCCGCCCGATGGTGCGCTGGACGCCGTACCCGACTACGTGGTCGCGTCCGGTCGCGGCACGGTGTACAGCTACGTGGTGCACCACCACCCGCCGGTGCCGGGCAAGGAACTGCCGTTCGTGGTCGCGCTCGTCGAACTGGAGGAAGGCGTGCGGGTGCTCGGTGAACTGCTGGATGCCAGGCCCGAGGAGGTCCACATCGGACTGGAGGTACGGGCGGCGTTCCTCCGGATCGACGACGAACTGACCCTGCCCGCCTGGCGGGTGGCGCCGTGACCGCGGCGGTGGGCACCGAGCTGCCCGAACTCAAGATCGAGATCACGCCGACGTTCGTGATCAGCTCCGCGATCGCCACCCGCGACTACCAGGACGTGCACCACGACCGGGATGCCGCGATCGCTCGCGGTTCCAAGGACATCTTCGTCAACATCCTCACCGATACGGGCTTGGTGCAGCGGTTCGTCTCCGAATGGGCCGGTCCGGAGGCGCTGATCCGCTCGATCAAGATTCGGCTCGGGGTGCCGTGCTACGCCTACGACACGCTCGTCTTCTCCGGTCGGGTGTCCGAACAGGACGGTAAGGAGACCGTGGTCGAAGTGACCGCTCGTGGTGCACTGGGTGATCACCTCACCGGCACCGTGCGGGTCGTACTGCCGGGAGGCGCGTCGTGAAGTTCACCGGTACCACCGCGATCGCCGGGATCGGCGCCACCGAGTTCTCCAAGGATTCCGGGCGCAGCGAACTGCGCCTGGCCGCCGAATGCGTGCGAGCCGCGGTGCTGGACGCCGGGTTGCGAATGTCCGATGTGGATGGACTCGTCAGTTTCACCATGGACGCCAACAGTGAGATCTCGGTGGCCAGGGAGCTGGGTATCGGCGAACTGACCTTCTTCAGCCGGATTCACTACGGCGGGGGAGCGGCGGCCGCGACCGTGCAGCAGGCCGCGATGGCCGTGGCCACCGGGATGGCCGACGTGGTGGTCGCCTACCGCGCGTTCAACGAGCGTTCGGGGCACCGCTTCGGCCGGGTGTCCGCGGCCGCCGCGCAGCAGGTGAACTCTTCGGGTGTGGACAACAGCTTCCACTACCCGATGGGCATCGCCACCCCGGCCGCGACGGTGGCCATGCTGGCCAGGCGCTACCAGCACGAGTACGGCGCCACCAGCGAGGATTTCGGCCGGGTGGCGGTGGTGGACCGCAAGCACGCGGCACGCAACCCGCACGCCTGGTTCCACGGCAAGCCGATCACCCTGGAACAGCACCAGGCGTCACGCTGGATCGCCGAACCGCTGCGGTTGCTCGACTGCTGCCAGGAGAGCGACGGCGGGGTGGCGCTGGTGATCACCAGCCTCGAGCGGGCGCGCGACCTGCCGCACCCGCCCGCGGTGATCGCCGCGGCCGCCCAGGGCAGCGGCACCGACCAGTACGTGATGACCAGCTACTACCGCGACGACCTGGCCGCCCTGCCGGAGATGGGCGTGGTGGCGCGCCAGCTGTGGGCGCAGTCCGGGCTGTCACCGTCCGATGTGGACGTCGGCGTGCTGTACGACCACTTCACCCCGTACGTGCTCATGCAGTTGGAGCAGCTGGGTTTCTGCGGCCGTGGCGAAGCGAAGGACTTCATCGCCGACGGGCACCTGGAACTCGACGGGTCGCTGCCGCTGAACCCGCACGGCGGTCAGCTGGGTGAGGCCTACATCCACGGCATGAACGGCATCGCGGAGGGCGTGCGCCAGCTCCGCGGTACCGCGGTCAACCAGGTACCCGGTGCCGGCCGGGTCCTGGTGACGGCGGGCACTGGTGTGCCCACCAGTGCCCTCCTGCTCACCTCGTGATCAGGCGACGGTGATCCGCACCGACGAGATCCGGTTGTCCCAGCCGATCAGGCCCAGGTCGGGCACGCTGCCGGGGAGCGCGAGCCCCGCGCCGAAGCACCCGGGGCTGTCGAACACCTCGACCCGCGCGTCCGACAGCCGGATCGACGACGCCCGGTTGTCCAGCGGGCCCAGTGGCAGGCAGAACGTGCCGGAGCCGTTGATCAGCTGCGTGTGGCTCTCGCCGCCGTAGCCGGGCAGGTCGTGCAGGGAAACCAGCCCCGGCGCCTCCGGTGCGGCCAGCGCGGGCGCCGCTCCGCCGACGGCCACCGCCGCCGCGCCGGCCCCGATCGCGAGGGTACTGGCGATCTTTCCGTTCATGTCCACCCCAGTTCGTCGTGCTTTCCGGTGGGTTCCGGAAAAGCACTCCTGAAGCTACCGAGTGCGCGCGAACCGCGGTGGGAATTCACCAGGACCTGAACTACCGGCCGGTCAGCAGCCCTTCGGACAGGACCACGGCGTTGTCCCGCTCGGGCACCGTGGCGACCACGACGAACCGGCCGTCTTCGCGCCAGATCGAGGTCCGCAGGGTTTCGCCGGGGAAGACCACACCCGCGAACTTGGCCGACCACGAGCCGACGGCCGCCGCGTCGCCGTCGAGGACGGTGTCTGTCACCGCCTTCGCCACGATGCCGTAGGTGCACAAGCCGTGCAGGATCGGCCGGTCGTACCCCGCCCGCGCGGCGAATCCGGGGTCGGCGTGCAGCGGGTTCCGGTCGCCGCAGAGCCGGTACAGCAGCGCCTGCTGCGGCAGGGTCGGCGTGTCGGCGACGAGGTCCGGCTCCCGGTCCGGCGTCACGACCTTCGCCGAACTGCCGCGGTGCCCGCCGAAGCCGCCCTCGCCCTTGGCGAAGATGCTCGACCGCGCTGTCCACAAGGGACTGCCGTGCTCGTCGAGGGTGACCGTCTCGCGGATGATCACCGCGGCCTTGCCCTTGTCCAGTACGTCGACCACCTTCGTCCGCGAGGTGGCCTTGCCCGCCACCGGCAGCGGCCGGTGCGCCACCACTTCCTGGGTGCCGTGCACCACCTTGGCCAGGTCGATGGACACCCCGGGGAAGGACACCGTCGGCGGCTCGGTCCAGCGGAAGGACGCCGCGACCGTGGCGAAGGTGGGCAGCACCCGCAGGTCGTCCTCCAGCACGTACCGCAGCTCGCGCGGGCTACCCGGGTCGGCGCCGGCCCCGAGCGCGAGGTGGTAGAGCTGCACGTCCGTCGAGGTCCAGGAGAACTGCTCCTCGCCGAGTTCCGCGCCGATCGCGACCGCCGGATCGATGGGCATGCGCACCACTCATTCGTAGGTGACCGAGACCTCGTCGGTCAGTGGCACCGACTGGCACGCCAGCACGATGCCCTCGTCGAGGTCGTCGGAATCGAGTACTTCGTTGTTCAGCATCTTCACCCGGCCCGACACCAGACGGCAAGCGCAGGCGCTGCACTGCCCGGCGCGGCACGAGTAGGGCGCCGCGAACCCGGCGTCCAGCAGCAGGTCGAGCAGCTTGCGCTCCCGCGGCCACACCAGGGACCGCTGCTCGCCGTCGAGGTCGACGTGCACCGTCGCGGGCGGGTCGGCCGACTCCTCGGCGACCACCTCGGCGGCTTCCTCGAACGGATTCCCGTCCAGGGAGAGGAACTTCTCGATGTGGACCAGCTTCCGGTCCCAGTCGAGCGCCTTGAGCGCGGCCTGCGCGGCGGCCATGAACGGCTTGGGACCACACAGGAACGCGGGCCTGCCGGGGAAGGGGGCGGCGAGCGACTGGAGTTGCTCGATCGACGGCAGCCCCTGCACGCTTTCCAGCCAGTGCACCACGGTCAGCCGGTCGGGCATCGAGGCGGACAGCTCACGCAGCTCCCGCGCGAAGATCACCGACTGCTCGTCGCGGTTGGCGTAGACCAGCAGCAGGCGGCCGGTTCCCTTGGCCAGCACCGATTTCACGATGGACAGCACCGGCGTGATACCGCTGCCCGCGGCGAACAGCAGCAGGTCCGCGTCGAGATCCGGTGGGCAGAACACCCCCGACGGCGGCAGCACCTCGATCTCCGCGCCCGCCCGGATGTTGTCGCAGATCCAGTTGGAGGCGTAGCCGGTGCGCTTGACCGTGACCGTCAGCGGATCGCCGGTGTGCGGGGAACTGGACAGCGAGTAGCAGCGTGCCACCGAACCGCAGCGATCGCTCGGCACGCGCAGGGTGAGGAACTGGCCGGGCCGGTAGTCCATGCCCGGGGCCGGTTCGAACACCAGCGAATGCGCGTCGGCGGTCTCGGCGATCACGTCCGCCACCCGCAGGCGCCGAGCCTCACTCACCGGCGACCCCCAGCGCACCGGCCCGCACGTCCTCGTCGATGCTGCGCTGCAGCTCGGGGCAGGTGTCCTGCAACGCGGGCGGCCGGTCCGAAGCGGCATACACCGGGCACGCCGAGCTGTCTGCGGTCCACTGGATGCTGGTGTGCTTGGGGCTGTTCTTCTTCACCAGCACGCGCACCGAGCAGGTGCGGCAGCCCACCGGCGCCAGCCCGCCGCTGAGGAATTCGCGGGTTTCCTCGGCCGAAGGCAGTGGCCTGCCGAAAGCGGTGTGCGCCACCTCAGACCTCCGCCTCGGCCGCCTGCCGGGCCAGGTTCTCCTGGACCTCCACCGCCCACACCTCGTTCGCCCGCGTGGTGTCCACTTCGAACTCGAAGCGCTGGGTCATCTCCGGGGTGACGTCGGCGACGTCCACGTAGAACTGCTCGTACCAGCGCCGGAGCTGGTAGACCGGACCGTCCTCTTCGCACAGCAGCGGGTTGTCGATCCGCGACTTGTTCCGCCAGATCTCCACGTCCTGCAGGAATCCCACGCCGATGCCCTTGGCGAACTTCCCGGCGATGCCGTCCGCCTGCTCGTCGCTCACCCCGGGCAGCTTCTTCACGCTGACGCCCCACTGCAGCATGAACGAGTTCTCCGTGACCGGGTAGTGGCAGTTGATCAGCACGTTCTCGATGTCGAAGCCCTTGTAGGTGTTGAGCAGGGTGTTGATCATGTAGGACGGGCCGTAGTAGGAGGCCTCCGAGCGGAGCAGGTTCTCCTCGCCGCCGTAGTTCGAGGCCATGCCCATGTCCGGGCGGCCCTTGGTGTTCAGGTACTGGGTGGCGATGTGGCCCTCGAACACGTTCTTGAAGTAGGTCGGGAACGCGTAGTGGATGTAGAAGAAGTGGGCCATGTCGACCATGTTGTCGATGATCTCGCGGCAGTGCGAGTTCTCGATCAGCACCGAGTCCCAGGTCCAGTTGCTCCACTCACCGCTGAAGATGCCGTCGATGCGCGGGATCGCCAGCTCCGGCGGCGGCGGGTTGCCCTCGGGGTCGTGCCAGACGAACAGCTGCTTGTTCTCCTCCACCGTGGTCCACGCGCGGGTGCGGGCCCGCAGCGGAACCCTTTTGGCGTAGGGGATCGCCTTGCACTTGCCATCGCCGCCCCAGCGCCAGTCGTGGAACGGGCAGGCGATCTCCTCGCCCTTGACCGTGCCCTGGGTGAGGTCGCCGCCCATGTGCCTGCAGTACCCGTCGAGCACGTTCAGCTCGCCGTTCCCGGACTGGAAGACCACCAGCTTGGTGCCGAAGGCGTTGATGGCGTGCGGTTTCCCGTCGCGGAAGGAATCGGCGAGGCCGAGGCAGTGCCAGCCGCGGGCGAAACGGGCCGGTGGTGCGCCCGCGTCGATCTTGCGATAGGTCTCGGTCATCGCGTACCTCCGGTTCGATTCTTGGCCGCGAGGTCCTCGGCCGCAAGGTAGCCGAAGACCATCGCCGGCCCGATGGTCGCGCCCGGCCCCGCGTAGGTGTGGCCCATCACCGCGGCGCTGGTGTTGCCCGCCGCGTACAGCCCGTCGATCACCGAGCCGTCCGCGCGCAGCACCCTGGCGCGGGTGTCGGTCAGCAGGCCGCCCTTGGTGCCCAGGTCGCCGGGCACCACGCGGACCGCGTAGAACGGCGCGCGGTCCACCGGGCCGAGGCTGGGGTTGGGTTTGTTGCGCGGGTCGCCGTAGTAGTGGTCGTAGGCGCTCTTGCCCCGGCCGAAGTCCTGGTCGACGCCGTCGCGGGCGAAGCCGTTGAAGCGGGACACCGTGGCTTCGAGGCGGTCGGCGGGCAGTCCGGTGGCCTCGGCCAGTCCGCGCAGGGTGGCGGCCTTGGCCGCGATGCCCGCCTTGAACCACCGGCCGGGCAGTGGCTGGCGCGGGCCGAGCCCGGTGAACATGTACCGGTTGCGGTTGCGCTGGTCGAAGATCAGCCAGGCGGGCACGTTCTCGCCGGGACCGTCGCCCTGGCCGTACTCCCCGCCGTACATCGCGTGCACGGCTTCGACGTAGGGCGCGGATTCGTTGACGAACCGCTCGCCGCGCTCGTTGACCAGCAGGCAGCCGGGCCGGGAGCGCTCGGCGAGGGCGAACCACGGCCCGCCGGTCAGCGGGATGGACGGGCCCCACCAGGCGTCGTCCATCAGTTCGGTGGTGGCGCCCAGTTTGAGCCCGGCGAGGATGCCGTCGCCGGTGTTCGCCTCGGCGCCGACCGTCCACTCGGTACTGATCGGCGCGCGCTGGTACTTGGCGCGCATCTCGGCGTTGCGCTCGAACCCGCCACACGCCAGTACGACGCCGAGCCGGGCACGGATCTCGGTGCCGTCGGCCACGAGTACGCCGGTGACGCGGTCGCCCTCGGTGCACAGGTCGGTCAGCGGGGTGCTGAGGCGGACCGGGACGTCGGCGCGCAGCAGCCCGGCCCGCAACCCGGCGGACAGCGCCTGGCCCATGGCGAGCAGGTGCTTGCCGGTGAACCGCCCGGCCAGCCAGCGCACGCCGAGCCGGAGCACGCGCGTCAGGCCGCGCGGGTGCCGGGCGAGCAGGCTCAGCCAGCGGTAGTCGGCCTGCATCAGCGGCACCCCGGCGGGCGGGGCGCTGTAGGGCGGTTCGAGGTTCGCCAGCTCCTCGCCGAGCACCTTGGCGTCCAGGGGAAGGGGTTCCGCCGAGCGCCCGCCGGCGCGGCCGCCGGGGGCTTCCGGGTGGTAGTCCGAATAGCCGGGCACCCAGCACAGCCGCAGCGGCGTCTCACGATGGAGGAACTCGACCACTTCGGGGCCGCGGTCGAGGTAGGCGTTCCGGCGCTCCGCGGGCACCACGTCGCCGACGATGGCTTCGAGGTATTCGCGTGCCCGCTCCGGTGGCTCGTCGATACCGGCCGCGCGCAGCGCTTCGTTGCCGGGGATCCACACGCCGCCACCGGATCGGGCGGTCGAGCCGCCGTACTTGGCGGCCTTCTCCAGCACCACGACGCTGAGCCCGTGCCGGGCCGCGGCGAGTGCGGCGGTCATGCCTGCGGCGCCGCTGCCGACCACGACGACGTCGAACTCGTCGGGCATCAAAGCCTCCCGTGCTACTGGAACGCGTTATAGAAACGCGAACAGCTGGTCGTTGCGCTATGGGTCACCATAGACGAGAACGTGTTTCAGTTCTAGGCTGCCGGAGGTGAGCGGAACCGTGCAAACCGGGGTACTCGTGGTCGGCTTCGGGGCGGCAGGAGCGTGCGCCGCGCTGGAGGCCGCCGAGGCCGGAGCCGACGTGCTGGTGCTCGACCGTTTCGAGGGCGGCGGTGCCACCACGCTCAGCGGCGGCATCGTCTACGCGGGCGGCGGCACCGCGCAACAGCGGGACGCCGGGGTCACCGATTCGGTCGACGCCATGCACGCCTACCTCCGGCTCGAGGTCGGAGACGTGGTGAGCGAGCGGGCGTTGCGTTCGTTCTGCGAGGGCAGCGTCGAGATGATCCGCTGGCTGGAACGCCACGGCGTGCCGTTCGAAGGCAGCCTGTGCCCGGAGAAGACCTCGTACCCGGGCAATCGCCACTACCTGTACTACTCCGGCAGTGAGTCGTCCGGCGGCTTCCGCGACGCCGCCGAACCCGCGCCACGCGGGCATCGCGCGAAAGGGCGCGGGACCTCGGGAAAAGCGCTGTTCACACCGCTGGCGGCGCAGGTTCGCCGACGGGCCACGGTGTTGCCGCAGACCCGGGTCCGCCGCCTGATCCAGTCGGTCGACGGCACGGTGACCGGCGTGATCGCGACGACGCTGCGTGACGCCCCGGCGTGGGCGCGAGCCCTGCACCGGCGACTCGGCCAGTGGTCCGCGAAGCCTGGTATCTACGTGCCCGCCCTGCGGAAGAAGCTGCATCGGCGCGTGGTGGCACTTGAGGAACGCTTCGCCCGCGAGATCGAAATTTCGGCACACAGCGTGATCCTCACGGCCGGTGGCTTCATCGCCAACCGCGAGTGGATCCGGGAGCACGCGCCCGCCTACCGCCGTGGCCTGCAACTCGGCACGGTCGGTGACGACGGCTCCGGCATCGAACTGGGCCGGTCGGCCGGTGGCGCCACCGCCGGGATGGGCCGCGTCTCCGCGTGGCGCTTCCTGACCCCGCCGAGCGCGTTCCTCGGCGGGCTGCTGGTGAACGAGCGGGGGCAGCGGGTCATCGACGAGTCCCGGTACGGCGCCGCGGT